>NZ_JBFABE010000041.1:0-72936 GCF_040640155.1 Streptosporangium sp. NPDC023615
AGCGGGCCGACGTCGACGTCGAAGCCGAGGTCGGCGAAGGCGGTGGCGATCACCTGGGGCCCTTCCGGCGCCGCCGGAGGCAGGGCTCAGCCGAAGAAGACCTCGGCCTCCTCGTAGCGGCTGACCGGGACGGTCTTGAGCTCCTTGGTGGCCTCGTCGAGACCGACGCGGACGATGTCGGTGCCCTGCAGGGCGACCATCTTGCCGAAGTCCCCCTCCTGCACCGCGTCGATGGCCTGCAGGCCGAACCGGGTGGCCAGCACCCGGTCGAAGGCGGTGGGCGTGCCACCGCGCTGGATGTGGCCGAGCACGGTGGTGCGGGCCTCCTTGCCGGTGCGCTTCTCGATCTCCCCGGCGAGGGTCTCGCCGATGCCGCCCAGCCGGACGTGGCCGAAGGCGTCGAGCTCGCCCGCCTGCAGGGCCATCTGGCCCTCCAGCGGGTGGGCGCCCTCGGCCACCACGATGATCGGCGCGTAGCGCGTCTTGAAGCGGGACTCGACGTAGGCGCAGACCCGGTCGATGTCGAAGGGCTTCTCCGGGATCAGGATGACGTTGGCGCCGCCGGCCATGCCCGCGTGCAGGGCGATCCAGCCCGCGTGGCGGCCCATGACCTCGCAGATCAGCGCGCGGTGGTGGGACTCGGCGGTGGTGTGCAGGCGGTCGATCGCCTCCACGGCGATGTTGACGGCCGTGTCGAAGCCGAAGGTGTAGTCGGTCGCGTTGAGGTCGTTGTCGATCGTCTTGGGCACGCCGACGACCTTCACGCCCTTGTCGAAGAGCTGCTTGGCCACCCCGAGGGTGTCCTCGCCGCCGATCGCGATCAGCGCGTCGACCCCGCCCGCCGCGAGGTTCTCCTTGATCTTCTCGACGCCGCCGTCGATCTTGATGGGGTTGGTCCGGGACGAGCCCAGGATCGTTCCGCCGCGCGGCAGGATGCCGCGTACCGCCTGGACGTCCAGCGGCATGGTGTCGCCCTCGAGCGGCCCGCGCCAGCCGTCGCGGAAGCCGACGAACTCGTGCCCGTGGACGGTGACGCCCTTGCGCACGACGGCGCGGATAACGGCGTTCAGGCCGGGGCAGTCGCCGCCTCCGGTGAGCACTCCGATACGCATGACATCCTCCGGTGTGGGGTGCGGGACAGATCAAGAAAGATCAAGACAGATCAAGACAGATCAAGACAGGGTGGCCTGATCAGGCGGCACGGTACGGCCGGCGACGGGCCCTGCGTCGCCGCCGCAACGCATTCTGCCGCCAGAAGCACCAGTGGTCTAGACCAAATGGTACTAGTCCTCGCGGGCCGGCTCGCGCGCCCTGCGGGCGAGGACCCTGCGAAGATCCCGTGGGTGCCCCCTCCCGCGCGGGGCCCGGGAGACCCTTCTCCGAGCGTACGCCCAGGGCCGGGCGCGCACGCCCCGGCCCGCGGGCGGGGCCCGTCAGGGCAGCGGCAGCACGCAGGAGGGGCTGCCCACCGCGAAGACCTCCGCCACGGGCCCGGGGACGCCGTCGTCGAGCGGCAGCACGGCGACGCCGTCCGACCGCTGGTTGGCCACGTACATGCGGTCGTCGGCGACGGCGAAGTGCCGGGGCCAGACGCCGCCGCAGGCCACCTCTGCGACCGGGGTCAGCTCGGGTCCCGCGAGGACGGAGATCGTGTCGGGCCCCCGGTTGGCGACGTAGACGAGTTCGCCGGAGGCGGAGACCTCCAGGTGCGAGGGCTCGTTGTGCCGTCCCGTGCCGGTGGCCGGGACGGCCCGGAGCTCGCGCCAGCCGTCGTCGTAGACGCGGACGGTGCCGTCCAGCTCCCCGGTCACGTACCAGTGGTCGCCCGCCCTGGCCATGTGCCGGGGGCCCATGCCCTCGGCGAGCCGCACCGGGCCGTCCGGGTGCGGTACCACCGTCTCCCCGACCAGGTAGCGGCGGACCTCGCCGGCGCCCAAATCGCTCACGTACAGCACGCCGTCGGGGCCGAAGACGGCCTGGTGGGCGTGGGCCCCCTCGCGGTAGGGGAAGATCCACACCTGTTCCGGCAGGCCGGCGGGGTCGAGGCCGTGCACGCTCACCGTGCCGTCCCCGTAGTTGGCCACGGCGAGCCGGGTGCCGGTGGGGTCCACCGCCAGGTGGCAGGGGGACGACCCCTCGCTGGAGCGCTGCGCGAGCGGGCTGAGCGCGCCGTCGTCGCCCCGGCCGAACGTGCCGACCGTGCCGCGCTCCGCCTCCCCGGCCGCGTACAGGACCGGGAGCGTGGGGTGGACGGCCAGGAAGGAGGGGCCGGAGGCCACCGTCTCCCCCAGCCTGACCAGGCTGCCCAGCTCGACCAGGGTGATCCCCGGCCCGGAACCGCCGGTGTCGGGGGTGTACCCGCCGATGTACGCGACCTCAGCCATCATGCTCCCGCCCCGGGCGCGGCCTCCGCGCCACAGATCGTCATCCGTTCCCGGCCAGGTGCGAAGGTAGCGCAGCGGACCGGTGAGCCGACAGGCGCCCGCCCCCGAGCCACCCCCTGCGTTGATTGACTTCGTCAACGAATTCGTTGACGATGTCAAGCATGAAGAGACACGTCACGGAGGTCCGCGCCTTCAACCGCTTCTACACCCGGCTCATCGGCGTGCTGGAGCAGCGGGTCCTGGGCACCCCGTACTCGCTCACCCAGATGAGGGTGCTGTTCGAGCTCGACCACCGGGGCCGGACGGAGGCGGGCGAGCTGCGGCGGCTCCTCGGGATCGACGCCGGCTACCTCAGCAGGATTCTCGCCGGCTTCGAGGAGGAGGGCCTGGTCCTGCGGGGCAGGTCCACCGTGGACGCGCGGCGGCAGGTGGTCGAGCTGACCGGGAAGGGAAGGGCGAACTTCGCCGACTTCGACGGGCGCGCGGCCGAGGACGTCCGCGAGCTGCTGGCCGGGGTGACCGACGAGGACCGCGAGCGGCTGGTCGGGAGCATGGCGGCGATCGAGGAGATCCTCGGCCGGGCGCCGCGCGCCGGCCGGTCGTACGTCCTCCGCCCGCCGCGCACCGGCGATCTCGGCTGGGTGGTGTACCGGCACGGGGTCCTCTACGGCCAGGAGCAGGGCTGGGGCATGGACTTCGAGGCGATGGTGGCCGGGATCGTGGCCGCCTACGTGGACGGCCACGATCCCCGCCGCGAGGCCGGCTGGATCGCCGAGGTGGACGGCGAGCGGGCCGGGTGCGTGTTCTGCGTGCGCAAGGACGACGAGACCGCGCAGTTGCGGATGCTGCTCGTCGAGCCGTCCGCGCGCGGCATGGGGATCGGCACCCGGCTGGTGGACGAGTGCGTGCGCTTCGCCCGGGCCGCGGGCTACCGGCGGATGGTGCTGTGGACCAGGGACGTGCTGCTGGGGGCCAGGCGCATCTACCAGGCGACGGGCTTCGAGCTGGTCGAGAAGCGGCCCGAGGGGGACGTCGTCGAGGAGATCTGGGCCCGCGACCTGTGACCCCGGGGCCCGTGAACCGCGACCCCTCCCCGGCGCCTCACGCGCGGACCGCCCGCACCCCGGCGTAATACCCTCTTTGCAGATAGGTATTATGCGTTTATTGTCGGGGTCCGCCCCGTTCCGCACGAGCTCCGTATGAGGCGAAGATGCGCTTGCACTGGTTCCTGCCGACCACCGGCGACGGTCACCACGTCAGGCCCGCCACGACCACCGTCGCGGCGGGGGGCGACGCGGCCAGGCCCGCGACGCTCGGCTACCTGTCCCAGGTGGCCCGCGCGGCGGAGGCGGCCGGCTTCGAGGCGGCACTGACCCCCGTCGGGGCGGGCTGCCCCGACCCGCTGGTGGTGTGCGGCGCCGTCGCGGCACGGACCGAGCGGCTCAGGCTGCTGGTGGCCTTCAGGCCCGGCTTCACCCTGCCCACGCTCCTCGCCCAGCAGGCGCAGACCTTCCAGGAGATCAGCGGGGGACGCCTGCTGCTCAACGTGGTCACCGGAGGGGACCCGGGGGAACAGCGCGCCTACGGCGACTTCCTCGACCACGACACCCGCTACGAGCGGACCGGCGAGTTCATCGAGGTGCTCAGGCGCACCTGGGCGGGCGAGCCGTTCGACCACCGGGGCGTCCACTACCGGGTCTCCGGTGGCGGGCTGGCCACCCCGCTCCTCGACACCCCCGACATCTACTTCGGCGGGGCCTCCCCCGCCGCCGAGCGGGTGGCCGCCGCCGGCGCGGACGTCTACCTGATGTGGGGCGAGCCCCCGGCGATGATCGCCGAGCGGGTCGCGCGGATGCGCGGGCTGGCCGCCGAGGCCGGGCGGGAGCTGCGGTTCGGCATCCGGCTCCACGTCATCGCCCGCGACACCGCCGAGGAGGCGTGGGCGCACGCCCGGCGTCTGCTCGACGGCATGGACCCCGGCAGGATCGCCGCCGCCCAGGCCCGGTTCGCCCGGATGGACTCCGTGGGACAGCGCCGCATGACCGGCCTGCACGGAGGGTCGGCGGACGCGCTGGAGATCTCCCCCAACCTCTGGGCCGGGGTCGGCCTGGTCCGCGAGGGGGCGGGCACCGCCCTGGTCGGCAGCTACGACGAGGTCGCCGGGCGCATCCGCGAGTACTCCGAACTCGGCCTGTCGGAGTTCGTCCTGTCGGGCTGGCCGCATCTGGAGGAGGCCTGGCGGGTGGGGGACTTCGTCCGGCCCCGGCTGGCGGCCCCCTCGCTCGTCGCGTGAGAGCGCCCTCCCCGTGACCCTCTCCCGGCCGGCGGACATCTCCGCCTTCGACACGGGTAGAGGGCACGCGGCACGAGAAACGGAATGAGGGTCGGCCCTCGGGCCGGCACGGTCGGCGTACACGCCGAATCGCGTCCCGCACGTCAGGCGGGCGAACGGGCGGACGAGCGGAGAAAGACGGCCACGACAGGACGGGGTCCGCGACGGGCGCGCCCGCCCCTGCCGCGCCCCCGCGGGGCCGGGGCGCCGGAGGCATTCCCGCGGGGCCGTCCGGGGCCTTCACCGCGCCGGGAAGAATGAACAGAAGTCGACGAAACGTGCATGCTTGTTGTACGGAAGGCATCTGTGAATGACTGTTCCACCGGCCAGAGCCGTTCTCGCCCGTCACCTGCGGGAACTTCGCGCCCTCACCGGAAAGAGCCTGAAGGAACTGGAACGGGACACCGCGACGAGCGACTCCTCGCTCTCCCGCTACTTCTCGGGAGCCGCCTGTCCGCCCTGGTCCGTGGTCGAGGCGCTGTGCCGCACCGCCGGCCGTGAGGCGGACGCGTTACGTGAGCCGTGGGAGGCCGCCCGGCGGGCGAGGCTGCAGCGCTACTACGCCCCCTCCGGGGAGGAGCCGGCCGAGCCGGCCGAGCCGGAGGAGCCGGAAGGGGCCGGGCCGGAGGAGCCGGAAGGACCACCGGGCCCGTCAGGGCCGACAGAACCAGCGAGACCGGCAGAAGCATCGCATCCATCGGAAACAGGGACGAAGCTAGACAGAAAAGGCCGAGAAGGCAAAAAAGAACACGGAACACCTAGAGATCCCGAAACACCAAGAAAATCGGTGGAAACAGACGGCGCCGGGAACGCGGCGGGGCGGGCGGCGGCGAACCCCCGCCGGGGACGGATCGCGCCGATCCTGGTGGCGCTGCTCGCCGCCGCGCTGGCCGGGGCGGGCTACCTGTGGCTCGGCTCCGGCGAGGAGCGGTCGTCGAAGCGCTACTGCCCGTGGCGCTACGTGGTGACCGACGGGGACCCGGCACCGGTGCTGATCGCCGACCGGCCGAGCCCCAACCGCCGGCGGCTTCTCGAGACGTACCTGCCGAACGAGGTCTTCTACGTCGCCGAGCCGCCCGTCGTACAGAACGAGATGATGCAGACGATCGACGGCTGGATCACCCACGGTGACTGGATCCAACGCGCCCCGGGACCGTGTGTCACCGAGGCGGAGAAGGAGTAGGCGCAGGTCAGAGCATGTGGGATGGATGTGGGACGAAACCGGGACGCCGCATCACCTCCTGTCCGCGCCCGGCTGGCTAGCGTTCGGTCAGGAACGCGCCGGCCGATTCGCGAGCTCGACCGGCGCCGGCCACCGGATCCGGCTCGCGGGCCCGCCCGGCCGTCACTCCCCGGTCTCCTCGCCCGCCCCGCGGCCGACGCGAGCACACCGGCACGTGGCGGGGCGTCCCCGGATCCCGCCGTGCACCGCGCCCGTCCCCGGGCGGTTCCTCCCTCGCGGAACAACGGATGACCAGCACAGGAACGGTCGGCCGGCGTCACCGGCGACCTCCTGACGGGAGGCAGAGGTCAGTGAAGGCAATGGTTCGCAGAGAGGACCCGCTCGCGATGGAGCGGCTCGGGTCCTGGCTTTCCCATCTACCCCGCGGGGTGCGACCGGTCGGGGGGACCGGTACCCCGACGGACACGCAGAGCGGAACGAACGGCCCCGCACGCCCCGGCGACCCGGTGGGCACGCGGGACAGGACACACGGCGGCCCCGCGAAGGCGTGGGACGAGACACGCTGCGGTTCGACGGGCACGCGGGACGAACCGTCCGGCGGCCCGAGGGACGCGCGGGACGGGACGCGCGGCGCCCCCGGAGGTCCGCACGACCCGCACAACGCGCACGACCCCCGCGACACGCACGACAGGCACCACAGGCACGACAGGCACGACCCGGCCGGCCCTGGGGACCCCGCCGGCCACGTCTCCCCCCCGGGGGCCCTCGCGGCGCCGCCCGGCGCCTCCGCCCACCCCATGCTGGTGAGCGTCCGCGCCTTCGTCGACCGGCACCTGGCCGACCCGCGGCTCTCCCCGGCCATGATCGCCACAGCGCACAACATCTCCAACCGCTCCCTGTACCGGCTCTTCGAGAACGAGAACACCACCGTGTCGCGGCTGATCCACGACCGGCGGCTGGAGCGGTGCAGGGACGACCTGACGGATCCCGGCAACCGTGACCGGCCGATCCACGCCATCGCGGCCCGGTGGGGCTTCTGCGCCGCCGCGCACTTCACCCGCGCCTTCCGTACCGCCTACGGGCTCACCCCCCGGGAGTACCGGTACCGGCACGCCCCCCGGCCGTCGCCGGAGGTCTGACGGCGGGACGCCGCCCGCCCGTGACCGGCGCGCGGGCTAGCGGCGGAAGGGACCGGTGACCTCGTAGGTGACGCCGCCGGTGCCGGCGGCGTCACCCCGGGGTCCGCGCTGGGAGGAGAAGTACAGGCGATCACCGGCCGGGGAGAAGGCGGGGCCGGTGATCTCCGACCTCGGGTGTCCCTCGATCCGCACGACCGGGGCCACCACACGGTCGGGGGTGATCACGTTGATCTCCATGTCGCCGCCGTCCTCGGCGACGTACAGGTCGCCCGAGGCGGTGCCGGTGATGTTGTCCACGCCGCTCAGCGGGGCACCGGCGTCGTAGACGACGCGCAGGGTCTCGTCCTCGGCGTCGTAGGCCCACACGCGGTCGTCGCCCTTGGTGGTGAAGAAGCACACCCCGTCGGCGTAGTGGCACCCCTCCCCCCCGGAGAAGCGCCGTGCCCCCTCGACCTGGTGCCGGGTGGCCACCGGTGCCGCTCCGGGGTCGGGCACCGGACGCCAGGCCACCCGCCGGCCACCCCGCCCCGCGTCCCGCCCGCCGCTCCCCCCGGCATCCGGCCCGGCGTCCCCCTGGGCCCCGCGAGCCCTCCGGCCGGCGCCCCGCCCGGCGCAGAGCACCTCCAGCCGGCCCGCCGTCAGGTCGCCCCAGTGGAAGGGCCGGAACCGGTAGAAGCAGCCGTCCGGCTCGTCCTCGGTCAGGTAGACCACGCCCCGGACCGGATCGCAGGCCGCGGCCTCGTGCCGGAAGCGGCCCATGGCCAGGCGCGGCATCGCGGCCCGCGAGCCGTAGGGGTCGCACTCGAAGACCCGTCCCCGGTGGGTCTCCTCGCACGACAGCCAGGAGTTCCAGGGGGTACGGCCACCGGCGCAGTTGAGGTCGGTGCCCGACAGCACGCGGTAGGCGCCGACGACGTCCCCACCGGGCCCGAACCTGATGGCCGAGGCCCCGCCGAGCAGCGGGACCTCCGAGTTGGACACGTAGATCCAGCCGTCGCCGTCCGGGAAGCAGGCGCCGCCGTCGGGCGCCGGGTGCCAGCGCGTCCCGCCGATCCGCCGGCCGCTGCGGGCGACGATCCTGCCGGTGAACCCCTCGGGCAGGGCGAGCCCGGCCGCGTCCGGCGCGCGCAGCGGCCCGTACGGCCCGGCCGGACGTCCCGTACCCGCGCCCCTCGTCGTCGCAGCGCCCGCAGCGCCCGCGGCGCCCGCGGCGCCCGCGGCGCCCTGCCAGAGCGAGCCCGCCAGGGCGGCGCCGGCCGCCAGCCCCCCGGAGCGCACCAACGTACGGCGAAGCATGGCCCCTCCTCGTCGTCCACACGGTACGCCGCAAGCCGACCGGACCGACATGAACGCCGACACCACGGGCGCAAACTTTGCGTCACCCATCGGGCAAACATCCGTCAAAACAGGTCGACCTATCGCCAAGATCGCCATCCGCCCCGTTTCTCGCGTTCACAGTGGAGATCAAGCGTCATCAGACCGGGGAGGACCGTTGACCGAGGGACTCACGTTCGCGAACCTGGTTTCCGAGCCCGTGCCGCGGGTGCGGTCCCGCCGCGCGCTGGTCTTCCTCGACTCTCCCCCGTCCCCCCTCGCCGTCCCCTCCCCGCTCGCGTCCCGTGCGCCCGGCCCGCCCGGCCCGCCCGGCCCGTTCCCGGCGCGGCCCGACCTGCGGCTGGTGAGCGCGCTGCGCGCCGAGGGGTTCGGCGTCGACGCCGGGACCAGCGAGGGCGCGGACGCGGACGGCGAGCGCGTGTGGGAGCTGCTGCGCTCGGCGCGCGAGGGCGACCTGATCGTCGTCCGGCTGCCCGCCGACGGCGGCTGGACCTCGGGGCAGCTCGGGGCGATGATCGGCTCGTTCGGGCGGCAGGTCGGCGCCTCGCTCGCCGCCGCCGTGGTGCTGATCGTGGACTTCGGCTGGAGCGCCCTGGGCGGGTCCGCCGGACCGGTCCGGCAGCTCGCGGTGGCCGGGGAGCCGAAGGTGGCCGCGGCGGCGCTGACGTTGACGCTGCGGCTGGACGAGGCGGTGCCGGGCCCGGCGCGGACGCTGACCGACGTCATCGCCGAGGGCCTGGCAACCCGGGCGGCCGACCTCGACGGGGACGGCACGGTCAGCGTCGGGGACCTGCACGCCTACGCGCTCGCCCGCTACGCGGCCGTCTCGGCCGCCCGTACCCCGATCCTGATCGCCTACGGGGCCGTCGCCGGTGTCCCGCTGACGCCGGTGCGGGACGTCTCGGCCGAGCCGGACGCCGCCTTCGCCGTCGCGCTGGCCCGGCTCGGCGAGCCCGTCCCGCCCACCGACGGCACGGAGATCGTGCGGCGGGTCTACGAGCTGCACCTGAGCGAACCGGCCAGGGAGCTGCTGCGCAGGGCGGCGCTGCTCGACGAGGACGAGCCGATCGACGAGATCCTCGGCGACGCCGGCGAGCTGCGGCAGTGGGGCCTGCTGGGCGAGACGACCACGTTCGCCCACCCGGACGTGCGGGCCTTCGGCCACGCTCGGCTGTCGGCGGCCGAGCGGGCGCAGACCTCCGCGCTGCTGCGCCGGCGCCGGGCCGGGCTGCGGACCGTACGGCCCCGGGCCAGGCTCACCGCCGACCGGTGGACCACCGAGGACCAGCTCGGGCACCGGGTCTACGCCGAGGCCATCGCCGCGTTCGTCCGCCACCCCGAGACCCGGCCGCCGCTCACCATCGGTCTCAAGGGGCCGTGGGGCACCGGCAAGACCTCCCTGATGCGAATGATCCAGGACATCCTGGACCCGGGAGCCGCCGGGGACGCCGCCGTCCCGATCCACCTGCCGGGTTCCCGCGCGGAGCGGGCGCTGACCAACGCCGAGGTGCTGGCCAGGGCGGGCCGCCGGGGCCGGGAGAACGCCGGGCAGGCCGAGCCGGACCCGCTCCCGCTGCGGCCGGCGGACTGGCGGCCCACGGTCTGGTTCAACCCGTGGATGTACCAGAGCGGCGAGCAGGTCTGGGCCGGACTGGCCCACGAGATCATCAGCCAGGTCACCCGGCGGCTGCCCCGCGCCGAGCGGGAGCGGTTCTGGCTGGAGCTGAACCTGTCCAGGATCGACCGGGAGGCGGTCCGCAGGCGCGCCTACCGGCTGGCGATGACCCGCCTGGCGCCGGTGGCCCTCGGCCTGGTGGCGACCCTCGTCGTCACCGGGGCGCTGCTGGCCGCCACCGCCCTGCTGCCCGCCTTCGGCACCCTGCTGGGCAACGCCGCCGCCGCCGTGGGCGCGACCGGCTCCGCGGTCGTGGTGGGGGTGGGCGCGCTGCGGCTGGCGAGGTTCTTCGGCGAGGCCGCGGACAACGCCTTCCGCGGCCTGGTCACCCAGCCCGACCTGCTCGGCTCCGGCGGCCTGGCCGACTCCGCCACCGGCGAGGCCGTGACCGTCCCCGGCTACCGGTCGAGGACGGGCTTCCTGCACCTGGTCCAGACCGACATGCGGCAGGTCCTGGACCTGGTCGCCACCTCGGAGCGCCCGCTCGTGGTCTTCGTGGACGACCTGGACCGCTGCTCGCCGGGGACGGTGGCGCAGGTCATCGAGGCGATCAACCTCTTCCTCGCCGGGGAGTTCCCCAACTGTGTCTTCGTCCTGGCCATGGAGCCGGAGGTGGTCGTCGCCCACATCGAGGCCGCCTACCCCGAGCTGGCCGGGACGCTGCCCGGCACCGGCAGGTCCGGGCTGGGCTGGCGGTTCCTGGAGAAGATCGTGCAGCTGCCGCTGAGCGTGCCGCTGCTGGACGACGCCGACCGGCTGCCCGCCTTCGTACGGGCTCTGCTGGGCGTTCCCGAGGTCACACCGAATCCGGCCGGACCGCGTCCGGCGGGTCCCCCAGCCGCCCTGGAACGGCTCGACCCGCCACCGGATCCGGCCGGACCGCGTTCACGCGGTCCCCTGTCTCCCGCACGGCCCTTCCCGCGCGGTGCGGCCGGACCGGGTTCTCCCGGTGCCGGCGCGCCGCGGGGAGCGGCCGTGCCGGGGCTGCGGGCACCGGTGTGGGCGCCGGGAGCGCGGGCGCGGGCCGACGTACCGGGGGCGCGGACCTCCGCGGAGAGCCGGGAGGCGCGTTCGCCGGCGAACGGCCCCGGACCGAGGACCTCGGCGGCCATACCGCCGGACGAGCCCGGACCGGGAACCTCGGCGAACACCCCGCCGGACGAGCCGGGGACGCGGACCTCGGTGGACGTGCCGTCCGTGTCCGGCCCGTGGGTGACCGACCCGCCGGACCCGGTCCAGGTGAGCAGGCTGCAGGACGCCATCTGGGCGCTGCGCCCCACCACGACCACCATCGACGAGGCGGCCCGGCTGGCGCAGGACGCGCTGGGCATCGAGTGTTCCGACGCGGTCGGCGGCCTGTGCGCGGCGACCCGCGAGGCCGCCGACCGCGTCTACGACGACCTCTACAGCGACGAGAACGCCTACCGGGCCATCGAGTTCGTCCTGCCGGCGCTGACGTTCTTCAACCCGCGCGAGATCAAGCGGTACGTCAACGTCTTCCGCTTCTACTCGTTCCTGACCTACCGCCGCGCCCTCGCCGGTGCGGCCCCGGCCTCGGACGGCGAGGTCGCCAAACTCGCGGCGCTGGCCGTGCAGTGGCCGCACCTGCTGACGCTGCTGGTCAAGGAGTACGAGGGGGTGAGCGTGCTACGGCTGCTGGAGGGCGCCGCGGGCGACGCCGAGAGCTGGCGGCGCGCCCTGCGCGAGACCGGCCTGACCGTCCCCGACCCCGGAGTCCCCGCCGGTGCCGCCGGTGCCGCCGGCGGGGCCGGGGCCGCCCGCCTGGACTCCCTGCGGGACCTGCTCTCCCGCCCCCACCCCATCGCCGACCTGGCCCGCTACCTGCTCTGACCCTCCGTCCGCAGAGGCCCCCGCCACCCGGCAGGGTCGTCCGGCCAGGTCGTCCCGCCGGGTCCCGAGCGGGCGCCCGGAGGGGTCGTCCCGCCGGGTCCCGGGCCGGTCTTCCCGCCGGGTCAGCCGGGCGGCGAGGGCGACGGGGACCCCTCGCCCCAGTCCCACAGCGCCTGCAGGACGGGACCGAGGCGGCGGCCCCTCTCGGTGAGGGTGTAGCGGACCCGGGGAGGCCACCCCGGCATCCGGTGACGGTCGAGCACGCCCACCTCGGTCAGATGTGCCAGCCGGTCCGACAGCACCTTGTCCGACAGCCCCGGAAGAGCCTGGCGCAGTTCGGTGAACGTGTGGTCGCCCCGCAGGAACTCGCGGACGACCAGGGTCGTCCAGCGGCCGTGCAGGGCCGCGAGGGTGATCTCCACCGGGCAGGACGGGGTGGGCTCGGCGACGTCCGCGCGCGGGTCGTCGGGCAGACCCGGCCGGACCGGGGCCGTAGCGGGGGCCGGGGCCGGGTGCGAGGCCGGGGTCGGAGCAGGAGCCGGGGTCGGGTTCAGGGCCGGGGCCGGCGCGGGGACCGGGGCCGGAAGCCGGTGGCCGACCGTTTGGTGAGTCACGAGGGCGCCTCCTAGCGTTGCCGCGTTCCCCCGATTCCTACCTCCCGAGAGGACGTGCGTGATGCGACGGCTCGCCGAGATCCCCGAGGACGTTCCGGCGGTGTTCGCCGAGCGTTTCAACAGCGGTGACCCCGACGCGCTGGCGGAGGTCTACGAGGACGGGGCGGTGTTCGTCGCCGAACCTGGCTCGCCGCTGACCGGCCGGGAGGCCTACGACGCCAACGCCGCCTTCATGGCCCTCGGTCTCCCGATCACGGTGAGACCGCGACAGGTCTACAGCACCGGCGACCTCGCCCTGCTGATCGTCGACTGGGTCATCGAGGGCGACGCCCCCGACGGCGCGCCCGTGCGCATCGAGGGCACCGCCACCGACGTCGCCCGGCGCGACCCGGACGGGCACTGGCGGTACGCCATCGACAACATCCTCGGCGTACGGGAGGCGGCCGTCTGACACCCGCCCGGCGCCCGGGCCCCTCGAGGTCGCCGGTGACGCGGAGGGCGCCCCGGCTCTCGACGAGCGGGGCGCCCCGAAGGACGATCTAGCGCTGGGCCTCGATCATCCAGTGGTACTTCTCCAGGTCCTGGGTGATCTCGATGAGCAGGTCCTGGGTCATCGGGTCGGCCTTCTCGGTGGCCATGACGCGTTCGCGCATCCTGCGGGTGATGGAGCCGAGGATGTCCGTCATCGCGGCGACGACCTTGCCGTCGTTGAGGTAACCGGGCTCCAGCTGCGGCACCTCGGTGCTCTTCGCGAGCGTCGACCCCCGGCCGTCGGGGTTGCACCCCATGGCCACCGCTCGCTCGGCGACGGTGTCCGCGTGCTTCCTGGCAGCCGAGACGATCTTGTCGAGCTGCAGGTGCAGGGAGCGGAAGTTGTGACCGATCACGTTCCAGTGGGCCTGCTTGGTCAGCAGCGACAGGTCGAGCAGGTCGACGAGCGAGCCCTGGAGCGCGGTGGCGATGACCTTCTTGTCTTCCGGATTGAGCGGGCTGGTGATCGCGGACATAGAGCGTCCCCCCTGTTTTCGCCTTAATCTCCGGTTTCGTACGGAATGTCCGTACCCATCTATTCGGCTTCTTATGTTGACACTGTCATGATTGCAGTGTCACTATCACCGTATGGAATGGACCATCGGCGAACTGGCCGAGCAGGCGTCGGCGGCGCTGGCCCCCACCGCCCGGCAGGGCGGGCGGGGCAGGGACGTGCCCAACGAGCGCGTGATCCGGTGGTACTCCACGATCGGCCTCCTCGACCCGCCCTCGGCCCGCCGGGGCCGCGTCGCCGTGTACGGCAGGCGCCACCTGCTCCAGCTCGTCGCCGTCAAGCGGCGCCAGGCCGAAGGGCGGACCATCGCCGAGATCCAGGCCGAGCTGGCCGGTGCCACCGACCGGGCCCTGGAGTCGATCGCGGGCCTTCCCGAGCCAGGACCGGAGCACAGGCCGGAACGGGGAGCGGGGCAACGGCCGCCGCGGGGAGCGGGGGCGGCCGAGGCCCCCTCCCCCGCGCCGGCACGCCCGCGCTTCTGGACGGGCGCGCCGGCGTCGGCGGCCCCCCGCCCGGCCCTCGATCAGGTCGTACGACCGGCTCCCCCCGCGCCCGCCGCCACCTCCGGTGCGCTCCCAGCCGCCCCGCCCGTACCACCCGCACCGCCCGCCCCCGCGGCCGTGACCGTGCACGGCGTACGGCTGGCGGACGGCGTGACGCTGCTGCTCGACGGCGGGCACGGCGACGGGCGCGCCCCGTCGCCCGACGAACTCGCCGAGATCGCCGCCGCCTCGCGGAAGCTCCTGTCGCTCCTTCGCGAACGCGGCCTCACACCTCCGGAAGGACTGCAACCATGACCGTTTCCATCACCGCTCTGCGACCGGAGGAGTGCCCGCCCGTGCCGGACGCCGGGCTGGGGGCGCTGAGCACCGAGCGCGGCAACCTGCCGCTGGAGAGCGTGGACGTCACCGCCGCCGTGTCCGGCCTGACGGCCGGGGTCGAGGTCGTCCAGGGCTTCCGCAACCCGCACGACGTGGCCCTGGAGGCGACCTACGTCTTCCCGCTGCCCGACCGGGCCGCCGTGACCGCGTTCCGGATGGAGGCCGACGGCCGGGTCGTCGAGGGGGTGCTGAAGGAGCGCGGCCAGGCCAGGGCCGACTACGACCAGGCGATCTCCCAGGGCAGGCGGGCCGCGATCGCCGAGGAGGACCGGCCGGACGTCTTCACCATGAGGGTCGGCAACATCGTGCCGGGCGAGCGGGTCACCGTGCGCCTGACGCTGGACCAGCCGCTCCCGTACGAGGACGGCGCGGCGACCTTCCGGTTCCCGCTGGTCGTGGCCCCGCGCTACATCCCCGGCACCCCGTTGGACGGCGAGCCGGCCGGTGACGGGTGGGCGCCCGACACCGACGCGGTCCCCGACGCCTCGCGGATCACGCCGCCGGTGCTGCTGCCGGGCTTCCCCGGCCCGGTGCGGCTCTCGCTGGCGGTCTCCGTCGACCCGGCGGGCCTGGAGCTGCGCGAGCTGCGCCCCAGCCTGCACGTGGTCCGGGAGGAGGGGGGCACGGTCCGCCTCCAGCCGGGCGAGCGGCTGGACCGCGACTTCATCCTGAGGCTGGCCTTCGACGCCTCCACCTCGCTGGCGCTGGCCCCCGACCCCGACCCCGGCACCGACCTCGACGCCGTCCCCGGCACCACCACCGCCACCGGCACCGCTTCGAGCACCGGCCCGAAGGAGGGCCGGCGGGAGGGCACGTTCACGCTGACCGTCGTCCCCGGCGCCGCGCCCACCGGAGCCGGGGCGGGGGGCGCCGAGGGCCCCGGGAGCAGGGACGTGGTGCTGGTCCTCGACCGGTCGGGCAGCATGACCGGCTGGAAGATGGTGGCCGCCCGGCGCGCCGCCGCCCGCATCGTCGACACGCTCACCTCGCGCGACCGGTTCGCTGTGCTGTCCTTCGACACCGAGGTGGAACACCCCGAGGGGCTCGGCAAGGGCCTGTCGGCGGCCTCCGACCGCAACCGCTACCGGGCCGTGGAGCACCTGGCCAGGCTGGAGACGCGCGGCGGCACCGAGATGCTGACCCCGCTGGAGCGGGCCGTGACACTGCTCGGCGACTCGGCCGGGGACCGGGTGCTGGTGCTCGTCACCGACGGGCAGGTCGGCAACGAGGACCAGATCCTGGAGCGGATCGGCGGCCGGCTCGCCGGGGTGCGGGTGCACACGGTCGGCATCGACCAGGCGGTCAACGCCGGTTTCCTGGGCAGGCTGGCCGGGCTGGGGGGCGGCCGGTGCGAGCTGGTCGAGTCCGAGGACCGGCTGGACGAGGCGATGGAGCACATCCACCGGCGGATCGGCGCCCCCCTGGTCACCGACCTGTCCCTCGAGGCCGACGGGCTCGACCTGGTCGTCGAGAGCGTCAGCCACGTCGGCTCGATCTACCCGGGCGTCCCGCTGACCGTGTTCGGCCGCTATCGCGGCGCGGCGGCCGGGGCTCTCACCGTGAAGGGCCTGGACGCGGCGGGCCTGCCGTGGGAGCGCCGGGTCGGCGCGACGACGGTGGAGAACCCGGCGATGCGGTCGATCTGGGCGCGGGCACGGCTGCGCGCCCTGGAGGACCGGTACGCGGCCGGTGACCGGTCGCTGGAGGCCGAGATCGTCGAGACCTCGCTCCGGTACGGGGTGCTCTGCCGGTTCACCGCGTTCGTCGCGGTCGACAGCCAGGTGGTCGCCGAGGGCGGTCCCGGGCACCGGGTGATCCAGCCGGTGGAGCTGCCTCGCGGCTGGGCGAACCCGGTCGCGGCGGCGCCGATGATGCCGATGTCGATGGCCTCCGCGTCCTACACGGGCGCGGCCCCGGCCCCGGCCTCGCCGCCCCCGATGGGCCCGCCCGGGATGGCCGCCCCCGGCGCGCCGCCGGCGTTCGGGGCGAGCGTGCCCGTCGCCGGGCTGTCGCAGGAGGCGGCGGCGGGCGGTTTCGACGATCGCGCCCGGATGCTGCCCCGCCCCGCCCCGAGGACGGCCGCCCCGCGCCGGGGCGCGGCCCAGGAGCCGCCGCGCGAGCAGCTCGCCCAGGAGCTGAAGCTGCTGCGCGCCGCGGAGTCCCTGCCCGACGCCGAACGGCTGCGTGTCCTGGAGGACCTGGGCAGCCGGCTCGCGGCCCTGGCCGTCTACCTGGGCGGCCACCCGGAGCTGACCGCCCTGGCCGAGGACCTGCGGGCGGGCGGGGACCTGGAGGCTCTCTGGCGCCGGGCGGTGGAGGGTCTGGAGGCACTGGCCGGTCCCGCCAGGCGCCGGCCGTTCTGGAAGCGCTGACCCTCGACCCCGGCCTGACCGGGACCCGGGGCCCGTCCCCGGCGGGTGGAGGCCCACGTCCCGTCCCCGGCCGGGCGGAGACCCGGGTTCCCGTTCCGGCCGGGGCGGGGCCCGGGTCCCCGTCCCCGGCCGGGCAGGTGGTCACGGGGCGCGACGGGGGCGGAGGACGAGGTCGCGGCGGGGGGAAGAGGTCTTTCGGTCCCGGCCGCTCCACATAAAGTGGCGGGATGGTGATTCTGGACGGCGGCCTGGCCACGCACCTGGAGGAGCTGGGCGCGGATCTGCGAGACGACCTCTGGTCGGCGAGACTCCTGCTGGAGAACCCCGCCGTGATCCGGCAGGCGCATCTCGACTACTTCGCGGCGGGTGCCGAGGTGGCGATAACGGCGAGCTACCAGGCCAGCATCCCGGCCTTCATGCGCCGGGGGCTGAGCGCCACCGAGGCAGAGGACCTGATCATGCTCTCCGTGCATCTGGCCGCACAGGCCAGGGACGCCCACGGCTCCGGCACGGTGGCGGCCAGCGTCGGCCCGTACGGCGCCTACCTGGCCAACGGCGCCGAGTACACCGGCGACTACGACCTCGACGAGGACGGCCTGACCGACTGGCACCGTGACCGCTGGCAGATCCTGGCCGACAGCGAGGCCGATCTGCTGGCCTGCGAGACCATCCCGTCCTACGCCGAGGCCAGGGCGCTGCGGCGGCTGCTCGCCGAGACGCCGGAGATGCGGGCGTGGGTGAGCTTCTCCTGCCGCGACGGGGAGCACATCAACGACGGCACCCCCCTCAGGACCGCGGCCCGGCTCTTCGCGGGCAACCCGCAGGTGATCGCGGTGGGGGTCAACTGCACGGCGCCGCGCCACGTGCCCGACCTGATCTCGCAGGTCAAGGGCAAGCCCACCATGGCCTACCCCAACTCGGGCGAGGTCTGGGACTCGGAGAACCGGCGCTGGCTGGGCCTGGCCGACCCGGTCGAGTTCGGCGAGGCCGCGGCCGGGTGGAACGCGGCGGGGGCGGCCTTCGTGGGCGGCTGCTGCCGTACCACTCCCGAGCACATCCGCCAGATCCGCGCCCACCTCACCTGACCGTCCGCCCCCGAGGCGCCGGCCGGGGTGGTGGAGCCCACCTCGGCGCCGGTCGAGATCGACGGATCGAGACCGGCCGGTCCAGATCGGCCGGTCCAGATCGGCCGATCCGGATCGGCCGGTCGGCCCCTCAGGCCCGCGGGCCGGACCTGCCCGCGCCCGGGACCGCGGCCTCCGGGCGCGGTTCGTAGCGCTCCAGCGGCTGGCTGCGCCGGATCAGGGCGCGCAGGTCGGCCAGGGTGCCGGAGACGGCCCCGTCGGCCCTGGCCTGGACGAGGACGTTGCCGATCGAGGTGGCCTCGACCGGGCCCGCCACCACGGGGAGGCCGCACGCGTCGGCGGTGAGCCGGCAGAGCAGGGCGTTGCGCGATCCCCCGCCGACGATGTGCACGGTGTCCACCTCGCGTCCGGTGAGCCGCAGGGCCTCGTCGATCGCGGCGCGGTGGGCCAGGGCCAGGGAGTCGACCACGCAGCGGACCGTCCGGGCCCGGGTGTCCGGGACGGGCTGTCCGGCGCGGCGGCAGAAGTCGGCGATGCGCGCCGGCATGTCGCCCGGCGCGTGGAAGACCGGGTCGTCGGCGTCCACCACCGACCGGAACGGCTCCTCGCGCGCCGCCTGCTCCAGCAGCTCCCCCAGATCCGCCGCGGACCAGACGCGGACGCACTCCTGCAGCGGCCATAGGCCGGTGACGTTGCGCAGGTAGCGTACGGTGCCGTCGATACCCGCCTCGTTGGTGAAGTTGGCCCGCCGCCCCTCCTCGCTGATCATCGGCTGGTCCAGCTCGACGCCGACGAGCGACCAGGTGCCGCAGGAGATGTAGGCGAACCGCTCGTCCGCGGCGGGGACCCCGGCCACCGCCGAGGCGGTGTCGTGGGAACCGACCGCGATGACCCGGGTGTCCGGCGACAGCCCCGTCTCGGCCGCCACCTCGGGCAGCAGCGGGCCGATCACCTCGCCGGGACGCCGGATCGGCGGCAGGATCGAGGCCGCGGCGCCGAGACCGGCGGCCAGCGCCGGGTCCCACCCGCGGGTCCTGGCGTCGAGCAACTGGGTGGTGGAGGCGTTGGTCAGTTCCGCGCCGATCCGGCCGGTCAGCCAGTACGCGATCAGGTCGGGGATGAGCAGCAGCGTCGCGGCCGTGGCCAGGCCGGGCTCGGCGGCGAGCTGGTGGATCGTGTTGAACGGCTGGCGGGCGATGCCGGTGCGGGCGTACAGCTCCTCGAAGGGGACGTCGCTGTTCGCGCGCTCGGTGCGCGCGTCGCGGTAGTGGACGGGGTTGCCGAGCAGCGCGCCGCGCTCGTCCAGGAGCCCGTAGTCGACGGCCCAGGAGTCGATCCCGATGCCGTCCACGGGTCCGGCCGCCCGCAGGCCCTCCAGCACGCCCCGGTAGACGTGCAGGATGTCCCAGTACAGCGTGCCGCCGGCCCGGACGGGCACGTTCGCGAAACGGTGCGCCTCGCGCAGGTCGAGGGTGTCCGGCCCGATCTCGGCCACCACCACCCGTCCGCTCGACGCGCCCAGGTCGACCGCGGCGTACCGCCGGGTCCCCGGTGCCGACTGCATGCAAGCTCCTCTCGGAATGCGTCTGGAAGGGCGGACCCGGTCAGCGCAGGAAGGCGGCGGCCACGCCCGCGTCGACCGGGACGTGCAGGCCGGTGGTCTGGGTGAGCTGGGTGAGCTGGAAGACCGCGCCGGCCACGTGCTCGGGCAGCACCTCGCGCTTGAGGAGGGTGCGCTGCGCGTAGAACTCGCCCAGCTTCTCCTCCTCCACCCCGTAGACCGCGGCCCGGTTGGCGCCCCAGCCGGAGGCGAAGATGCCCGAGCCGCGCACCACCCCGTCGGGGTTGATCCCGTTGACCCGGATGCCGTACCCGCCCAGCTCGGCCGCGAGCAGCCGCACCTGGTGGGCCTGGTCGGCCTTGGCCGCGCCGTAGGCGACGTTGTTGGGCCCGGCGAACACCGCGTTCTTCGAGGAGATGTACACGATCTCCCCGCCCATCCCCTGGGCGATCATCACGCGGGCGCTCTCCCGGGAGACCAGGAACGAGCCCCTGGCCATCACGTCGTGCTGCAGGTCCCAGTCGGCCACCGTGGTCTCCAGCAGCGAGCGCGACAGTGACAGCCCGGCGTTGTTGACCACCAGGTCCACCCCGCCGAACGCCAGCACGGCCTCCCGGAGCGCGGCGCCCACCTGCTCCTCGTCGGTGACGTCCACCCGCACCGCGACCGCGACGTCCTCGGGCCGGTACGCCCCCGCGCCCAGCTCCCCGGCCACCGCGCGGGCGGCGTCCAGGTCGCGGTCGGCCACCACCACGCAGGCCCCCTCGGCGGCCAGCCTGCGCGCGGTCGCCGCGCCGATGCCGGAACCTCCGCCGGTCACCAGCGCCACCCGGGTCGCCAGCGGCCTGGCCGGGGGCATCCGGCGCAGCTTGGCCTCCTCCAGCTCCCAGTACTCGATCCGGAACTTCTCGCCCTCCTCGATCGGCGCGTACGAGGAGAGCGCCTCGGCGCCGCGCATCACGTTGATCGCGTTGACGTAGAACTCCCCGGCCACCCGCGCGGTCTGCTTGTCCCTGCCGAAGGAGAACATGCCGACCCCGGGCACGAGCACGATCGCCGGGTCGGCCCCGCGCATCGCGGGCGAGTCCTCGCTCGCGTGCCGCCGGTAGTAGGCCGCGTACTGCTCGCGGTAGGCGGCGTGCAGCTCCCGCAGCCGGGCGACCACGTCCTCCAGGGGCGCGGTGGGGGGCAGGTCCACCACCAGCGGGGCCACCTTGGTGCGCAGGAAGTGGTCGGGGCAGGAGGTGCCCAGCGCCGCCAGGGCGGGATGGCGCTCGCGCGACAGGAAGTCCAGCACCTCGTCGCCGGCGGTGTGGTGGCCGACCTGCGGGGCGTCCGTCGAGACCAGGCCGCGGATCACCGGGAAGAGCGCCGCCGCCCGCTCGGCCCGCGCCGCCG
Organism: Streptosporangium sp. NPDC023615; assembly: GCF_040640155.1. Taxonomy (NCBI): domain Bacteria; kingdom Bacillati; phylum Actinomycetota; class Actinomycetes; order Streptosporangiales; family Streptosporangiaceae; genus Streptosporangium; species Streptosporangium sp. NPDC023615. The sequence goes on from NZ_JBFABE010000041.1 coordinate 20,856, forward strand.
CCTCCAGCGGCTCGTGGCCTTCGAGCACCGGCCCGAACGGCTCGGCGCGTCCGTGCTCGGCGATGTACGCCTCCGCGGTACGGATGATCTCCAGCGAGTTGGCCTCGCACGCGGCCGAGGTGTCGCCCCAGGCGGTGATGCCGTGCCCGCCCAGGACGCAGCCGATCGCGGCGGGGTTGTCCGCCTTGATCCGCGCGATGTCCAGGCCGAGCTGGAAGCCGGGACGCCGCCAGGGCACCCACACGACCCGCTCGCCGAAGATCCGCGTGGTCAGGTCCTCGCCGTCGGCGGCGGTGGCGATCGCGATGCCGGCGTCCGGGTGCAGGTGGTCCACGTGCGCTGCGTCGACCAGGCCGTGCATCGCGGTGTCGATCGACGGGGCCGCGCCTCCGGGGCCGAAGGCGCAGAAGCCGAAGGCCGCGACCATCTCGTCCTCGCGTTCGACCCCCGGGTACACCCCGGTCAGCGCCCGCAGCCGGTCCAGCCGGAGCACCGCGAGGCCTCGCTCGGTCAGCGTGCCCAGGTCCCCCCCGGAGCCCTTCACCCACATGACCTCGGCGGGCTCCCCGGTCACCGGGTCGGTCACCGCCCCCTTGGCCGAGGTGTTCCCGCCCGCGAAGTTCGTGTTCCGCGGGTCGGCCCCCAGCGCGTGCGACCGCTGCAGGAGCTCCTCAACCGGCGACGTCATGGCATCTCCCCACTCTGTGCCCACCGCCCGTCCGGCGGCGGGCCGGAACACGGGTACACCGCCGCGAGCAGGGGCTAAAAACGTTTTAATAACGATGACGAAGCTACGCGGCACGCCCGGCACTGTCAACGCCACCGGACGGGATTTCCGAATTGATACGTTTTTACCATCCGTCCCCGCGCTGACACGTGCGGGGGCGGCGCCCTACGGTGGTTACCGGCCGCCGGTCCTCACCCGCCGGCCGGTGACCGTCGACCGGCCGCCGGCGATCGCCGGCCGGCCACCATCGGGCGACGGCCGGCCTCGCCTCCGGCCGCCGCGCGCCGATCCGATCCGGGGAGATGCCTTGTTCGTCGACATGCCGCTGGACCAGCTCAGGGAGTACCGGCCCGAGCGCCGCGAACCGGACGGGTTCGACGCCTTCTGGGCCAGGACGCTGGCCGAGACCCGCGAGCACGAGCTGGACGCCGTCTTCACCGAGATCGGGACGGACCTGTCCCTGGTGCGCTGCTTCGACGTCCGCTTCGCCGGGTTCGGCGGTCACGAGATCAAGGGCTGGCTGCTGGTGCCCGCCACGGCCGCCGAGCCGCTGCCCTGCGTGGTGCAGTACATCGGCTACAACGGCGGCCGCGGCCTGCCGCACGACTGGCTCACCTGGCCCGTGGCCGGATGGGCGGTCCTGGTCATGGACTCCCGGGGGCAGGGCGGCGGCTGGCGGAGCGGCGACACCGCCGACCCGGTGGGCGGGACCGGGCCGCAGGTCAGCGGCAAGCTCACCCAGGGCGTGTCCTCCCCCGACGACTACTACTACCGGCGCCTGTACACCGACGGGGTCCGGGCGGTCGAGGCCGCCCGCTCCCACCCGCTGGTGGACGCCTCCCGCGTCGTCGTCTCCGGCGGCAGCCAGGGCGGCGCCCTGGCGATGGCGGTGAGCGCGCTGGTCGACGACCTGCTGTTCGCCTTCATCGACGTACCGTTCATGTCCCACATCCGGCGCGCCGCCGAGATCACCGACGAGGACCCGTACGGCGAGCTCGGCAGGTTCCTCAAGAGCCACCGGCACCGGGTCGAGGAGGTCTTCGCCACCCTCGACCACTTCGACGGGGTGAACTTCGCGGCCCGCAACACCACCCCGGCGCTCTTCTCGGTCGGCCTGCGCGACGGCGTCACCCCGGCCTCCACGGTCTACGCCGCCTACAACCACTACGCGGGCCCCAAGGACATCCGGGTGTGGGCCTTCAACGGTCACGAGGGAGGCGAGTCCCAGCAGGTCGCCGAACACCTCCGGACCGCCGGGAAGCTCTTGGCGGGCTGAGCCGCGGGCCGCTCCGGTCCCGCCCGCACCCGTCCGCCCCGCCCGTGCCCGTCCGCACCCGTCCGCCTCGCCCGCGTCCACCCGCCCGTGCCCGTCCGTGTGCGCCCGCCCGCCCCGCCCGTGCCCGTCGGCCCGTGCCCGTCGCGGCGGGCGGGCGCCGGAATGCGCGCGCAGGCTCCTCTTTGTCATAAAAACGTTTTACGAAAAAGGCGCAGGCGGGCCCGCGATACCATCTTCAGTGGCGTCGACAAGGTTGTTACGTTTTAATGAGTGCTCATGAGTTCGGTGAGCATCAAGGAAGTCGCGGCGCGGGCCGGAGTGTCCCCGGGGACCGTCTCCAACGTGCTCAACCGTCCGGAGAAGGTGGCGGCCTCCACCCGGTCGCGGGTCGAGACGGCCATCCGCGAGCTCGGTTTCGTCCGGCACGGCTCGGCCTCCAGCCTGCGCGCCGGGCACAGCCGCACCGTCGGCCTCTCCGTCATCGACATCGGCAACCCGTTCTTCACCGACGTGGCCGCGGGGGTCGAGGAGGTCGCCAGCGAGCGCGGGTACGCGGTGATCCTGGGCAACTCCTCCGGCGACCGCCTCAAGGAGGAGCGCAACCTGCTGGTCTTCGCCGAGCAGCGGGTCCGTGGCGTGCTCATCACCCCCTCCGGGCCGGACCTGACCGGGCTCGGGCAGCTCAAGCAGCGCGGCATCAACGTGGTCCTGGTGGACCACCCCGCCGAGCGCGCCGACCAGTGCTCGGTGGCGGTCAACGACGTCGTCGGCGGATCGATGGCGGTCGCCCACCTGCTGGAGGCCGGCCCCGCACGGATCGCCTACGTCACCGGCCCCCTCGCCGTCCGCCAGTGCGCCGACCGCCTGATCGGCGCCGAGCAGGCGCTGGCCGCGGCGGGCCGCGACCCCGCGGAGGCGCTGGAGGAGATCGAGATGAGCGCGATGAACGCCAGGTCGGGACAGCAGGCGGCGGAGAAGCTGATCGCCGAGGGGCGGCTGCCCGACGCCGTGTTCTGCGCCAACGACCTGATGGCCCTCGGCATGCTGCGCGGGCTGCTCCAGGCGGGAGTGCGGGTCCCCGGGGACGTCCGCCTCATCGGCTACGACGACATCGACTTCGCCTCGGCGTCGGCGGTGTCGCTGAGCTCGATCCGGCAGCCGACCCACCGGCTCGGCCGGGTCGCCACCGACCTGCTGCTGGACGAGTGCGACAACCCCGACTCCCACGCCCACCAGCAGGTCACGTTCCAGCCGGAGCTGATCGTCCGCGAGTCGACACGCTGACCCCCCGGGCCCGCCCCGCCCCCTCCGGTCCGGCCCCTCAGCCGCGCCTGCGGGCCTCCCTGGCCTCCTTGGCCTCCTTCTTCGCGGCCTCCCTGGCCTCCTTCTTCGCGATCTCCCTGGCCTCCTTGGCCGCGCGGGCGGCCTCGGCCTTGGCGCTCGCGGCGTACTGGTCGACGTACTCCTGGCCGGAGAGCTCCATCAGCGCGTACATGATCTCGTCGGTGACGGCGCGCAGCACCAGGCGGTCCTCCTCCATCCCGTGGTAGCGGGAGAAGTCGAGCGGCCTGCCGAACTTCACCCCCGGGCGGAGGCCCAGCTTGGGCAGGACGCTCCCGGGCGGCATCGTCTCGAAGGTGTTGACCATCGCCCACGGGATGACCGGCACCCGTGACTCCAGGGCCAGCCGGGCCACGCCGGTCTTGCCCTTGTAGAGGCGGCCGTCGTGAGAGCGGGTGCCCTCGGGGTAGATACCGAGCACCTGGCCCTCGGCCAGGATGCGCTTGCCCGTGCGCAGCGCCGCCTCGCTGGCCTTGCCACCGGAGCGGTCGATCGGAACGGTGCCGACGCCGCTGAAGAAGGCCCTGCTCATCAGGCCCTTGAACCCGCTGCCGGTGAAGTAGTCGGACTTGCCGAGGGAGATCACCTTGCGCCGGAGGAAGAGCGCGCCGAAGAAGTGGTCGGCGAACGACAGGTGGTTACCGGCGAGGATCACCGGGCCCTCTCTCGGCACGTTGTCCACGCCCTCCGCCCATGGACGGAAGATCAGATGGAGCAGGGGCCCGACGATGGCCTTCACCACCCAGTACAACACTCGAGGCTCCCTTCGGTTGCAGGCGGGACCTGAGTTATCCTCCCACTTCCGATCGCGCCCACCTACCCCACCGAACCGCCCAAAACGCCCTCTCGCAAAACACGTCCCAGTCGTGCGACGATCGGGCGAACCTCACAAGGAGCCACGGATGCCAGTCATGCCCGGTGCGGAGGCGTACCACCATGCGGGAGGACGGATCGGCGTCCTGCTCTGCCACGGATTCACCGGTTCCCCGCAGTCGCTCCGCCCCTGGGGCGAGTACCTGGCGGCGGCCGGCATGACGGTGGCGCTGCCGCGGCTGCCCGGCCACGGCACGACCTGGCAGGAGATGAACCGCACCCGCTGGGAGGACTGGTACGCCGAGCTGGACAAGTCCCTGGCCGACCTGCGCGGCCGGTGCGACGAGGTCTTCGTCATGGGGCTGTCCCTGGGGGGCTGCATGGCGCTGCGTCTCGCCGAGGTGCACGGCGACGGGATCAAGGGGGTGGTGGTCGTCAACCCGTCGGTGGTCAACGACGTGCCGCTGCTGCGGCTGTCGCCCGTGCTCAAGTTCTTCGTGAACTCCGTGCCGGGTGTCGCCGGGGACATCAAGAAGGAGGGGGCGACCGAACTCGGGTACTCGCGCACCCCCGTCAAGGCCGCGGCCAGCCTGCTCGGGCTCTGGACGCTGACCCGGTCGGAACTGCACAAGGTCACGCAACCTGTCCTGATTTTTCATAGTCCCCAGGATCATGTTGTGAAACCGGAGAGTGTGCGTATTCTGCGGGAGAGGCTGACCGGAGGGAATCTGGATGTGGTGGAGCTCTCCGACAGCTATCACGTCGCGACGCTCGACAACGATGCGGATCGGATCTTTGCGGGGAGCCTGGAGTTCATCACGACGAACGCGTCTGTACCCTTGCAGAGAGACTGATCGTGAGCGGGGGATGGCGCGGTCTCCGGGAGAAAGTGATCGGCCGATGAACAACGGGCCAAGCTAAGTGACACCTCAAAGCGATGAGGACGAGGTCTGGCGTCAGATCGTCGCGTCCTTCAACGACACCGCCGAGCACGACTCGGCGGATCAGCCGTGGCCGGACAGCGAGAACCTGCCCGCCGAGCCTCCGCGGCGGGTGGTCAAACAGTCGGACGAGGAGGACCTCCTTCGCGAGGACGACCCGCCCGGTGACCTCCTGGACAGATCGGGTGAGCCCCCCGGCGCGGAGGACTCCGCCGACGAGGACCCCGGCCGTGAGGACGCCGCCGGCGAGGACGAGGAGGGCCACTACGTGCCCCCGCCCCCTCCCCCGCTGCCCAGGACCGACGCCACCACCAAGATCGCTTGGACGGCCCTGTTCGGCGGTCCCGCGTACCTGCTGCTCAGCGCCGCCCTCAACTGGAACCTGCAGGGCTGGATGCTCTTCGCCGCGGTCGCGGCGTTCATCGGTGGGTTCGTGGCCCTGGTGGTCCGCATGGGCGACGGACCGCCCAACGACGGCTGGGACGACGGCGCGGTCGTCTGAGGTGGTCCGGGGGCGGCCCGGCGGGTAGCGGCGGCCGCCGGGCCGCGGCCGCCGGCCGGTCACGACGCGCGGCGGATCGGCGCCGCCGGCCGGTCACGATCACCGGTGGTCGCGGTCGCCCGGCGGGTCACGACTTGGCGCGCTCCGGATTGGCGAACCGCTCGATCACGTCGGTGTACTTGCCGGAGGCGTCGACCACGTGGCCGACGGTCCACACGGTCCCGGTGCCGGGAAGGTAGGACGCGGCCTGGAGCCTGACCGTCCGGGGAACGGCGCTCTCGGGGCCGCGCAGCGTCTTGACCCGGTGCCCGTCGTAGCGGAGCAGGAAGGCCTCGCGCGGCCGTTCCAGGTCCACCCCGGACATCCAGAAGTGCCCCTTGCGGTCGCCGGTCACCCCGTACAGGCGGACGTCGCCATCGGGGAGGGGGACCCGGGACCACTTCTTGCCGTTCCACGACAGGACCAGCGGGACGGTCCCCCCGGTCCTGCGCTGGACGCCGCCGATCGCCAGCGCCCGTTTCGGCCCGTCCAGGTGGATGTCCCGCAGGTAGCCGCCGGGAATGTCGGGGGTCGCGAAGGGCTTCCAGCGCCCGCCGGACTGCCGCATCACGAGCGGCCTGCCGGCGGCGTCACCGACCGCCCACCCGTCGCTCTTGCCCGACAGCGCCACGCCGTAGAGGGTCCCGCGGTCGGGCAACCGGGTGAGTCTCCACTTCGAGGCGGTGCCGGTCACGATCAGCGGCAGCCGGTCGCGGCGGCCGACGGCCACCATCCGGCCGGGGACGGCCGCCACGCCGCCCAGCCAGTCGCCCGCGTGCAGCCGGTCGAGGGTGACCCTGTCGAAGGTCGCGCCGTCGCCCCTGGCCAGGTACGGCAGGCCGTCGTGCCCCTCGCCCACGGCCCACAGCTCGGTGGCCGAGGCCGCGGCGACCGAGCGGAGCAGCCCGGCGCCGGTCGGGTCGTTGCGGATGCCGACCTCGTTCCAGGACGAGCCGTCCCAGTGGGTGATCGCCCCCCGGCTCTGCGAGATGTCCCAGACGCTCTGCTGGCCCACGGCCCACACACTGGTGGCCGAGAGGCCCACCACGTCCGAGAGTGATCCGTCACTGCTCAGGCCCGCGCTGACCGGAGCCTGCCAGGCTCCTGCCTCGGGCGGGCTGACGGGATCGGCGTGTACCGGGAACGTGTGCGAGGACAGCAGGAGCAGGCCTCCCGCGCAGACAACCAGCGCACGCCGCGGAAGGCGACGGGTCATGCTTCAAATGGTACGGGGCGCGCCGCCCCTCCGCGTGCCGGTCCCGGCAGTTGACCGGCGACCGGCGGTCAGCCGGCCGGTCCGGTCCCGCCCTTTCCCGCCCGCTCTCCTACCGTCCGCCGGGAGGATTCCCCTGCGCGCCCGGCCCGTTCCCGCCGGAGGAGCCCTGTTCCCGCGCGGTGCCGGGGGGCGGGCGGTCCAGGTCGGCGATCACCGGCAGGTGGTCGGTGGCGGCGGCCAGGTCCGCGGGGTCGGCATCGACCCCGCCGCAGGAGAGCACGGTCAGGCCCTCCCTCGCGAAGATCGCGTCGATCCGCTTGTGCGGGTTCCTGGCCGGGAAGGTGAAGCCGTCGCCCTTGGGTGAGACCGGGTAGCAGTCGGTCAGCCGCTCGGCGAGGTGATCCCAGCTCGGCCGGCCGGACTGCTCGTTGATGTCCCCGGCCAGCACCGGCAGCGCGTCGAACCGGTCGGCCACCTCCTGCACGACGGCGAACGCCTCGGCCGCGTGCCGCATGCGGGCCTTCTCGTCGAGGTCCAGGTGGATGGAGCCGACCGCGACCCGCTGTCCCTCCGCCTCCACCACGGCGATGGCGACGGCGCGCCGCTCCAGCGGGAAGAAGGACTCCAGCAGGCGGCCCTCCCCGTGCAGCAGGCGCACCTTCGGGCCGGTCAGCACGGCGACCCCACCCCTGCGGCGCCCGGCGGCCACGGTCAGCCCGCCGAAGGCGGCCAGCCGCCTGCGCTTGCGGCGCCAGAACAGGAACCGGGGCGCCTCCTGCACGCAGAGCACGTCGGCGCCGAGCGCGGACACCACCCGCTCCAGCGCCGCCTGGTCGTCCTTCATGGAACGCACGTTGTAGCTGGCGATCCTCAGCACCACGGTCACCTCACCTCAGGACCCGCCGCGACCTCACGGCCTCACGACGGGTACCCCTGCGAGGCGCACCCATACCCGCGTATGACGCGGACGTGGAAATTCACCCTCCGTCCGGCGGAGTGCTCCCGTCGGCGCCCGCGGACCAGGGCGGCGTCCGCGGACCGGTCAGCGCCTGCGGGCCAGGTCCGCGGCGCCCACCAGGCCCGCCGCGGCGCCGAGCTCGGCGGGGCGGATGTCGGCCAGGGGGCGGTGTCCCCGGCCGCTCAGACGGGTGGCGAACGACTCCCGCGCCTCGTCGATCCACAGGTCCGCGGCACGTGAGACGCCGCCGCCGAGGATGAAGCACCCAGGGTCGAGGACGGCCGCGAGATCGGCCATGCCCTGGCCGAGCCACTGACCGATCGAGGCGAACGCGGCCAGCGCGGCCGGGTCGCCCTGCCTGGCCGCGTCGGTGATCTCCTGGCCCTCGATCTCCTCGGGGGTTCCGGCGATCTTCAGGAGCGTGGTGGCCCGGCCGGGGTCGGTCTCGGCGATCCTCCTGGCCTCGTTGACCAGGGCGCTGCCGCTGGCGTACTGCTCCCAGCAGCCGAGGTTGCCGCACCCGCACCGGCGCCCCTCGGGGACCACCTGCATGTGGCCCAGCTCGGCGCCCATGCCCCAGCGGCCCCGGTAGAGCGAGCCCTCGAACACGAGGCCGCCGCCGATGCCGGTGCCGACGGTCACGCACACCAGGTGCGTCTCGCCGCGGCCGGCGCCGAACCTCGCCTCGCCCCACGCCATCGCGTTGGCGTCGTTCTCCACGACCACCGGAAGGCCGACCATGTCGGAGACCTTCTTCTGCAGGGGCTCCTCGCGCCAGGCGAGGTTGGGGGCGAACCGGACGATGGACCGGGTCTCGTCGACGAATCCGGCGGCCCCGAGGCCGACGGCCTCGATCTCCCGGCCCTCGGCGAGTTCCAGGATCGCCTCACCGATCGTGTGGGCGACCTGGTCCGGATTGTCTGCCGGGGTGGGTCGCAGCAGTTTCGCGACGATCTGGCCGTCCTCGTCGACGACTCCCGCCGCGACCTTCGTACCGCCGATGTCCACGCCGATGGTCAGCGCCATTGTCCGTTCATCCTCTCCCCCTGGGCTCACCCCAGGTCGATGTGCTCCACGGGGGTTTCCTCGCGTTCGCGCTCCCGTGCCCGATCTCCGGACGCGGGCTTGCCGATCCCGTCGACGGCCGACTTGAAGGCGGCGAACAGCTCGGTCCCGGCCTGCAGGAGGTGGTCGGTGACCGCTCCCCCTCCGGACTCGCGCTGCGCCGCCATGGCCCGGCAGACCGGGCAGGCTCGGCAGATGTACTCCTCGTGATCGGAGACCGCCTCCTCCCACACGTCGCGCTCCCTGCCCCGGCCGCCCCCGGAGAAGGCGCCGCCGAGCCCGGTCATGGTGCCCTTGATCAGATTCTTGCGCAGTTCCCTGGCGGCCTTCTGCTGCAGGTTCTCGAAGAGCTTGAACGCCTCTTCGGTGGCGGCGCCCAGCGGGTCCTTGCCGCCGTCGCCGGCGCGCTCCTCCGCGGCTCCCGCGGCACGGACGCGCTCGTCCCGGCTCCGCTCGTCCCGGGCACGCTCGTCCCGGGCACGCTCGTCCCGGGCGCGGGCGGCACGGACCTGCTCGTCGCTCCCGGCCCGCTCCTCCGGCTCCGGACGGTCGGTGCGACGGCCGGGCCAGGTCCACGGGATCTGCGCGGACCGCTCCTCACGCCGGGCCCGCTCGACACGCTCGAACCACTCGGCGCGCGCGTCACGTGCGGCGCTCCCGGCCTCTCCGGCGTCCTTGCCGGCCCGCTCGTCCCGCGCGGTCTCCGTGACCGGGGCGGGGTCCTCGGCCCGCGCGGCACTCGGGGCCCGCTTCGCGCTCTCGGCCTTTTCCGGCTTCTCGGCCTTTTCCGGCTTCCCGGCCTGCTTCGCGCTCGCGGTCTGCTTCGCGCTCGCGGTCTGCTCGGTGCCGTCGGTCTTCTTCGCGCTCTCGGTCTTCTTCGTGCCGGCGGACCGGCGGGTACCCTTCCCGGGCCGCCCGGCGCTCCCGGCCCGCGCGGTGTCATCTCCGCTCGCTTCGGAACCGGGCGTTCCGGGACTCGGCGTTCCGGGACTCGGAGTCCCGGAGACCGGCGTCACGGACGCGGAGGCTCCGGACTCGGAGGCTCCGGTCGTACCGGTCTCCTGTCCCGCGGACGCGGCGGTCTTCCCCGCCTTCCGGGGCGCGCGCGGCTTGCTCGGGGTACGCGGCTTACCGGACGTGCTCGGCTTACCGGGCGTACGTGACGTAGGGGTCTTCTCTTCGTCATTCGTGTTATCGGTCATCAGGCCCTCCCGACTCGAACCGTACCCGGAGAAAGCCATCTCGGAGCGCGGCGTCGCGTACCGGCCTGCGGGCCAGTGCGGCGGGAAGGGCCAGGACCCGGCGGTAGGACCCGGCGTTGACGATCAGCTCGTCGCCCTTGCGCGACAGATCCACGTCCTCCTTGTCCGCGAGCGGCAGGGCCAGGATCAGCTCGCCCTCGGCGGTGATCCGCAGTGGGGCGTCGACGGTGGGCGGGGCGAAGGGGTCGCTCTCGCCGTACATGGCCTCGGCCACGCGGGCGAGGGCGTCGAGGCCCACCGGCTCGGCCTCCAGGTAGGGGACGATCCGCACGGGCAGCGGCGCGAAGGACTCCTCCACCTCGGCCAGGTGGCGGGCCTGGGCGTCCACCCACCGCCGCCGCCACGGGTCGGCCCCCTCGGAGGGGAAGACCCGGTTGGCGATCACCGCGTCGACCCGGTAGCCGTACAGGCTGAGGGAGGTGAGGGTGCGGCGGGCCTCGGCCAGCACGACGGCCTCGGGGGTGAGCACCAGCCGGACGCTCGCGCCGGACCCGGTGAGCAGCTCGCGCACCTCCATCAGGCCCCGGTGGAGCCGCTCCCCGGCGCCGATCACGTGGTCCTCGGGCACGCTGACCTGGGCCAGGTGGCGGACCAGCGGGGAGAGCGTGCGCAGCAGCCGCCTGCCGACGGGCAGCAGCCGGTTCACGTGCCAGTCGAGGGCCTCGGGCAGGGCGAGCAACCGGAGCGTCTCGGCGGTCGGGGCGCAGTCGATGACGATGACGTCCCACAGCCCGGTGCGCGCCTGCTCGCGCAGCTCCAGCAGCGCGATGACCTCCTCGGCGCCGGGCAGGACCGTGATCTCCTCGGCGGTGACCTCGTCGAGGCCGAGCTCGGCGAACAGGCCCCTGGCGTAGTCGCGCAGCTCGCCCCACTGGCGCTCCAGCGCCCGCTGGGTGTCGACCTGGTGCAGGGAGAGACCCGGCGCGATCTCGGTGGGCTCGCCGCCGACCCGCACGCCGAGGGCGTCGGCCAGCGAGTGGGCGGTGTCGGTGGAGACCACCAGCGTCTTGAGGCCGGACCGGGCGGCCAGCGTGGCCGTGGCCGCGGCGGCAGTCGTCTTGCCGACCCCGCCCTTGCCGGTGAAGAGCAGGATCCGGCTCACGACGCCTCCCGGAACGGCACCGGACCGCGTCCGCGGGACGCGGCCGGCACAGGCGCGGGGCCCCGGCGCGTGGCGCGCGACGCCCGCACCGCCCGTGAGCCTCGCGGGCCCCGCGGGTCCTTCGGACCCTTCGGTGCGGGGTCGCGTCCGGCGGCCGGGCCCGTCATGACGTCTCGACGCGCTTCTTCAGCCCCTTCAGGGCGGTGTCGATGATGACCTTCTCGGCCTTCCGCTTGATCATGCCGATCATCGGGACCTTGAGGTCGACGGCGAGCTCGTAGGTCACCTCGGTGCCGCCGCCCACCTCGGCGAGACGGTAGCTCCCGGTGAGCCCGGAGACCATCTTCCCCGCCTCGGCGATGACCCAGTCGACGGACTCGTCGCCGTGCCAGGTGTAGCGGAGCGTGTACTCGTCGTTTATGACGCCCGCGTCGAGGACGAAGCGGACCGTCTCCGGCCGCCCGTCCGCCCCCTCGGACAGGACCCTGGCGGCCTTCACCTGGCCCGCCCACTCGGGGTAGGAGGGGAAGTCGGCGATGACCGCCATGACGGTCGACCGGTCCGCGCCGATCGTGATGCTGGAGGTGGTGCGATCAGCCATGGGCCGAGCGTACTGCCTCACGATCGTCCGTGTACGTCCTCGCCGTGCCGGGACGTCGTGCCGGGCGCGCCTACCACTCCAGGACGAACGGGACCCCCCGGCCGCGGAAGTGCCCGACGTTGAGGCACTCGGTCCTGCCGATGCGCGTGCGGGCGGCGAGCGGCTGGTGCACGTGGCCGAAGAGCGCGTAGCGCGGCTGGGTGCGCCTGATCGCCTCCAGGGTGGCCTCGCTGCCCCGTTCGAAGCGCCGGGCCACCACGTCGTAGAGCAGCTCGGGGACGGCCGGGGGGATGTGGCAGCAGAGCACGTCCACCTCGCCGACGGCCTCCACCTTGCGGGCGTACTCCTCGTCGTCGATCTCGTACGGGGTCCGGTAGCGCGTGCGCAGGCCGCCTCCGACGAAGCCGAAGCGCAGACCGCCGATCTCGGCGGTCTCGCCGTCGAGCACCCGGTGGCCCTCGCGGACGTACTCGGGCCACAGCAGCGGCAGGTCCACGTTGCCGTAGGTGAGGTAGGCGGGGGTCGGCATCGCGGCGAAGATCTCGCCGTACTGCCGCCGCACGGAGCGCTCGATGTGCTCGCGCGGGTCGCCCTCCAGCGACGCCCACAGCTCCGAGGACATCGCCCGCGCCTCGTCGAACCGCTTGGCCGTCCGCAGCCCGATGAACTCCGCCGCCCGCTCGGCCCCGAAGAGCTCGGCGAAGATGCCCTTGGAGTGATCCTCGTAGTCGACGAAGAGGATCAGGTCGCCCAGGCAGATCAGCGCGTCGGCGCCGTCCCCGGCACGGGCCAGCGCGTCGGCTCTCCCGTGCACGTCGCTGACGACATGAACCCGCATGTCGACCATCCTAACTACCCATAAATGCCGATATAAGTAACAAACCTCACATGTTGTGGGACGCGGTGCGGCCCTCGTCCGGGAGGCCCGGGGCTTGGTACGGTGAAATTCCCGTTGGTAACGCCTGGATGACGAATTTACCCGTGCGTAACTTATCGCGATAACTTCCAGGCAGCCCATCGATCCGTGCGTCTCCGGGAGTGATCCGTGCGCCAGTACAGCGTCCCCGTGCTGGTGGATGTCCCCTCATCCGCCAACCTGACCGACACGGTGTTCCGTCGCGCCGAGGAGGAGCCGGGCGCCGTCGCGCTGCGCCGCAAGCTCGGCGAGGACTGGTCCGCCGTCACCGCCGCGGAGTTCCGCGACCAGGTGGCCGGGGTGGCCAAGGGCCTGATCGCGGCCGGCGTCGAGCCCGGCGACCGGGTCGCCCTGATGTCGCGCACCCGCTACGAGTGGACCGTCATCGACTACGCGATCTGGTCCGCCGGCGCGGTCAGCGTACCGATCTACGAGTCCTCCTCGGCCGACCAGGTCTCCTGGATCGTCTCCGACAGCGGTGCCAGGGCCGTCTTCGTGGAGCTCGACGACCACGAGGCGACCGTCCGCGAGGGCGCGTCCGAGCTGCCGGGGCTCAAGGACGTCTGGCGCATCGAGGGCGGCGCGCTGGAGGAGCTCACCGCGCGCGGCGCCGAGGTCGCCGACGGCACGCTCGCCGAGCGCAGGGCCGCGCGCCAGGGCGGCGACCTGGCCACCGTCGTCTACACCTCGGGCACCACGGGCAGGCCCAAGGGCTGCCGGCTGACGCACGACAACCTGCTGTTCACCGCCAGGAACGTCGCCCGCGGCCCGCTGGAGCGCCTCTTCACCGTGGAGGGCAGGTCGGCGCTGCTCTTCCTGCCCCTCGCGCACGTCTTCGCCCGCATCATCGAGGTCGTGCTGATCGAGACGGGCACGGTGCTGGCGCACACCCCGACCATGAAGAACGTCGGACCCGACCTGCAGGGTTTCCGGCCCACCTTCCTGCTGGGCGTGCCGCGCGTGTTCGAGAAGGTCTACAACTCGGCCGAGCAGAAGGCCACCGCCGAGGGCAAGGGGAAGATCTTCCACGCGGCGGCCGAGACCGCCGTCGCCTGGAGCAGGGCGGAGTCCACCGGCGGCGCCGGAGTGGCCCTGCGCCTGCGGCACCTGGTGTTCGACAAGCTCGTCTACCGCAAGCTGCGCGCCGCCACCGGCGGCAGGCTCCGGGCCGCGGTGTCCGGCGGCTCGGCCCTGGGGGAGCGGCTGGGCCACTTCTTCCGCGGCGCGGGCATCGAGGTCCTGGAGGGCTGGGGCCTCACCGAGACCTCCGCGCCGTCCTCGGTCAACATCCCCGGGGCCAACAAGATCGGCACCGTCGGCAAGCCCTTCCCCGGGGTCGTCATCGGCATCGGCGAGGACGGCGAGGTGCTGGTCAAGGGCCGGCACATCTTCGGCGGGTACTGGAACAACGACGAGGCGACCGCCGAGGTGATCGACGAGGCGGGCTGGTTCCACACCGGCGACATCGGCGAGCTCGACGGGGACGGATACCTCAGCATCACCGGCCGCAAGAAGGAGCTCATCGTCACCGCCGCGGGCAAGAACGTGGCCCCGGGCCCGCTGGAGGACCGCATCCGCGCCCACCCGCTGGTCAGCCAGGCGATGGTGGTGGGCGACGACAGGCCGTTCGTCGCGGCGCTCGTCACGCTCGACGCCGAGGCCCTGGAGCAGTGGAAGACGGCCAACGGCAAGGCCGGCGCCGACCTCGCCGCCCTCAGCTCCGACCCGGCGATCGTCGCCGAGGTCCAGAAGGCCGTGGACGACGCCAACAGGACGGTCTCCAAGGCCGAGCAGATCAAGAAGTTCACCATCCTCGACATCGACATCAGCGAGGAGAGCGGGCACCTCACCCCGACCCTGAAGGTCAAGCGCAACCTGGTCATGCGCGACTTCGCCGACCGGGTCAGCGCCCTCTACGGCTAACCCCGAGCGGGTCGGGCGGGCCGCGTCAGACGGAGCGCGGGCCGGGCCGGGGTCAGGCCGGGACAGGCCGGGGCAGGACGGGCCGGGGACGACGGCTACGGAGCCTCCGCGGGCTCCAGCAGGCGGGCGAAGCGGGCCGCGGTCCGCTCCCAGCTCCACTCGCTCGCGACCCACTCGCGTCCCCGCTCCCCCATGGCCCGCGCGCCGGCCGGGTCCTTGAGCAGGCCGGTCAGGGCCGCCGCGACCTCCTCGGGGCGGGTGCCGTCGACGACCACGCCGGTCTCGCCGTTCAGCACGGCGTCGGGGGCGCCCCCCGAGGAGCCCGCCACCACCGGCAGCCCGGTGGCGGAGGCCTCCAGGTAGACGATGCCGAGCCCTTCGACGTCCACGCCGCCCAGGCGGGTGCGGCACGGCATGGCGAACACGTCGCCCGCGGCGAGATGGCCGGGCAGCGCGGAGTCCGGCACCGGCCCGACGATCCGGACCGAGCCGCCCAGCGGCCGGGCGAGCCGCTCCAGGGTCCCGCGGTACGGGCCGCCGCCGACGATCAGGAGCACCGCGTCGGGGACGTCCCGCAGTACCGCCGGCCAGGCCCGCAGGAGCGTGTCCTGGCCCTTGCGCGCCACCAGCCTGGACAGGCAGACCACCGTCGGCCGCTCCCCCAGGCCCAGCGCCGCGCGGACCCGTCCCCGGCCGGCGCCCGGGTGGAACGTCCGGGTGTCGACGCCGGGCGCCAGCCGCACCAGCCTGTCCTCGGGGAACACCCCGGCCAGCCGCCTGCGGGTGTACTCCCCCAGGTAGGTGACCACGTCGGCCTCCGCGCCGATCCTGGCGAGCATCCGGCGGGCGAGCGGCACCCCGGCCCAGCCCGCCTCGTGGCCGTGGGTGACCATGACCACGCGCCGGGCCCCGGCCTCGCGCATCCTCGGCGCGAGCAGGCCCAGCGGCGCCGCCGCCCCGAAGACCACGGTGTCGCAGCCGAACCGGGAGACCAGGGCGGCGGCCCGGCGGGCCACCGCGGGCGAGGGCAGCATCAGCGAGCCGGAGTGCCGCACGACCGGGTACGGCCGCTCTCGGTCGAAGGCGTCGCAGCCGGGCCAGGCGGGGGCGTACACGACGACCGAGCCGGGTGGGCGGTGGGCGACGAGGCCGTGCACGAACGACTGGATCCCTCCCGCGCGGGGCGGGAAGTCGTTGGTGACGACCAGGGTCCGGCTCACGGCTCGGGCAGGGCGTTCAGCCGGGCCCAGGAGCGCGCCGAGGCGATGCGCTGCGGCGCCGTGGGGTGCGAGGAGTAGAGCAGGTACTCCAGGGGGTCGGGCGACAGGTCCGAGATGTTGGTGGCGGCCAGGCGCCTCTGCATGGCGGCGAACGTCGCCGGGTCCCGGGTCAGGTCCAGCGCGTGCACGTCGGCGCGGGCCTCGACGTGCCTGCTCACCACGTTCTGGACGGGTCCCGACAGGACCGTGGCCAGGCTCACCAGGCCCATGATCAGCCCCGTCGCCCGCGGGTCGCCGAGCGTGCCCACGCCGGTCCGCCGCCGCAGGCCCGGCGCCGAGGCCACCACGTACAGCAGGCATGCCCCGCACGCCGCGCCCAGGCCGCCGACGAGCGTGCCCCAGAGCACGTCGCCGTCCTCGGCGTGGCCCAGCTCGTGCGCGACCACCAGCTCGACCTCGTCGGCGGGCGCCCGCAGCAGCGTGTCGTAGACGACGATCCTGCGGGTGGCGCCGAACCCGGAGACGTAGGCGTTGAGCGCGGTGGTCCGCCGTGAGGCGTCGGCGACGAGCACGTCCTCCACGGGGACGCCGTCCCGGGCGGCCATGACCAGCAGGTCGTCGCGGAGCGGCCCGGCCTCCATCGACCTGAAGTCGTTGAAGATCGGCTCGATGAGCACCGGGTAGGCGAAGGACGCGCCCAGCGTCAGCACGAACACGCCGGCCGACGCCGGGATCCACCAGCGCCGGTGGCGCCGCGCCAGCGCGACCACCGCCAGGACCATGATCGCGGTGAGCGCCGTGCCGACGCCCGCGCTCTTGGCCCGGTCCGCCGCCCACGCGGGCCACTCCTGGGTGGACAGCCCGAACTCGCGCAGGTAGGTCTCCGACCACATCCCCAGCGGCCAGCGCAGGGCCGCGGTGGCCACCGAGATCGTCAGCACGCCGAGCAGCACGCGCGCCCACCAGGGCCCCGGCAGCCGGTCGGCGAGCCTGGCGCCCAGCGGGGTGGCCACCAGCACTCCGGCCACGACCAGCGTCAGGCCGAGCGACAGGTAGCCGGGGACGCCGACCAGCGCGTCGAACGCCTCGGATCGGGCGATCTGCTCGGCGGTGAAGTCCCGCTCCGGGGAGGGGGCGACCGCGGGCGCCGCCGCCGGCAGTGCCCGCCAGGGGGTGGTGAACGCCACGATCGCCAGGGTGACCGCGCCCAGCGCCGCCAGCGCCCACCCGGCCGACCGCGTGCCCGAGGGCGCGTCCGTCCTGCTCAGCGTCATCCCAGTTCCCTCCGGAGGTAGTCGCGCCAGGCCCGGGTGAACCCGGCCGCCGACAGGCCGAGCGTGCTCCCGACATCGCTACCGTAGAGCCTCACCAGCGCCTTCTCCCCGAAGCGCTCCGCGACGAACCTGCAGGCGAGCCACGCCTCCTCGTAGGCCTGCGCGAGCCTCGCGGCGCCGGGGGCGAAGTCCGCGGTCCCGGGCAGGCGGGCGGGCAGGACACCGGCGCGCACCTCGGCGGCCAGTTCCGCGGCGGCGGTCCGCACGGGGATGCCCGCGTCGCGGTACCCGGCGTAGTCCGCGAAGCCCTCCGACAGCCACATCGGCACCCGGCCGCCGCGGGTGGCGCCGGTGGCCACGTGGGCGAGCTCGTGCGTGATCACCACGTCCCTGCCGGCCTCGGTGAGCCGGGCGTAGCCGGACGGCACGACGATCACCCGGTCCGCGGTGGCCAGGGCGGCCAGGGAGGCGAGGGCGGGGGTGCTCCGCGTCCCGGCGATCGCCGCGGCCTCGGCGTCGGTGGCGGGGAACAGGATCAGTGCCCGTACCGGACCCCAGATCGCCGTGACGGTACGGCGAGCCCGGTCGGCCCTGGCGGCGAGGTCCCGCAGGGCGGCGGGCGAGACACGGTGGCCGGCCACCGTGGAGTGCCGGCCCCGAACGACGGTCGTACCGTCCGGCCAGAGGTCGTGGAGGTCGGCGGGGAGGGGTCCCGAGCCGGTGAGCGGACCGGCGCCCAGCAGCGCCAGCAGCCCGGCGAGCACGGCGCGGCGTCCGCGCGGGACGGATCCGCCCGGCGGGGAGCCGTTCGGGACGGACATGTGAGCCGATGGTAGCCGAACACGCGGAAGCGGTCCCGCCCCTCCTGGACGGAGGGACGGGACCGCTGTCGCACGCCGGCGCACCCGCTCGGGTCCGGGCTCCCGCCCGGCCCCGGGGGTTCAGGCGCCCGGTCGGACCGCGCCGGCGAAGGAGGACCTGTAGTGGCCCTGCAGCTTCACGATCCTGACCGTCTTGCCGCTGCTCGGCGAGTGGACCATCCTGCCCTTGCCGACGTACATGCCGACGTGGCCCTTCCCGCTGAAGAACAGCAGGTCACCGGGGCGCAAGCTGCTCCACGAGACCTTCTTCCTGATCGTCCGGTACTGGCTCTGCGTGATCCTGGGGAGGGACACGCCCGCCTTGCGCCAGGCGTAGCGGACGAGCCCCGAGCAGTCGAACGCGCCGGGACCGGAGGCTCCCCACCGGTACGGATCGCCGACCTGCTTCTTGGCCGCCGTGACCGCCTTGAGAGCCTTGACCTTCTGCAGTGCCGCCCTGCTCATCGTGGTCTTCGCCGCGGCCGGGGCCGTGTTCTTCGTCCTGGCCTTGACCTTGACGTTCCTCGCGATCCGGTCGGTGCTCTTCGCACCCCCGGCCCGCGTCGCCTCCGTGCCGCCGGCCTGCTCGAGGACGCCGGTGGGGCTGCTGACCAAGATGTCAGAGGGATTGTCCGTCGTCGCCTGAGCCGCCGTGGACCCCAGGGTGACCGCTCCGGCCGAGGCGGTCAACGTGAGGGCGACGCCGCCCAGCGAAAGGCGGAAAAGGCGCGACAGACGGGGGTTGCGCGAGGTGGTAGACAGGATTTCTCCTTGGTGCTTCCACTGATGCCTACCGGGTTAGCTGACGGATTCGGGCTTGGAAGATGCCCTACGACACAAATGTGCCGATTCACCCCTGGCCACCGTGCCGGGCCTTTTGGGTCCCCGGTTCCATGCCTCCTGGCTGCATGGATTCGGCGGGCCACCGCGATGACGTCCGCCCCTTGCGGGGGCACGGCGGCCGGTTGGATTTCTATGAAGGGACACGGCCCGGAGGCCGTCGTTCACCGCGGCGGCATGGCTTGCACGTCGCGCAGCCAGAAGTTACTCCGATCGCCACGTTTCGGCAAAGGGTTCCTCGAAAAGGAGTATCGAGTCGGCATCTTGATCCCGCCGTTACCGCTGCGTGATGCCTGTTTATGCGATCGAGATATGACTCTCGTCACACGGGCTCGTCAATCCCGGAAAAGGCGATTTTTGTTATCTTCATCACATCGTGGGATCGCTGCGGCGACCGGCCCGGGAGGCCGGGACCCGGCCGTCCGGGCCCCGGCCGTCCCGGGCCCCGGCCGTCCCGGATCCCGGGCGGCGGTTCAGCTCAGCCGCCGTTCGAGGTGGAAGGCCACCTCCTCACCGGCCTCGCGCTTGCCGATGAGCCTGCACAGCTCCGCCCGCAGGGGCAGCCAGTGCGGGCCCGAGCCCGAGGGCATGAGCGTGGCCGTGAAGGGGTGACCGTCGATCGTCCCGGCGACCTTCACGGCCCTCCTCGTGCCGAGGACCTCGGCCGAGCCCGGCACGGTCACGAAGGTGGCGAAGGCGCCGTCCTTCTCGATCGGGGCGGTGAAGGTGTGGTCGAGCGGCTGAGGGGTCGTGGGTGTGGGCATGGTCGTCGTCTCCCGGTTCCTGTGTGCGGTGCGCCTCCGTGGGCCCGGAGGAGGCCGATGGTCGGTAGGGATGACTCCCGCGAGGCGCTGAAATCGTCGCCGCCGCACGAGATCTCTTCACCGGCACCGATGGACGCCCCCCCCCGGAACGGGAAGTCCCTCCCGGGGACGTGGCCCCCTCGGAAACGCACGACCGCCCCACGCACGACCGCCCCACGCGCGGCCGAGAGCCGCCGGGGGGGCACGGCCCCCTCAGGGGCGGACGGCCCCGACGAGACGGCGGCCGTAGGCCGACATCGGGACGACCTTGACCACGTCGCCGGTCTGCGGGGCGTGCACGATCTTGCCGTCGCCCGCGTACATGCTGACGTGTCCCAGACCCTCGCTGAAGATGAGGTCGCCCGGCTGCAGGGCGTCCAGCGAGACCTTGCGGCTCGCGCCCCAGCTCCACTGCTCCCAGGTCGTACGGGGAATGCTGACCCCGCCGCTGCGCCAGGAGGCCTGCACCAGGCCCGAGCAGTCCCAGCCGCCGGGGCCGGTGCCGCCGTACTGGTAGGGCTTGCCCACCTGGGCGAAGGCGAACTGCAGGGCGGCGCGGGCGTTGCCCGAGGCGGAGCCGCTGTACTGGATCCCGGCACTGTCCGGGTTGCCCGTCCGGAAGGCGCCGAGCTCGCGCAGGAGCTTCGTCTGCGCCTTGACCATCTTGTCGGCCTTGGCCTTCTCCTCGGCCAGCTCGTCGCGGATCTCGTCGGTCTCGGCCAGCACCTTCTTGGCCGCCTCCCGGCCGGCCCGCAGCTCCCTGGTGGCCTCGTTGAAGGCGTCGAGGGCCCGCGCCCGGGAGGCGGCCATCTGGTCGGCGGCGGCCATCCCGCTCAGCAGCGCCGAGGGATCGGGCTGGGCGATCATGTTCTCCCAGCCGGTGACCGGGCCGGTCTGGTAGGTGCTGACGGCCAGCGAGACGAGTTCCTCGCGCAGCCCGGTGACCCGCTCGCCGCGCCGGGTCAGCTCGCCGTTGAGCTCCCGGTACTTCTTCTTGGCCCGCTTCCACTTCTCCGAGGCCTGGTTGTACTTCTCCACGACCTGGTCGGCCTGCTCGTTGAGCTTCGCCAGCTTCTTCCTCGCCTGGGTGAGGGTGGGCTTGGGCTCCGCGACCGCCCCGCCCACCGGCACCATCATCAGCGCCAGGGCGAGACCGGCGACCACCGGTATCCGACTCAGTCCAACCGGCATGCCCGCCACGGCCACGTCAACGCCTCCCAGATACACAGACCTGCGGCGAATAGTACAGAAGAAGTAATGATTGGCTCACCTTTTCGCCGGGTTTGCCCCAAACGATGATGGCCGCTTCCGTGCCGTGGACCGTGGACCGTGGACCGTGGACCGCTTCCGCCGGACGGCGGTACCGGTTACCCGCAGGTGGCGATGGCGCAGACCTTGGCGGTCATCCTCCTCGCGTCGCGCAGCTGGGTGGCCCAGTCGCTCCTGGCGGGCTTGGCGTACTCCCCGGCCCACAGGTAGACCAGGACCGCGTCGCCCTTCCTGACCAGTACGCTCCGGTCACCGCCCACCCCGGCCCTGCCGTCGTAGTAGACCTGGCCGGCGACTCTCAGCGCCTCGTCGCCGAGCCCGCCCAGCCGCGCGGAGGCGTAGCGGTAGGTCGAGGCGGACCCGGTGCCGGAACGGCACGCGCCCAGGGCCGCGCGCACCTGGGAGACCGCCCTGACGGCGTCGGCCGGCGTCCGGTACAGCACGACCTGCTCGACCTTCAGGAAGTCCGGCACGGCGGTGTACGTCACCGTCCGCGCGGCCAGGCGGCCGGTCCTGGCCAGCGTGCTCCGGTCGCACGGGTTCACCGCCAGCTTGGCCTTCACCGAGCCGCTGACCTTCCAGTTCGTCTGGGGGTCGTCGTCCTTGCCGGCGGCGTCCCTCTCGTACAGCAGGAAGCCCCTGGGAATGGCGGCCGCTCCGGCCGCGGGTGCCCCCGCGGCGGGCACGCCCGTGGCGGGCGCGGTGAGCGCGGCGGGGGCCGCCGCGGCGGGAGCGGCGGGGGCCGCGGTGACCGCGCCGCCCGCCAGGACGGTGAGGGCGAGCGCTGTGATCTTCTTCATGGGGACATCCTCCCGGGTGTTCGATGCGCGAATCACCCGAAAGGTTCACGCACGACCGAGACGCCTCAGAAGCAGGACCGCCGGCACGGGACGGGCGCCCATCCTGCGGACCGAGTCGGCCACCTCGCGGTCGGAGGAGACCACCGCGACCGCCCGCCCGGTGGGCTCGGCGCGCACCAGCTGGCGGATCAGGTCGTCGGCGATCTGCCCGGGGGCGCTGAACATCACGCGTACCCCGCGCGGCGCCGACACCGGCACCGGCCCGTTCAGCTCGGCGCCGTCGAAGACGCAGGTCAGCTCGGTGCGGGTCTGCGCGTAGAGCGCGCCCAGGCCGGTGAGCAGGCGGTTGCGCTGGTCGGCGAGGGTGAACGTGCCGTAACCGGACTTGGTCACGTTGTAGCCGTCCACGATGAGGTGGATCTGCGGCAGCGCGAGCAGCTGGTCGAGCAGGGCGGGGTCGTCGTCGGCCAGCGCCCGCGCCGGGACGGCCTGCACACCCTGCCTGCCCGGCGCCACGGCGGCGACCGAGTCGGCGGGCCGGTGGATGCCCGACGGCAGCGCGAGCTCCCTGCGCAGCCCCGCCGCGGCGTCCTGGAGGGCGTCCAGCAGCATGCGCACCTTGGTGTCCTCCACGCTGCGGCCCTCGCGGGCGGCCCTGCGGGTGGCCTCGAGCTGACGCTCGGCGTCGGCCAGGCGCTCGCGCAGGCGGCGCAGCTCGCTCTCCATGCTGCTTCCGGCCGAGGTAGCGGCCGTCTTGGCCTCGGCGGCGACCTCGGCCGCCTCGGTGGCGCGCGCCTCGGCGGCCCTGGCCCGCTCCCTGGCGTCGTGCAGCCGGTGGCGCAGGTCGGACACCTCCGAGCGGGAGGCCTTGAGCTGCTCGCGCAGCCGGTCGGCCTCGTCCTTGGCGGCGGTCTTCTGGGCGGCGAGCTGCTCGCGCAGCCGGGCGACCGTCTGCTCCTGGGCCGACCCCTCGGCGACGGCGGCCGACCGCTCCAGGTCGGCCCGGGCCGTCTCCACCATCTCCGCCCAGCCGGGGGGCCGGGTCAGGTAGGCGGCGGCGGCCACCATGACGGGCTCGGCGGCCGGCGGCACGGTGCCCTCGGCCAGGCTCGCGACCAGCTCGGGCCAGCCGGTGGTCAGCGTCTCGGCGACCAGCTCACGGAACTTCTTGTCGGTCTCCAGCTGCGCCGCGATCGGCGTGCCGCCGAGCTTGGCGCGCTTGCGGGGGTCGAACCTGGCGATCCCCTTGAGCGGCGGCGGGACCGAGGCGGCGGGCATCGACCCGAGGATCTGGGACGCCAGCTCCACCACATGTGAACGGACCTGCTCGGGTAACGGACGAGACAGGCCCTCTCCGGCTGAACTCATCACGGCCCCTACTCGGATCGGCATTCACGTCAAGGGTACGGCTAGCGCACCCTGACCCCGACCTGACCGAGGACGACCGGCGCCCGGCCCGCCGGTGAACCCGTTGTGGACAAGCGATTGCTCATAGGTTACGACTGTGCGGATCACTTTGTGACCCACGCCACCCGGGAGAGCGATGGACGAGCAACGCCGGCAGGCCAGGGGGATGCGGACCTCGACCCGTGACCTGGAGGAGTTGCGCGAGCGGCTCCGTTCCTGGCTCGCCGGCCGGGTGGGGGCCCCGGTGACGATCTCCCGGCTCGCCCACCCGTCGGGGAACGGGATGTCCAGCGAGACCCTGATCTTCGACGCGCGGTGGACCTCCGGCGGCGAGGGCCGCGAGGGCCGCGAGGGCGACGGTGTCGGCCAGGGTCGTGAGGGCCGCGACGGCGGCGGCGGCGGCGGCGAGGTCCAGGAGGTCCGCTGCGTGGCCAGGATGGCGCCGGCGAGCGAGGCGGTGCCGGTCTTCCCCGACTACGACCTCGGCAGGCAGTTCGGGGTCATGCGCCTGGTCAGGGAGCGCGCGGGCGTGCTCGCCCCGCCGACCCTGTGGTACGAACCCGACCCGGGACCGCTGGGGACCCCCTTCTTCGTGATGGAGCGCCTGGACGGCGACGTGCCGCCGGACGTGCTGCCGTACACCTTCGAGGGCTGGCTGCTGGACGCCTCCCCGGCCGACCGCGCCCGGTTGCAGCGGCGGAGCGTGGAGATCCTGGCCAGGCTGCACGACGCCCCGTTCACCGACGGGGAGATGGCCGCGCTACGGCCTCCCGGCGCGGGCGGGCCGGCGTTGCGCGCGCACGTCGACGAGCAGCGCGCCTACTACGAGTGGGCGCACGGCGCGATGCGGGTCCCGCTGCTGGAGCGGGCGTTCGGCTGGCTGGAGGAGCACTGGCCCGCAGACCCCGGGCCCGACGTGCTGAGCTGGGGGGACGCCCGCATCGGGAACGTGATGTACCGGGACTTCGCCCCGGTGGGGGTGCTGGACTGGGAGATGGCCACGGTCGCCCCCCGGGAGCTGGACCTCGGCTGGATGATCTTCCTGCACCGGTTCTTCCAGGACGTGGCCGAGTCCATGGGCCTGCCGGGCCTGCCGGATTTCATGCGACCCGAAGACGTATGCCGCACATACCGGGAAATGACGGGATACGCCCCTCGGGACATGGAGTTCTACGAGGTCTACGCCGCGCTGCGGCACGGCGTCATCATGGCCCGCGTCTGGCACCGCCGCATCCACTTCGGCGAGCAGCCCATGCCCGCCGACCCCGACGACCTGGTGCTCCACCGCCACCGGCTCGAACGGATGATCGAGGAGGATCGTCACGGCTGAGCGGCGCCCGCCCGGGTTCCCGGTGGTCGCGGCGCGGCCCCGTGGCGGGACCTCCCGGCGGGCTCCCGGCGGGGGAGGCGGTGCGCTAAATGTCGGTCGGGGCTTCTAGGGTCGTGAATCGTGGACTACGCCGTACAGGGAACGCTCGACGAGCTGGGCACACCGCTCAGCCAGGTCACCTTCGTCGTGTTCGACCTGGAGACCACCGGCGTCTCGGCGGGCGAGCACGCGATCACCGAGATCGGCGCGGTCAAGGTCAGGGGCGGCGAGGTGCTCGGCGAGTTCGGCACCCTCGTCGACCCCGGCGGGCCGATCCCGCCGTTCATCTCGGTGCTGACCGGCATCACCGACGTCATGGTGGCGGCGGCGCCCAGGATCGAGGCGGTGCTGCCGTCCTTCCTGGAGTTCGCCGCCGGCTCCACCCTGGTGGCGCACAACGCCGGGTTCGACATGGGCTTCCTCAAGGCGGCCTGCGCCGCCCACGACCATCCCCCGCCCGGCCACCAGGTGGTCGACACCGTCGGCCTGGCCCGGCGGCTGCTGACCCGCGACGAGGCGCCCAACTGCAAGCTCGCCACGCTGGCGAGGATCTTCAGCGGCACCGAGCCCTGCCACCGGGCGCTCGCCGACGCGCGGGCCACCGCCGACGTGCTGCACGCGCTGCTGGAACGCGCCGGCTCCTTCGGGGTGCACACGCTGGAGGAGCTCAAGGGCTTCGTCCGCGCGCCCACGCCCGAGCAGCGCCGCAAGAGGCACCTGGCCGACTCCGTGCCCCCGGGCCCGGGCGTGTACGTGTTCGAGGACGAGGGCGGCGACCCGCTCTACGTCGGCAAGAGCGTCGACCTGCGCAACCGCGTGCGCAGCTACTTCACCGCCGGCGAGACCCGGCCCCGCATCCGGGAGATGGTCGGCATCGCCGCGCGGGTCAGGTCCATCTCCTGCGCCACCCCGCTGGAGGCGGAGGTCAGGGAGCTGCGGCTGATCGGCTCGGCCAAGCCCCGCTACAACCGCAGGTCGCGCTCCCCGGAGAAGATGTTCTGGCTCAAGCTGACCGACGAGACCTTCCCCCGCCTGTCGGTGGTCCGCGAGGTCAAGGACGACGACGCCTCCTATCTCGGGCCCTTCTCCAGCACCCGCGCCGCCGAGGACGCCCGCGCGGCGCTGCACGAGGCGATCCCGCTGCGGCAGTGCAGCGAGCGGATCACCGTCCGCACCCGGCGGTCGGCCTGCGCGCTCGCCGAGATCGGCAGGTGCGGGGCGCCGTGCGAGGGCCGCCAGACCCCCGGCGAGTACGCCGTGCACGTGATCGAGGCCCGCCGGGCGCTGGAGCTGGACGCGGCACCGGTCTTCTCGGCCATCGAGGCGCGGATGGAGCGCCTGGCGCTCGACCAGCGCTACGAGGAGGCCGCGGCCGACCGCGACCGGCTCGCCGCCTACGTCCGCACCTCGGCCAGGATGCAGCGGCTGCGGTCGCTGACCTCGATCCCCCAGCTCGTCGCCGCCGCCCCGCTGTCCGGCGGCCGGTGGGAGATCCACGTGGTGCGCTACGGCCGCCTGGCCTCGGCGGGGGTGATGCCCTCCGGCGCCCATCCCACCCCGTTCGTCGAGGCGCTGACGGCCACCGCGGAGACCGTCCCGCCGGGGATCGGGCCGGTCCACGCGGCCAGCGCCGAGGAGACCGAGTGCGTGCTCCGCTGGCTGGAGACGCCCGGGGTCCGGCTGGTGGAGGTGGAGGGCACCTGGAGCCTGCCCGTCTCGGGCGCCGGGAGGCTCAAGGCGCGCATCGACCGCGCCTACCGCGGGGGCGAGCCGCGCCGGGCGCGCGAGGGCCGCCCGCTGCGCTGAGGGCCGCCCGCCGCGGCTCGCCCCCGCGTAGGGCCGCCCGCCGCGCGCGGGACCGCACTGGTAGCTTCTGAGGCGGCAGGCAGCACTCAACGAGGAGGAAGCTCGTGGTCACCGCGATCGTGCACATCAACGCCGAGGTGGACCGGATCCCCGAGGTCGCCCAGACGATCGCCGAGATCGACGGGGTGAGCGAGGTCTACTCGATAACCGGGGAGTACGACCTGATGGCCATGATCCGGGTGAGCGCCTACGAGGAGATCGCCGAGCTGGTCCCGGGGCGGATCAACAAGGTGGCCGGGGTGCTGCACACCGAGACGCACATCGCCTTCCGGGCCTACTCCCGGCACGACCTCGACGCCGCCTTCTCGATCGGCCTGGGCGAGTCCGACTAGCGCCCGCGTGAGCGGGTCCGGCGGGGTTCCCTCCCCGGGCGGGCGGTTCCGGCCGGGCTCCGCGTCCGGGCGGGCGGCCCCGCCGGCTCCCCTCTCCGGGCCGGGGGTCACCTCACCGGCGGTGGGCAGCCTGGCCCGCACCTCGAACCCCCCGCCGCGCAGGACGCCCGCCTCCAGCGTCCCCCCGAACAGGGTGGCGCGCTCGCGCATGCCGAGCAGCCCGTGCCCGGCGGCCCCCGGCGGGGCGGACCGGCCGTCGTCGCGGACGAGCACGTCCAGGAAGCCCGGCCGCCACCGCAGCGTGACGCGGGCCGAGCCGGCGCCGGCGTGCCGCAGGGTGTTGCCGAGCGCCTCCTGGACGATCCGGTAGGCCACCAGTTCCAGGGCGAGCCCGACCTCGGCCGGACGGCCCTCCCGCACGATCTCCACGGCCAGCCCCTCGGCCCTGACCCCGGCGAGCAGGTCGTCCAGGTCCGACAGCCTGGGCTGCGGCGTCCTGCCGGTGGAGGGGCCGTCGAGGTCCAGCAGCGACAGGGCGCGCTGGAGCTCGACCAGGGTCTGGCGGCCCGACTCCTCGGCCACCCGCAGGGTCTCCCTGGCGCGCCCGGGATCCTTCTCCATGATCATTCGCCCGGCGCCCACGCCGAGCGTCATCATGCTCATCCCGTGCGCGACGACGTCGTGCAGTTCCCGGGCGATGCGCGCCCGGCGCTCGGCGAACCGGGCGCGGGCCAGCTCCCGCCCCTGGTCGGCGAACCTGTCCTCCTGGGATCTGAGCCTGAGCAGCAGCAGCCTGCGCTCGCGCACCAGGAGCACGACGACCAGGCAGAGGCCCAGGAGGCCCAGGAGGCCCAGGGTCACGCACGCCAGCGGGAGGGGGAACATCTGCCCGGTCGGGAAGAGGGCGCGCCACATGGACGCAATCTAGGGCGGCCCCGCACAGGGCCGCGTCCCCTCGTGGGCTGATCCTCGATCAGCCCACGAGGGGACGGCTCCGCGTCGGGACGGGCTGTCAGGACCGCCCGCGCACCGGGCCTTCGGGGGCGAGGCGTCAGGAGCGCCCGCGCGGCCGGCTGACCTCGATCCAGCGCTCCAGGGCGCCGGCGGCGGCGCCGGAGTCGACGGCCCGCACGGCGCGCTCGTACCCGGCGGTCATCGCGGCGTTCAGGTCCTCGGCGGTGACCCCGCCGTCCGCGGTGACGCCGTCGAGGGCGACCAGGGCGGCGGCGGCGTTCAGCAGCACGGCGTCGCGGACCGGGCCGGTCCGGCCGTCGAGCAGGTCGCGGACGGCCTGGGCGTTGAAGGTCACGTCCCCGCCGCGCAACGCGTCCGGCGCGGCCCTGGGGATGTCCAGCACGGCCGGGTCGAACACGGTCCGCTCGGCCTGGCCGCCGCGCACCACCCAGACCGTGGAGGTCGTGGAGGTGGTCAGCTCGTCCAGCCCGTCGTCGCCCCGGAACACGAGCGCGGAGACGCCGCGCTCGGCGAACACGCCGGCCACCACCGGGAGCATGCGCGCGTCGAAGATGCCGATCGCCTGGGCGGCGGGCCTTGCCGGGTTGGTCAGCGGGCCCAGGAAGTTGAAGATCGTGGGGATGCCCAGCTCCTTGCGGGTCGGTCCCACGAAACGCAGCGCCGGGTGGTAGACGGGCGCGAAGCAGAAGGCGATCCCGGCCTCCACCGCGACCCTGGCGGTCTCGGCGGGGGGAAGGTCGAGCACGATGCCGAGGTGTTCCAGGACGTCGGCGGCGCCGCAGGAGGAGGAGGCGGCCCGGCCGCCGTGCTTGACGACCCTGGCCCCGGCCCCGGCGGCCACGATCGCGGCCATGGTGGAGACGTTGACGGTGTGGGCGCGGTCCCCGCCGGTGCCGACGACGTCGACGGCCGGGCCCTCGACCGACAGCGGCACGGCCCGCTCCAGCATGATGCGCGCCAGGCCGGCCACCTCGGCGACCGTCTCGCCCTTGGCCCGCAGCGCCACGGCGAACCCGGCGATCTGGGCGGAGGTGGCCGATCCCGACATGATCTGATCCATCGCCCAGGCGGCCTCGTCGGCCGTCAGGTGCTCGCCCGCGATGAGGGCGGACAACAGCGCGGGCCAGGTGGTACGCGCGTCCATGGGGGTCTCCTGGGGGGTCGCTACTGGGCGGTCAGGCGGGTGGACAGGCGGCGGCGCATCAGGTCGGCGACGGTCTCGGCGAGCACCACCGGGTCGATCGGGTGCGGCACCACGGCCTCGGCGCGCGACCACTCGGCCAGCCAGCGGTCGTCACGGCGGGCGATCAGCAGGCAGATCGGCGGGCAGTCGTGGACCTCGTCCTTGGCCTGGCGGGCCACGCCCATGCCGCCGGCCGGCTTGGCCTCGGCGTCGAGCACGGCGACGTCGATCTCACCGGAGTCGAAGTACTGGACGACCTTGGCGTGGGTGGCGCACTCCACGATCTCGACGAAGGGCACGTCGGCGGCGGGGCGGCGGCCGACGGCCTGCCTGACCCGCTCACGGGTGCTCGCGTCGTCGCTGTAGACGAGGATCCTCATCCTGTCGTCGGTGCTCTCGCCGGTGCTCACGGTCGCGCTCACTGTCCCTCGCACGTCGATGTATGGTCACCTGGGATGCTACCGGTCGGCCGCCCCCGGCACCCAGGCCGGAGTCGCTGCCGGGCGAATTGCCCCATAGATCCCCTTTGAGGGGACGTATGGGCTCCCTATCGGGGGGTCGTGCGGCGACCCGAGCAGGAGAGCCGCAATAATGCTGCCCGTGGCGACAGCATCCGCAATCTCAACGACGACGACAGCACACTCGTCCCGCCGGCCCGATCTGGTCAGCGTGGGGACGATCGTCTGGCTGTCCTCCGAGCTCATGTTCTTCGCGGCGCTGTTCGCGATGTACTTCACCATCCGGTCGGTGACCATCGGTCAGGATCAACCCTGGCCCGAGGCTCACCTGAACGTCCCGTTCTCCCTGGCCAACACGATCATCCTGGTCCTGTCGAGTGTGACCTGCCAGCTTGGCGTGTGGGCGGCGGAGAAGGGCCAGGTCGCCAAGCTGCGCTTCTGGTACATCATCAGCTTCCTGATGGGCGCCGTCTTCGTCGGAGGCCAGCTGTTCGAGTACAGCGAGCTGGTCCACGAGGGGCACACGCTGTCGCACTCCGCGTACGACTCGGTGTTCTACCTGACCACGGGCTTCCACGGCCTGCACGTGACCGGTGGGCTGATCGCGTTCCTGCTCATGCTGGGACGCACGTACGCCGCGAAGCGCTTCACCCGTGAGCAGGCGACCAGCGCGATCGTCGTGTCCTACTACTGGCACTTCGTGGACGTGGTCTGGATCGGCCTTTTCGTGACCATCTACGGAATTCAATAAGGAATCGGGGATCTCTGTGAACAGGATCACCGCTGGGCGGCGGCATCCCCTCGCGAGATACGCCGTCCTGCTTCTGGCGCTGGGGCTGATCGGCGGGCTCTACACCGTCGCCCTGGCGGCCTCCACCCCGCGGCAGGCCGACGCGGCCATCGCCTCCGGCAGGGCCGACGACGTCGAGGAGGGCAGGAAGCTCTTCGAGCGGAGCTGCTCCAGCTGCCACGGGCGCAACGCCGAGGGCACCGGTCAGGGACCGACGCTGATCGGCGTCGGCTCCGCCTCCGTCGACTTCCAGGTCGGCAGCGGCCGCATGCCCCTGGCCAACCCCTCGTCGCAGGCCCCGCGCAAGCCCGTGGCCCCCTGGGTCAACCAGGACACCCTGCGCCAGCTCGGCGCCTACATCCAGTCCCTGGGGGGCGGCCCGGTCACGCCGGACGCCGACATGGTCGACGCGAGCAAGGGCGACCCGGTCAAGGGCGGCGAGCTGTTCCGGGCCAACTGCATCCAGTGCCACAACTTCGTCGGCGCGGGCGGCGCCCTGACGCAGGGCAAGTACGCCCCGTCGCTGAACCAGGCCACCGAGCGGCAGATCTACGAGGCCATGGTCACCGGCCCGCAGGCCATGCCGGTGTTCAACGACAGCATCATCACCCCCGAGCAGAAGCGGGACATGATCGCCTACATCGTGGGCGTGCGCAACGAGCCCGACCCGGGCGGCTCGGGCCTGGGCCGCATCGGCCCGGTCACCGAGGGACTGGTGGCGTGGACCGTCGGTCTCAGCCTGCTCTCCCTGGCCGCTATCTGGATCACCGCGAAGAGGCGACAGGCCAAATGACTGAGAACAATCACGGCACCGAACAGCCCGAGCAGCCCGGTCAGGCCGGTCAGCCCGAGGAGCGCGCGCCCAGGCGCGTGATCGGCACCCCCTCCCCCGCGGCGAGCACCTCGCTGCTCGGCACCGGGCAGGCCGGGAAGACCGCCCAGGCCGCCACGGACGTCCAGGTCCCCGGAGTGGTCCCGCAGGACGAGCCGACGGCGCGGAAGGGCGAGCGCTACGCCGCCCTCTGCTTCGCCGTCGCCGCCCTGGCCGGCCTCGGGTTCGTGGTGTCGTACGTGGTCTTCCAGGTCGGCGACATCGCGAAGACGCAGGTCTCCAACTTCGCGCTGGGCGGCACGCTCACCCTGGCGCTGCTCGCGCTGGCCGCGGGCATGGTCACCTGGGTCCGCATGGTCATGCCGAAGTACAGCATGGTCCAGGAGCGCCACCCGATGGCCTCCGACCCCGCGACCAGGTCCTACGTCGGCGAGACCTTCATGCAGGGCGCGGCGGAGAGCGGGATCACCAAGCGCCCGCTGCTGCGGCGCAGCCTGCTGGCCGCCGCCGCCCCGCTGGGCCTGGCCCCGCTGGTGCTGCTGCGCGACCTCGGCCCGAACTACACGAACTTCCCCGAGAAGCTGCGGCACACCGTCTGGGGGGAGAAGACCAAGGACGGCAAGCCCCGCAGGCTGCTCGTCGAGGGGACCGGCGACCCCATCCGGGCGGCCGACTTCAACTCCCCCGGCGGCATCCTGTCGGTGGTGCCCGAGGGTTACGAGCACGATCTGAACGCGCTGGCCAAGGCCACGCTCATCCTGATCAAGTTCCGTCCCGAAGAGCTCAGGTCCGGGACGAACCTGAACTGGACGAGCGACGGGATCGTGGCCTACTCCAAGATCTGCACGCACGTCGGCTGTCCCGCGGCCCTGTACGAGCAGACCACCCACCACATCCTGTGCCCGTGCCACCAGTCGACCTTCGACGCCGCCGACGGCGCCAAGGTCATCTTCGGCCCGGCCGCCCGGCCTTTGCCCCAGTTGCCCATCGCCGTGGATAATGAGGGGTACCTCGTTGCCACGGCGGACTTCGCCGTCCCTGTCGGTCCCAGCTTCTGGGAGCGTGGCGACGCCGAGGCCGAGGCCCGTGAGAACGGAGCCACCCAGAAATGAGTTCCGAAAGCGTTCCCAAGCCCATCGCGGGCGCGGGTAACTTCGTCGACGACCGCCTCGGGGCGGGGAACTTCCTCCGGCGCAACCTGCGCAAGGTCTTCCCCGACCACTGGTCGTTCCTCCTCGGTGAGATCGCTCTCTACTCGTTCATCATCCTCCTGCTGACCGGCACGTTCCTGACGCTGTTCTTCAAGCCCAGCATGGCCCACGTGGAGTACCTCGGCTCCTACGAGGCGCTCTACGGCGTCACGATGTCCGAGGCCTACGCGTCGACGCTGGAGATCAGCTTCGACGTGCGCGGCGGCCTGCTGATGCGCCAGATGCACCACTGGGCGGCCCTGCTGTTCATCGGCGGCATGATGGTGCACGCGCTGCGGGTGTTCTTCACCGGCGCCTACCGCAAGCCGCGCGAGCTCAACTGGCTGATCGGCGTGCTGCTGCTGACGCTGGCGCTGGCCGAGGGCCTGACCGGCTACTCCCTCCCCGACGACCTGCTCTCCGGCGCGGGCCTGCGGATCACCGAGGGCGTGGCGATCTCGCTGCCGCTGGTCGGCACCTGGATCACCTTCTTCCTCTTCGGCGGCGAGTACCCCGGCGAGGACGTCGTCTCCCGGTTCTACTCGCTGCACATCCTGCTGATCCCGGGCATCCTGCTGGCGCTGATCAGCGCCCACATGATCCTGATGTGGGTGCAGAAGCACACGCAGATGCCGGGCAAGGGACGCACGAACGAGAACGTCGTGGGCTCGCCGTTCTACCCGGCCTTCATGGTCAAGGCCGGCGCCTACTTCATGTTCACGTTCGGGGTCATCGCGCTGCTGGGCACCTTCGCCCAGATCAACCCGATCTGGCTGTTCGGTCCCTACACCCCGGCCGACATCTCGGCCGGTTCGCAGCCCGACTTCTACATGGGCTTCCTGGAGGGCTCGCTCCGCCTGATGCCCGCCTGGGAGCTCAACCTCTTCGGGCAGGCCGGGGGGACGCTCGCGATGAGCGTGCTGATCCCCGCGCTGTTGCCGATGGGCATCATCATGACGGGCCTGGCGCTCTACCCGTTCATCGAGCAGTGGGTCACCGGCGACCGGCGCGAGCACCACATCGCCGAGCGTCCCCGCAACAACCCCCACCGCACCTCGATCGGCATGTCGGCGGTCACCTTCTACGGCGTCCTGTGGCTGCTGGGCGCCAACGACGAGATCGCCGCGTTCTTCCAGGTCTCGCTGAACTGGACGACCTACATCGGCCGTTTCCTGATCATCGCGGGCCCGATCGCGGCGTACATGATCACCTACCGGGTCTGCCTGGGCCTGCAGCGCAGCGACGCGGCCGTCCTCGGCCACGGCGTGGAGTCCGGCGTGATCAAGCGGCTCCCGCACGGCGAGTACATCGAGGTGCACGTCCCGCCGCACGAGGCCATCGAGGCCCACATGCGCAACAGGGAGATCGTCCCGGTCATCTCCGACAGGAAGACGGGCCGCGACGACATCCCGTCCAAGGCGATGCGCGGTCCCCTGGGCAGGCTCCGGCTCAAGCTGAGCCAGGCCTACGGCGGCGAGAAGATCCCGCTGGAGGCCGGTCACGGGGACGGCCACGGGGACGGCGACGGGCACGGGGACGGCCACGCCGTCGGCCACACCGAGCACGCCGCGGTCGGCCAGGGCGGTCAGCGCGGTCAGGGCGGCGAGGACGACAGGTCCCTGACCCGCTGAGGCGCTCCCCCGCCCTCCCGGGCGTCCTCCCCGGTCGCGAGAAGCCGGCGGGGGCCCACCCGGGGGGCTGAGGGGCCGCCAGAGGCCACGTCGAACGAGGAGGGGCCCGGACACCGCACACGGTGTCCGGGCCCCTCCTCGTGTGCCTGGACCCCGCCCGGGGTGTCCGGGATCCTTGCCGGGGTCCCCCTCGTACGCCCGGGGCCCGCCGCGTGGCCCGGCCCGGCGGTCAGACGTCGTCGGTGGTGAAGTGCTTGAGGCTGCTCCACCTCAGCCACTGCCTCCAGCTCTCCTGCCAGTGCCCCCAGCCGTTGGTGGGCTCCAGGACGCGGGGCGAGCCGGTGATGACGATCGGGTCCCCGATCAGGGTGTTGTCCAGGAACCACTTGGCGTTGGACGGGCTGACGTTGACGCAGCCGTGGCTGACGTTGGCGTGCCCCTGGGAGCCGACCGACCACGGGGCGCTGTGGATGTACTCGCCGCTGTTGGAGATGCGGACGGTGTCGTAGACGGTCAGCCGGTAGTACCCCGGCGAGCCCGGCCCGATCCCGGGCGAGGTCATGACCGTGACGTTCTCGCGGGACATGGCCAGGTGCACGCCGCTGGTCGTGTGGTACTTCCAGGCGCCCCCCTGGCCGGCGCTCATCGGCATCTCGCGAACGACCCTGCCGTCACGCCGCACGGTGAGGTGGTGGGACAGGACGCTGCCCCGGGTGATCTGCGAGCGGCCGACCTTGAAGTCGACGGTCCGGTTCGCCGCGCCGTACAGGCCGGGGCCGCCGCGCACGCCGGCGAGGCGTGCCTGCACGCGGACCCTGGTGCGGGCGGGCCAGAACCTCTTGGGGCGGAAGTGCACGTTGCGGTCGTCGAACCAGTGCCAGGCGCCCAGGACCGGTTTGGAGGTCCTGACGTGCAGGTTGCGCTCGATCGAGACCCGGTCGGAGACGTCCCGGTCGAAGGTGATCATGATGGGCATGCCGACGCCGACGGTCAGGCCGGTGTCGTACCGGCTCGGCATGAGGTTCTGGATCGCGTACGTCTCGCGGGCCTTCACGGTGGAGAAGGACGAGACGGTGCGGGTCTCGGTGCCGGCCGGGTTGACCGCCGTCGCCTGAACCTCGTAGGACGCCCCGGGAGCCGCCGTCCCGCGGCTGCGCCATTGGGTGCCGTCGGCGCTGAGAACGCCCGCCAGGGGCTTCCTGGAGCCCTTCAGGGCCGTGACGGTGACCTTCTTCAGCGTGCCGCCCTGCGCGGCGACCACGATCGGCACGTCGGTGGGCACCCCGGCGGCCCCGTTCAGCGGGACCACCGTGACGACGGCCGCCGCCGCCGCGGGCGAGGCCGTCGCGGGCCCGCCGGGCGCGGCGGTGTTCGTCGAACAGGAGGCCGTCACCAGGGCGAGGGCCAGCAGTCCGGCCCCCCGGCTCGAACCACGGATCGCGTGCCCCACATGAACTCCCCTGTCCGGATCGAACCACTGATTCAGTTATTACCCGGTGTAAGCGGTCCACCACAGCGGACATCCACCCTGAGCGTCCAATAAACGACAAAAAGCGGACCACGGAAGCTTTCCGTGGTCCGCCTGTCGCCAGGGGCCGGGGGCCGGTTCGACGGATCCCCCGGTGACGCCCGGACGGGGTCAGTGCGAGAAGTTGCCCCGGTAGTACTCGAAGACGAAGCCGATCGTGGCCATCAGGACCGCGAAGACCCCGATCAGGAACAGCCACCAGCCGATGACCAGGCCGATCGCGGTGAGCGCGACCGCCAGGCAGACGAAGAGCGGCCACCAGCTGTGCGGGCTGAAGAAGCCGAGCTCCCCGGCGCCGTCGGCGATCTCGCCCTGCTTGTCGTCCTCAGGCTGGTCGCCGATGCGGCGGGCCGTGTACATGAGGTAGTAACCGATCATGAACGCGAAGCCCACCGAGATGGCCATCGCGGTCGTGCCGACCGGCTCCTTGGACCAGTACCAGTAGACGACGTCCACGGCGGCGAAGAACACGCCGCACAGGATGAACAGCCAGCCCTGGACCTTCATCGGACCTCCTCCAGCTCACGGGGGGCCGGTTCGTACGGGCGCTTGAGGTCGAACGCGGGACGCTCGGACCTGATGCGGGGCAGCGAGGTGAAGTTGTGCCTCGGCGGCGGGCAGGACGTCGCCCACTCCAGGGAGTTGCCGTAACCCCACGGGTCGTCCACCGTGATCCGCGGCGCGGTCTTGGCGGTCTTCCACACGTTGTACATGAACGGCAGCGTCGAGGCGCCCAGCAGGAAAGCGCCCACCGACGAGACCATGTTCAGGTCGGTGAACCCGTCGATCGGGCTGTAGTCGGCGTAGCGGCGCGGGAAGCCCTGCGCGCCCAGCCAGTGCTGGACCAGGAAGGTGGTGTGGAAGCCGATGAACAGCGTCCAGAAGTGCACCTTGCCCAGCCGGTCGTTCAGCATCGTGCCGGTGAACTTGGGCCACCAGAAGTAGAACCCGGCGAACATGGCGAACACCACGGTGCCGAAGACCACGTAGTGGAAGTGCGCGACCACGAAGTAGGAGTCGGCCACGTGGAAGTCCAGCGGCGGGGAGGCCAGGATGACGCCGGTCAGGCCGCCGAAGAGGAACGTCACCAGGAAGCCGATCGAGAACAGCATCGGCGACTCGAACGACAGGTGGCCGCGCCACATGGTGCCGATCCAGTTGAAGAACTTCACCCCGGTGGGCACCGCGATGAGGAACGTCATGAACGAGAAGAACGGCAGCAGCACCTGGCCGGTGGCGAACATGTGGTGCGCCCACACCGTGATCGACAGGCCCGCGATGGCGATGGTGGCGCCGACCAGGCTGATGTAGCCGAACAGCGGCTTACGGCTGAAGACCGGGATGACCTCGGTGATGATGCCGAAGAACGGCAGCGCGATGATGTACACCTCGGGGTGACCGAAGAACCAGAACAGGTGCTGCCACAGCAGCGCGCCGCCGTTCTGGGGGTCGAAGATGTGCGTGCCGAGCTTGCGGTCGGCCTCCAGGGCCAGCAGCGCGGCGGCGAGCACCGGGAAGGCCATCAGCACCAGGATCGAGGTGAGCAGGATGTTCCAGGTGAACATCGGCATCCGGAACATGGTCATGCCGGGCGCGCGCATGCACACGATCGTGGTGATGAAGTTCACCGAGCCGAGGATCGTGCCCAGACCGCTGATGGTCAGTCCGACGATCCACAGGTCGGCGCCGATGCCGGGCGAGAAGATCGCGTCCGACAGCGGGGCGTAGGCGGTCCAGCCGAAGCTGGCCGCGCCGCCCGGGGTGATGAACCCCGCCAGCGCGATCGTGCTGCCGAAGGCGAAGAGCCAGTAGCTGACCATGTTCAGCCGCGGGAAGGCGACGTCGGGGGCGCCGATCTGCAGCGGCATCAGCTCGTTGGCGAACCCGGCGAACAGCGGGGTCGCGAACATCAGCAGCATGATCGTGCCGTGCATGGTGAACAGCTGGTTGAACTGCTCGTTGCTGATCATCTGGAGACCCGGCTGCGCCAGCTCCGCCCTCATGACCAGCGCCATCACGCCGCCGATCAGGAAGAAGACGAACGAGGTGATCAGGTAGAGATGACCGATGATCTTGTGGTCGGTGGACGAGGCCCACTTGACGATGATCGAGCCCTTGGGGGTCGGCCTCGACGAGGAGAGGGCGATGGGGTTGTTGGTCTCTGTCACTGGACACCGGCCTGACTAGCGATGTACCTGTCGAAGTCGTCTGCCTTGACGAGCTTCACCGAGAAGAGCATCCGGCTGTGGTCCACGCCGCACAGTTCGGCGCAGCGTCCGGCGAAGACGCCTTCCCTGTCCAGGGTCCGGACCTCGAACCGGTTGTCCACGCCCGGGATCACGTCCAGCTTGAAGTGGAACGCCGGGACCCAGAAGGAGTGGATGACGTCGGGCGAGTTGAGCAGGAACCTGACGTTCCTACCGGCCGGCAGCACGAGCTGCGGGCCCTTGAGGTAGTTCTCCGCCGGCATGCCGGCCACCTGGACGGTCTTGCCGCCGGCCTCGGTGGTGAAGCGCCAGCTCCACTGGAAGCCCTCCACCTTGACCGTCACGTCGGGCTTGCCGGACATCGTGGTGATGTAGTTCTGGTCCCGGGCGGTGAAGAAGAAGAACACGCCGACCATGATGATCGGGATCACCGTGTAGAGGATCTCGATCGGCAGGTTGTACCGCACCTGGGGCGGCAGCTCGTCGGGGGAGTTCTTCCTCTTGCGGTGGAAGGCGACGGACCACAGGATCAGCCCCCACACGACCACACCGGTGCCCAGGGCGGCGATCCACGATCCGTTCCACAGACTCTGGACGGCGTTGGACTGCTCGGTGATGCCCTCGGGCAGACCGCCTCGGGACCAGTCTTCGGCACTGCACGCCGTCAGGGAAACCAGCGGCAGCGCCAGAGCGGCGGCGCGTGGCACCCGGCGGCGGGCCAACGGACGCCGTACAGAACGGCGGGTCGGACTCACGGATCGCCTACCCCACAGATGAAGCCCAGGAGTCGCTCCTGGGAGATCGTTTGTTCACGTTCGGTTTTTCGTAGTCAGCAGCTTCACGCTGGGGGACACATTAGCGCGACCGAGGGCCGCCCTCCCGCCCAGCCCCCGCCCGCACCGCGTGTGGTGCGACGATTGGGGGTGTGGCGTACTTCGACGCGGCCTCCACCGAGCCGCTGCACCCCCAGGCCCGCGAGGCTCTGATCGCGGCCCTGGACGTCGGCTGGGCCGATCCCGCGAGGCTGTACGGTTCGGCCCGCCGGGCCAGGATGTTACTGGAACAGGCCAGGACCGAGGTGGCCGAGGCCCTGGGGGCCAGGCCCGACGAGGTCTCCTTCACCTCCTCGGGGACCCAGGCGGTGCACCTGGGCGTGCTCGGCACCCTGCACGGGCGGCGCCGGGCCGGGCGGCGCCTGGTGACCTCGGCGGTGGAGCACTCCAGCGTGCTGCACGCCGCGGGCATCCACGAGCGCGACGGCGGCGCGGTCGAGACGGTCGGCGTCGGCATCACCGGGGCGGTCGAGGCGGGCGCGTTCGCCGAGGCGGTGCGCGCCGAGGGCACGGCGCTGGCCTGCCTGCAGAGCGCCAACCACGAGGTCGGGACCCTGCAACCGGTGGCCGAGGCCGCCGAGGCGTGCGCCGGGGCGGGGGTGCCGCTGCTGGTGGACGCCGCCCAGACCGCGGGCAGGATGCCGTTGCCCGCGGGCTGGTCGGTGCTGGCCGCCAGCGCGCACAAGTGGGGCGGCCCGGCCGGGGTGGGGGTGCTGGTGGTCCGCAAGGGCACCCGCTGGCGCAGCCCGCTGCCCGACGACGACCGCGAGCGCCGGCGGGTGCCCGGGTTCGAGAACGTCCCGGCGATCGTCGCGGCGGCGGCGGCGCTGCGTGCCACGGTGGCCGAGTCGGCCATCGAGTCGGCCCGGCTCTCCGCGCTCGTGGACCGGGTCAGGGCCGAGGTCGCCCGGACCGTCCCGGACGTCGAGGTGATCGGCGATCCGGTGGCGCGGGCACCGCACATCATCACCTTCTCGTGTCTTTACGTGGAAGGTGAGGCACTTCTGACCGAACTGGACAGGACGGGGTTCTCGGTATCCTCCGGCAGCTCGTGTACGGCGAGTACGCTTCGTCCGTCGCATGTTTTGGAGGCCATGGGCGTGCTCACCCACGGGAACGTACGGGTGTCGCTGCCCCGGGGCGCGTCGGCGACGGATGTCGACCGCTTCCTGTCCGTCCTGCCCGACGTGGTGCGCAGGATCCGGGAGGAGGCGGGGGTAAAGCTGTGATCAACATTCGGGGAGTGAAGAGGTCATGACGTCCAGCCAGGCCACCTCGGCGGGGTCCGCCCAGCCTCCGGCGCTGACCATCGACGCGCTGGGCAAGAAGTGCCCGATCCCGATCATCATGCTGGCCGACCAGATCAACTACGTCCCGCTCAACGCGATCGTCGAGGTGCTGGCCGACGACCCCGCCGCCTTCACCGACATCCCCGCCTGGTGCCGGTTGAAGTCGCACCGTCACGTGGCCAGCTACGAGCTCCCGCAGCGGGGCTGGGCCATCCATGTGCGACGCAACTACTGATTTGTCCTGATTAGTCACTGATTGACGTGCAAATCGGGTATGTCCCCCCTGGGAAGTCCGACCAGACGATTCGGGGGGACGACATGAGCGGTGAGACCGCCAGGGATCTGATGCACGCCGGGGTCCGGTGCGTCGAGGCGCACGAGACGCTCGACCGGGCGGCGCAGATGATGCGCGACATGAACGTGGGCGCGCTGCCCATCTGCGGCAGCGACGACCGGCTCAAGGGGATCATCACCGACCGCGACATCGTGATCAAGTGCGTGGCCCACGGCCAGGACCCCTCCAAGATCACCGCCGGGGATCTCGCCACCGGCCTGGTCTGGGTCTCGGCGGACGCCGATGTCGCGGAGGCGCTGGCCAAGATGGAGCAGAACCAGATCCGGCGGCTGCCGGTGATCGAGAACGGCCGCATCATCGGCATGATCAGTGAGGCCGACCTGGCCCGGCACCTGCCGGACGACAAGATGGCCGAGTTCGTGCACCGCGTCTACGCGGGCGGCTGACCTCGTTCACGCGGGGTCTCGCGGGGAGCTCCGCGCGGGGTCTCACAGGAGGTTCCCCGCGGGGACCCGCAAGGGGTCTCCACGCGGGCGTCACCCGGCCCGGCGGCGCGATGCGCGACGGGCCGGGCGACGCGGCCGTGCCACGATCAGGATCATGGCGGGATCGTGACGGGGACACGGCGGGGTCGTGCGGCGGTGCGGCGGTGCGGCGGTGCGGCGGTGCGGCGGTGCGGTCAGGCGTAGTGGGACTTCAGGAAACCGGACACGTCCGCGGCGGCGTCGGCGCCGTAGGCGTCGGCGAGGCGCTCCAGGAAGACCTTCTGGCCGAGCTCGTACTCCTGGCCGCCGACGCGCTCCAGCACGTGGGTGGCGACGAGGTTGCCGACCTGGCCGCAGCGCTCCAGGGGCAGCCCCCAGGCCAGGGCGGCCAGGAAACCGGCGCGGAAGGCGTCGCCCACCCCGGTGGGGTCGGCCTTGCCGAGCTCGGGCGCCGCGGGGACGTGCAGGGGCGGCTCGCCCTTGCGGTCGATGACGACGCCCTTGGGACCGAGCGTGGTGACGCGGACGCCGACCCTGTCGAGGATCTCCGCGTCGCTCCACCCGGACTTCTGCTCGATCATGCCCTTCTCGTAGTCGTTGCCGAACAGGTAGGCGGCACCGTCGACGAGCTGGCGGATCTGCTCCCCGGGCATGCGGGCGAGCTGCTGGGAGAGGTCGGCCGCGAACGGGATGTTCCGCTGGAGCGCCTCGGCGGTGTGCCTGAGCATCGCGTCGGGGTCGTTGGGGCTGACCAGCACCAGGTCCAGGCCGCCGAGCCGGTCGACGATCGGGCCCAGCTCGATGAGACGGGCCTCGGCCATCGCGCCGGTGTAGAACGAGGCGATCTGGTTGTGCTCCTCGTCGGTGGTGCACAGGAACCGGGCGGTGTGGTGGATCTCGGAGACGTGCACGGAGTCGCAGTCGACGCCGTGACGCTCCAGCCAGGACCGGTAGTCGGCGAAGTCCGCGCCGACCGCGCCGACCAGGACGGGCCGCAGTCCCAGGCAGCCCATGCCGAAGGCGATGTTGGCCGCGCAGCCGCCGCGGCGGATCTGCAGGTCGTCCACCAGGAACGACAGGGACACCCGGTCGAGCTGCTCGGCGATGAGCTGGTCGCCGAAGCGTCCGGGGAAGGTCATCAGGTGGTCGGTCGCGATTGAGCCGGTGACGGCGATGCGCACGGGGTTCTTCTCCTCGCTGTCAGCATCTTTGGGAACAGGGGGTCGAGCCTCGCAAGAATACGCGACGTCCCGGGCGCGCGAAGGCCCCGCGAGGTGACCGATGTCATCTCGCGGGGCCTTCGCGCGTCCGTCCCGACGGACGAGCCGCCCCGTCCGGGCCGGCCGTTCCTACCGGGTCAGCCGAACCGGACCGGCCGTGCCCACCGGGTCAGTTGAACGAGTCGCCGCAGGCGCAGGAGCCCGTGGCGTTCGGGTTGTCGATCGTGAAGCCCTGCTTCTCGATCGTGTCGACGAAGTCGACGGTGGCGCCCACGAGGTAGGGAGCGCTCATCCGGTCGGTGACCACGCTCACGCCGTCGAAGTCGGAGACGACGTCGCCGTCCATCGAACGGTCGTCGAAGAAGAGCTGGTAGCGCAGGCCGGAACAGCCACCGGGCTGCACGGCCACGCGCAGCTGGAGACCCTCCTCGCCCTGCTGCTCCAGCAGGCTCTTGACCTTCGCGGCGGCCGCGGAACTGAGGATCAGGCCCTGCGCCGTGGTCTCGCTGCTCTCAACCGACATGTGGTGACTCCCGCGTCTGCGTCGGCCGCTCCCCGGGAACGGCTGTCTGTGTATGACGTCCTTCTCAGACGCTACCAACACCTGTCCCCCGGCACACATTCCTGAAAAGGCGCACGCTCCCCACCCGGATCCGGAACCCCCCTCCCGGCGGACGAGACTGCGGGGACGTGTGTCATCATTAGTCGTCACTTCGACGATAAGGGGGTGTGGCCGTGACGACCACCGAGACCGGGCTTCCGCTCTTCGTCCTCGGCAGGGGTGTCGACCCGCACAGCGAGCGCGGCGTCGACTGTCCCGGCGAGCTGCCCGCCGCGTCCGACCCGGCGCTGGTGGAGCGCGCCCGGCGGGCCAAGGCGGCGCTCGGCGAGCGGGTCTTCGTCCTGGGCCACCACTACCAGCGCGACGAGGTCATCGAGTTCGCCGACGTGACCGGCGACTCGTTCAAACTCGCCAGGGAGGCCGCGGCCCGGCCGGACGCCGAGTACATCGTGTTCTGCGGCGTGCACTTCATGGCCGAGTCCGCCGACATCCTCACCTCCGCCTCGCAGAAGGTGGTGCTGCCCGACCTGGCGGCCGGGTGCTCGATGGCCGACATGGCCACCTTCGACCAGGTCGAGGAGTGCTGGGAGGCGCTCCAGGACGCCGGGATCGCGGACGTCACCGTCCCGGTCACGTACATGAACTCCAGCGCCGACATCAAGGCGTTCTGCGGGCGCAACGGCGGCGCCGTGTGCACCTCCTCCAACGCCAGGCGCGCCCTGGAGTGGGCCTTCCAGCGCGGCGAGAAGGTGCTCTTCCTGCCCGACCAGCACCTGGGCCGCAACACCGCGGTGCTGGAGATGGGCCTCGGCCTGGACGACTGCGTCGTCTACGACCCGCACCGGCCGGGCGGCGGCCTGACCCCCGAGCGGCTGGCCGCGGCCACGGTGATCCTGTGGAAGGGGCACTGCTCGGTGCACGGCCGCTTCAGCGCCCGGTGCGTGGACGACGTCCGCGCCCGCATCCCCGGGGTCAACGTGCTGGTCCACCCCGAGTGCAGGCACGAGGTGGTGACCAAGGCCGACCACGTCGGCTCGACCGAGTACATCATCAAGAAGATCGAGCAGGCCCCGGCCGGGTCCTCCTGGGCGGTGGGCACCGAGCTGAACCTGGTCAAGCGGCTCGGCGCCATGTTCCCCGACAAGAACGTGACGTTCCTGGACCGGACCGTCTGCTACTGCTCGACGATGAACCGGATCGACCTGCCGCACCTGGTCTGGGCGCTGGAGTCGCTCGCCGCCGGCCAGGTCGTCAACCAGATCACCGTGGACGACGACACCGCCCACTGGGCCGGGGTCGCGCTGGACCGGATGCTGGCCCTGCCCTGATCCGGTCCCCCGGGGCGCGGACGGTCCGTACGCGTCCCC
The DNA here is from genome assembly GCF_040640155.1 of Streptosporangium sp. NPDC023615. NCBI lineage: Bacteria > Bacillati > Actinomycetota > Actinomycetes > Streptosporangiales > Streptosporangiaceae > Streptosporangium > Streptosporangium sp. NPDC023615. The sequence goes on from NZ_JBFABE010000041.1 coordinate 64,423, forward strand.
GGCGGGCCTCGATCCCGCGCCCGGCTCTCCCGGGAGCGCGCGGACGGGCCCCGGCGGGTGGTGACCCGCCGGGGCCCGTCGTGTGCCGGGGACCTGTCGCGTACCCGGGATCGTGGAGCACGCCGGAAGCGGCCTACTCCAGCTCGTAGGCCACCTTGACGCTGACCGACACGTTCCGGCGGCCGGGGCTGATCGAGGCCTTGTCCGCGATCGCGGCGGCGCCGAAGACCGGTGTCGGCGGGGTGAAGCTCTGCTCGCTGATCTCCAGGGGGATGCCGAGGCGGCGACCCGCGAGCCTGGCGTACTGCACGGCACGGGCCTGGGCGTCCCTGAAGGCGATCTCGCGGGCCACCTTGAGCGGCACGCGGTTGTCGGACACCTCGAAGGACACCCCGTTCAGCCGGACGGCCTCGCCGACCGCGGCCACCGCGTCGATCACGTCGTCGGCGGAGTCGATGTTCCTGACGACGGCCTCGACGCCCTGCGCGGCCCGGTAGCCGGAGATCGTGGGATATTCCTTGTACTCGGGGCCGAGGGAGAGCTCGTCGGTCCTGAGGTCCTTGGCCGCGACCCCGGCCGCGAGCAGCGCCCGCGTCAGGGCGGCGGCGGCGGTGCGGGCGGCGGTGAACGCCTCGCCCGCGGTGGGGCGGCGCACCTCCACGCCGGTGTCGAGCCGCATGACGTCGGGGGTGACCGACATCACACCCTCTCCCGTCACCGTGATCTGTGGCCGGTCCACCTCGACGGCGGCCGTGGCGGGCTCGGAGTCGGCGAGCGCGGTGCCCCCGGACAACCCGGCGAACACCAGCGCGGCCGACATCACCGCCTGTGACATCTTGATCATAAGGTCATGGCATCACGGGGCGGGTGGGCGCGGCGCCGTGCCCGTCGCGGGCCTGTCGTGTCCTGGCCGGATCCCGCCCGGACGTTTACCCGCGCGGGCCGGGACCCGTACACCCCGCCGGTGCGGCCCGCCGGCCCGCCCGCGCCCCGCCGGCCCCGCGCGACCCGCAGGCCCACCGGTCGGCTCGGCGGGTCAGATCCGGGTGCGCTCCCGCCACCAGGCCAGCAGCGCGGCGTCGCCCTCGACGGCGTAGTCGTCGGCGCCGCGCCGCCCCCACACCACCTGGAGCAGGTCGGCCGAGGTGGCGGCGCGGACGGTCACGTCCCCGGGCAGCACGGACCGCCGGTGGTGGAAGCGGTCGGGATCGAGGGTGATCACCCATCCCGCTCCGGTGTCGGCCTGCAGCGAGATCGTCTCTCCCCCGCCCCTCAGCTCGGCCGTGCCCCGCTGCCAGGGCACGTACGGCAGCAGGTCGAGGAACTCCTCGACCCCGTCGGCCGCCACGTCCTCGTCGACCGCCACCGGGACGCCCAGCGCGAGCTCGGCGTCCATCCGGTGCACGACCGTCTCGTGCAGCATCCGCCTCGACCAGAACCGCACCCGCCGGTCCTCGGCCCAGCACCACACCGGCGCCTCGGCGTCCCGGGCGAGCAGGGTCCCCGACAGCAGGGCGCCCCCCTCCCCCAGCCAGTCCGGGTAGCCGTTCACGTCGGCGGGCAGGCCCATCTCGATCTCGTCGGCACGGTAGGGCCGGTCGACGAGGTCGCGCACCATCGCGGCCGACCAGCGGTGCGCGCCGCCGACGTGCGCGACGAGCTGCGCCAGGTCCCAGCCGGGGCAGGTCCGTACCGGGGCCGACATGTCACGGCCCCGCACGATCCCGGCCATGCGGGTGATCTCCGCGCCGACGGCCTCGGCGTGCTCCTCGTGGGTCCACTCCCGCATGTCAGTCCTCCCGTGTGAAGCGCATGAACTGCTTCTCGTACTCCTTGGCGTCGGTGGTGGTCGCCAGCACCCGCCGCACCCGGCCCGTGAAGTCGAACACCACGGCCTCGTACCCGGAGCCCTTGCGCCGCCAGCCCGCGATGTGGTGATCGTCGTACCAGCCGATCAGCCGTTCCGTGGGGAAGGGGACGCGTACCCTCGGCGGGCCGTCCGACACCGTCGACCAGACGCAGATCTCCTTCTCGGTCCTCTTGCAGTACGTCAGCAGCGACGAGCCCGACGGCGAGATGTCGTCACCCTCGACGGTGATCGGGGTTCCCACGTCCAGCAGGGTCTGCAGCACGGTGCCCTGCAGGTCGTAGAAGCGGATGCGCTGGGTCTTGCCGTCCAGCGCCCAGGTGCCCACGGCGCGGCCGTCGCCCCGCCAGAAGTAGCTCCACCTCCCGGCGTCCTTCTCCCTGACCCGGACGATCTTCGCCTTCCCGGCCGCCACGTCGATGATCGCGAAGCCGTACGCCTTGCTGGTGTCGCCGACGGCCTCGTAGAGCGTCACCAGACCGCGCCTGCCGTCCGGCGACCACTGCGGCAGCGTCGGGTAGACCGGGGCCTTGGTGACCCTGATCCGGCTCGCCGCGCCGGTGCGGTGGTCCACCACCGAGACGATCGCGTAGCTCTGCGTGTCGTACACCCGGTCGGTGCCCAGCGCCTGGGTGCCCGCCGCGTTGACCGTGTACTGGAAGTACTTGCCGTTCCTGACGAACCGGTCGGTCCCGGCCTTGCGGACGTAGAGGCTCTTGTCCCACTCCAGGCTGTACGAGCTCAGCTTGATCGGGTCCCGGTCGCTCTCGTGGAGCGTGAGCGCGCTGCCGGGGAGCTTGATCGGGGTGGTGTCCTGCGGCACCTCGGGGGCGTCGGGGGTGGGGGTGGGGGTGGCGGAGACGACCGGCCCGCGCGTGCCCTCCGTCCGGGTGGCCACCGGCGTGCCGGTGCCGTCGCGCGTCGCCAGCACGACGCCGCCGGCGACGAGGGCGGTGGCCAGCAGGGCACCTCCGGCCGCGAGCCACACCCCGCGGCGACCACGAGCCGGCGTGCCCGGCGTGCCCTGCCCCGGGTGGGCGGGCGCGCCCTGTGCGTGATGCGGGGGACCGCCGGAGGGATGGGTCGCGGGCGCGCCGTACGGAGGGATGCCCGGATCGGCCTGGTACGCCCGGTGTGCCTGCTGCGGTTGGTGCGGTTGCCGGGGGTCGTGCCCGTATCCGCCCTGGCCCGGGTATCCGCCCGGGGCGGGCGCCGTTCCCGGGGGGCCCTGCCGCCAGGGGTCGCCGTGCGGCTCGGAGCCCTGGGGCCGGCCGACCGGCCCGGGGCCTCCCGGGTGGCCTCCCGGGTGACCGCGCGGGTCGGAGACGTGCGGGAGGCCTGGTCCTTGCGCGTAGGCCTGCGGGCCGGAGACGTGCGGGGAGCCGGGCCCTTGCGCGTACGGCTGCGGGCCGGACTGTTGCGCGTACGCCTGCGGGCCGGACCGTCCCGGGTGGGGGTGCGAGTTCTGCGGCGGGCCGGGCTGCCGGGCGTACCCCTGCGGGCCGGACCGTCCCGGATACCCGTGGGCGTCGGAGTGCTGCGCGGGCCCGGACCGGGGCGGGGGGCCCGCGGGTCCTGGACCTCCCGGGTAGCCCCGGGCGTCGGAGGTGTTCGAATCTTGGACGGGGTAGCCCCCGCCGGGGCCACTCTGCCAGGCGAGCGCCTGCCGATCCTGCTGGGGCCGCTGTTCCCGCCAGGCGCGGTCGCCGCCCGTGGAGCCGGGCCCTTCGTGTCCGGCGGGCCCGGCGAGCCCGGCGAGCCCGGCGAGCCCGGTATCGTCGCCGGCCGGGTACCCGCCGGGGCCGGTCCGCTGGGCCGCCGCGGCGGAACCCTCGGCCAGGATGCCCCGGGGCGCGGTGGGCGGCGCGGCCCCGGCCGGGCCGCCCGCGTGGCCGAGCAGCCGCAGCAGCGCCTCGCCCGCCGTGGGCCTCCGGGCCGCGTCCTTGGACAGGCACTGCCCGACCAGGGCGCGCAGGGCCGGATCGGTGATCGCCGACAGGTCCGGTTCCACGTTCATGATCCGGTTGAAGATCGCGGGAAGGCTGTCGACGCCGAACGGCGGCTGCCCGGTGGCGGCGAAGACCATCGTGCACCCCCAGGCGAACATGTCCGCCGGGGATCCCGCGTTCTCCCCGGCCAGTTGCTCGGGGGTCATGTAGGAGGGGGTGCCGATCGCCATCGCGGTCAGCGTGGAGGTGCGGTCGAGGGCCTTGGCGATGCCGAAGTCGATCACGCGGGGGCCGTCGGGGGCCAGCAGCACGTTGGACGGCTTGAAGTCGCGGTGCACGATCCCGGCCTGGTGGATCGCGACCAGCGCGGTGACCGTGCCGATCGCCAGGCGGTGCAGGGCCGCGCCCTCGCGCGGGCCCTCGGCGTTCACCACCGCGTCCAGGGTCGGGCCGTCGACGTACTCGCTGATGATGTACGGGCGGTGCGCCTCGACACCGGTGTCGATCACGGCGGCGGTGCAGAACGGCGCGACCCGCCGGGTCGTGCTGACCTCGCGGACGAAGCGCTCCATCGCCTCCTCGTCCTGCGTGAGGTCGGCCCGGAGCAGTTTGACCGCGACCCGGACTCCTGCCGGGGACTCACCCAGGTAGACCGTGCCCTGACCGCCCTCGCCGAGGCGCGCGGTGAGCCGGTACTCCCTCACCCGCTCGGGATCCCCGGGCCGCAAGGACGCGAGGTCCGCCATGGTCACACCCTTCTCCCGTGTGGACTTCAAGGTCCCATTGTGAGGGCAAAGGGTCACAGGACGTACATCAAACCGCAAGCCGGACGGGCCGCAATGGCGCGTTCCAGAAGGCTCGCGGGCACGACCCCCAGGCCCGGCCCACACGGGGTTCCTCGCGGGGCCGGCACGAAGTTGTCCGGGGTCCGTCCGGGGTTCGTCAGCGGTCCGTCCGGGGTCCACGCGGGAGCGGCACGAAGTCGTCCGGGGGCTCGGCGGGGGGCGGGGTCCGCTCAGAGGCCGGGTGCGCCCCAGAGGGGGAACCAGCGGCCCAGGTCCGGCTCGATCCGCAGTTCCTCGCCGAGCGCGGCGCGCACCTGCAGCTCCAGGGCGTTGTCCCTGCGCCGGCCCGCCTCGTCAGTTCCGCCCGTCCCGCCCGCCCCGCCCGTCCTTCCCGCTCCGTCCGCCGTGCCCGCCCCGCCCGTCCGGCCGGACGACGGAGACAGCGGAGACAGCGGGGCGAACGGGTAGAAGGTGCCCTGCTTGTAGAGGTAGACCATGGCGAGCCGGCGGCCGGCCGGGCCGGCGAACGAGACCAGCGAGCAGAGCAGCGAGGGGCCGAATCCGGCCGCCTCCAGGGAGGAGTTGACCGCGTGCAGGTCGGTGACGAGATCACCGAGCGGGTCGCCGGAGGGGGCGGTGCGGCGTACCAGGAGCCAGGTGTAGCCGAAGGAGTCCGTGGACGCCTCCACCGGCGGGCCTCCCCCGGCGTCCAGGAGCCCGGTGACGTCGCGCTCCAGTTCGGCGAAGGCCGCGCCCTCGGCCGCGCGGAAACAGACCGCTCCCAGCCCCGTCGGCGCCAGCCCGGTCGCCGCCCGCAGGGTCACCGCGGCCGAGGGCAGCGCGAACAGCGCGTCCAGGTCGGGCCGGGCCACCTCCCCGCGTCCCAGCAGCCTGTCCCACCAGCGCATCCGGCCCACCGGGCTCATCCGCCCCGGCCGAGCTGGGCGGAGATCCTGCCGAGCTGCTCCAGGCGCCGCTCCAGCGGCGGGTGGGTCGCGAAGAGCGCGGACAGCCCCGCCTTGCCGGACAGGGCGGGCACCAGGAAGAAGGCGTTGAACGGCTCGGCCTCGCGCAGGTCCCGGGTCGGGATGCGGGCCATCTCGCCGCTGATCTTGACGAGGGCGCCGGCCAGGACCGACGGGCGCTGGGTGAGCAGGGCCCCCGCCCGGTCGGCGGCCAGTTCCCGGTAGCGCGACAGCGCCCTGGTCAGCAGGAAACCGACCGCGTACACCAGGGCCGAGACCAGCAGGATGATCACGCCGATCGGCAGGCCGCCCCGGTCGTCGCGTCCGCGCCCGCCCAGGCCGCCGTACAGGGCGACCCTGGTCATGAGCCCGGCCACGACACCGAGGAAGGACGCCACCGTCATGACCGCGACGTCCCGGTGGGCGACGTGGGACATCTCGTGGGCGAGCACGCCCTCCAGCTCGGCGGCGTCCAGGCGGCGCAGCAACCCCGTGGTCACGCAGACCACGGAGTTCTTGCGGTTGCGGCCCGTGGCGAACGCGTTGGGCACGTCGGAGTCGGCGATCGCCACCCGGGGCTTGGGCATGTCGGCCAGAGCGCACAACCGGTCGACCATGCCGTGCAGCTCGGGGGCCTCCTGCGGGGTGACCACACGCCCGTGCATCGCGAACAACGCGAGACGGTCGGCCATGAAGTACTGCGCCAGCAGGAAGCCGCCGGCGATGAGCAGCACCATGACGGCCCGGACGCCCGACGCGATCAACACGGCCACGAAGACCACGTAGAGCAGTCCGAGCAGGAACATGGTCGCCACCATGCGCCTGGTCAGTCCCCGGTCCGGGGCGAACCGGGTCTGTGCCATACACCCAACGCTAGCCGGGGATCAGTCCCTCGTTACCGAGCATCTCCCGCACTTCCTCCATGGAAGCGTCGGCCGGCGGCAAAATCAGCTCCGAGGACTCCAGGCTGTCGTCCGGCAGCGCCTTGCCGACGTGGCGGACCTTGTCGAGCAGGGCGTGCAGCCGCGTGCGGAAGGCCTCCTCCTCGCCGGCCTCGATGGCGGCCTCCAGCTCGGCGTCCAGGCTGTTGAGCACGTCGAGGTCGGCCGCGGCGATGTCGATCTGGCCCTCCCCCATGATGCGGACGATCACTGGCCCTCCCCCGGCTGGCGCAGCTGCTGGGTCTGGTTGTCCTGCTGCGGCGGATACTGCTGGGCCTGCTGCTGCGGGTGGGGCTGCTGCTGGGGCTGGGGCTGCTGCTGGCCGGGACCGGAGGTGATCGCGCCCTGCGGGCCGCTGCCCTGGCCGAGCTCGGCCTTCATCCGCGCGATCTCCAGCTCCACGTCCTGCCCGCCGCCCATGCGGTCGAGCTCGGCCTGGATGTCGTCGCCGCGCTGGCCGCTGAAGTCGTCGAGCGCGCCGCTCGCCAGCAGCTCGTCGATGGCTCCCGCACGGGCCTGCATGGAGGCCGTCTTGTCCTCGGCACGCTGGATCGCCAGGCCGACGTCACCCATCTCCTCGGAGATGCCGGAGAAGGCCTCGTTGATCCGTGTCTGCGCCTCGGCCGCGGTGTAGGTCGCCTTGATCGTCTCCTTCCTCGTACGGAAGGAGTCGACCTTGGCCTGCAACCGGTGGGAGGCCGTGGTGAGCTTCTCCTCCTCGGCCTGCAGGTTGTCGTGCTGCACGCGGAGGTCGGCGATCTGGGTCTGCAGGCCGCCACGGCGGGTCAGCGCCTCGCGGGCCAGGTCCTCACGACCGACGCCGAGGGCCTTGCGGCCCTGCTCCTCGAGCTTGCGCGACTGCGCCTCGATCTGGTTGATCTGAAGTTCCACACGCTTGCGGGAGGTGGCGACGTCCGCCACGCCCCGGCGCACCTTCTGCAACAACTCCAGCTGGCGCTGATATGAGTAGTCCAGGGTCTCGCGAGGATCTTCCATCTTGTCCAACGCGTTGTTCGCCTTGGACCTGAAGATCAGCGAAAGTCTCTTCATCACGCTCATGCGCGTCGGCCGTCCCCTTCTTCAAGTGCGCTTCGGGCCCACCCAGTGATCCCGGCCCCCGAAAAGCACCGGAGCCACCATAGGGTTCACCCTACGCATAACGCGCGGGGGCGTCACTAAGTTGCAGTCCCGGTAGGCTGGCCTTGTGTTCCGACGTACCCAGACCACCGCGGACGACTCCCCCGCCTCCGCCAACGATCCTAAGCCTGCGGGCAAGGGGCGTCCCACACCGAAGCGGCGGGACGCCGAAGGCCGTCGCCGGCAGCCGGTGAACGCCCCTCAGAACCGCAAAGAGGCCTACCGGCAGCTCCGCGAGCGGCAGGCCGGTGAGCGCGCCAGGGCGCGCGAGGGCATGCTCCGCGGCGAGGAGCGCTACTTCCCCGCCCGCGACAGGGGGCCCGCCAAGAAGTTCGCACGTGACTGGGTCGACTCCCGGCGCATCGTGAGCCAGTACTTCCTGCCGTTCTCCATCCTGATCCTGCTGCTGACCTGGATCCCCTTCCCGGTGAGCGTGCGGGGGTACATCTACGTCGCGGTGATCACGATCGGCTGGCCGCTCATGATGGTCGGCGTGCTGCTCACCTCGATCTGGGTGTCGTGGAAGGTGAAGAAGCTCACCGCCGAGAAGTTCCCGGGCGAGAACCTCAAGGGCGTCGGCTTCTACGCCGCCATGCGTGCCCTGCAGATCCGCAAGCTGCGCTTCCCGCCTCCCGAGGTGCTGCCGGGCGGCAGGCCCGTCCCGCCGAAGAAGTGACGGCACCGCCCGCGGACCGGGCGGGAGACCGGCCTCCGGGTCCCGCCGGGACACCGTCGGCGAAGGAGACCCACCGCGGCGGCCCCATGATCATGTCTGCCCTGGGAGGTGTAGTTGGGGACGAAGATCACGTCCGCGGCGCCGATCTGCTGGCCGCGGCGCCGGGGGCGGGGGTGGTGGTGTCCATCGCCTTC
>NZ_JBFABE010000042.1:0-71474 GCF_040640155.1 Streptosporangium sp. NPDC023615
AAGTACACGCCCGCTCCCGGTCCAAATACCCACCCGAAGAAGACGGCACAATGCCGGTATGACGAGAGAACTACCGGTCATCGACCTGTCGGCCCCCGACGTCCCCGCCCGGATCGAGGCCGCGTGCGTCGACAGCGGCTTCTTCTACGTCAGCGGCCACGGCGTCCCCGAAAGCCTGATCGGCGAGCTGGACGCGGCCGCGCGCCGCTTCTTCGCGCTGCCCGAGGAGCGCAAACTCCGGATCGCGATGGCGCGCGGTGGCCGGGCCTGGCGCGGCTTCTTCCCCGTCGGCGGCGAACTCACCTCGGGCCGCCCCGACCTGAAGGAGGGCGTCTACTTCGGCGCCGAGGCCGAGCCCGACGGCACCCCGCTCAGGGGCCGCAACCTGTTCCCCGACGCCGACGTCCCCGAGTTGCGCGGGGCGGTCCTGACGTACCTCGACGTCATGACCGCGACGGCGCAGCGGGTGATGAGCGGCGTCGCGCTGAGCCTCGGCCTGCCCGAGGACTACTTCGCCGACGGGTACACCAAGGACCCGACGATCCTGTTCCGGATCTTCCACTACCCGCCCGGCACGGGCGCCGCCGAGGAGTGGGGCGTCGGCGAGCACACCGACTACGGACTGCTGACCCTGCTGCTCCAGGACGACAACGCCGGCCTCCAGGTCCGCACCCGAGACGGCTGGATCGACGCCCCGCCGATCCCCGGCACGTTCGTGTGCAACATCGGCGACATGCTCGACAGGCTGACGGCCGGCCACTACCGCTCCACGCCGCACCGCGTCCGCAACGCCTCCGGCCGCGACCGCCTGTCGTTCCCGTTCTTCTTCGACCCCGGCTGGCACGACGAGGTCCCGCCCCTCCCGCCGGTCCCCGGCCGCGAGGACCGCCCGCGCTGGGACGGCCAGGACCTCAGAGCCTTCTCCGGCACGTACGGCGACTACCTGACGGCCAAGGTCGCCAAGGTCTTCCCCGAGCTGGCCGCTGAGATCTGAGGGGAGATCCGGCCCGGAGTCCGGTCGAGCGCGCGGACTCCATCGCGTCGGCCCGAAGCGGACAGGAGAATCCCGTCCGACCATGCCGATCCGTCCATCACGCCGCGGAACGGCTCCCGGAGAACCCTCCGGATCGCCCGTCTACCTCCCCCGCCGTGTCCCTCCCTTCTTCGGGGAGGTACATCATTGTTTTACGCCCGTCACCCGGTCACGACCGGGGTCCGCGAGCACGCGGAATGACGACACCATCGGAGAAGACCACTGACGCACCACATCAGATTCGCCACGCGGCAGGACGCCCCGGCCCTGGCCGGTGTCCAGAGGGCGTCATGGCAGGCGGCCTTCCGCGGACTTCTGTCGGACGAGTATCTGGACGGCCTCGACCATGAGGCACTGACGAAGACATGGGAAGGCCTGCTGACCGGCTTCGGAGGGCCACTGGCCGGCACCCTGATCGCCGAGCGGGCGGACCGCGCTGTCGGATACTCGCGCTTCTACCCTACGGACGACGAGGACGACGACTCCACGCAGGTGGGCATGATCGGCTCGCTCTACACGCCCCCCGACGTCTGGGGCACCGGTGTGGGCAAGGCACTGGCCACCGCCGTCCTCGACGCCATGACAGCGGCCGGATACGCCGAGGCGACCCTCTGGGTCCTGGAAGGCAACACCCGAGCCCGCACCTTCTATGAGCGAAACGGCTGGCACCACGACGGCGCGGTCGTTGTCGACCGCAGCGACGTCCCGCCCGTCACCAAGGTGCGCTACCGCAAGAACCTCAACCGCTGACCGACAGGCGGACGGCGTCGGCGGCGATCTCCGGCACTCTGCCGGGCGGGCCCGCCGCCCCGTTCAAAGGTCCCAAGCCTGGGAACGGCCGCCCCGGCCGGTGGCTTCTGGCGAAACCACCGTCAGACGACCGACGGCCGGCGAGGCTCGGTGTGGTCGACCTGCTTCTCCTCGCAGAGCGGTTCGAGGGCTTCGAGACCGGCGTCCATGACAAGGTGGCGTTCCGCCGGGGTGATCGGCAGGAGCCGGAGGATGCGGGCGTGGCCGCCGTCCCTCGTGCGGGCCTCGAAGCCGGGGCCGAGGGGAAAGGGCAGGCTGACCGAGTGCCGGCCACCTGCCGAGCCGGTGAACCATGGCCGGCCGATCGGGACGACATGGCCGTGATCAAGGCGCCGATGAGGCGGACCGGCGGTGTCAGGCGTTCATGGTCACCGCCTCCAGGTGGTGGCCCGTGGCCTTCTTGGCCTCTTTGGCCTCTTTGGCCTCTTTGGTCTCAGACCATCGGCTGCTTCGGATGCAGCTGAAAAATCATCGAGTTCGCGAGATCCGGGATGCAGGCGTTCGGGATCTTCAACCCGGATGGGGGATGAGCCTCCCAATCGACGTATCCGCCGCCGAGTTCGATCGACTCTCCTTCCAGGAGAACGGGACCGTCTCCGGGCAGATCCACACCGTGTTTTCCCGCTTCGATCACCGGGCGGGTGCCGCTCGGCCAGACCGGGATCACACTGGTCCCTGGCTCCGGGTCGCCGGCGTCGGTGATCGTCAGGCAGCGGTTCGCCGCATCGTAGAAGAGCCGGCCGGTGAGAGCCGCTGCCATTCCGCGCGCTGTTTCGTGAGTGCTGTCATTAGACTCTTGAGCATTCCGGGTGGCGGGAGAGGCGCGTGGGGCATTGCGAACGGTGTGATTTGATCGTCGGTGAGGGCTGTGCGTGTGGCTTGCCCGGAGCCGATGCGTCACGCGGTACGCAGAACGCGGCCGGTCCGATTCGCTGGGTGAGGTTCGCGCCGGACACCATCCTGATCTCCTCCAGGAGGATGGCTCACCTGCCGGGCGCGTGTGATCACATGAGCGAGTCCGATGTGGTCGCTCCAGCCTGGGGGTGGGTCCGTGGGCCAGAACCCGGCGTCTGGGATCGCATCGGCGACGGCAGCCCTGTTCAGGCCACCGAGGGAAACCTCCGTCTGGCCGCCGTCCGCAGGTGCAGGGATTGCTTGAACAGCCTCGGATAAGTCGTTGTCGGCCATGCGCTTGGGCCGACGGCGATCCGATGCTCTCCGCGAAGCGCTTACGAACCCTGCTGAGGAAGACCTCACGACGGGGATGGCCGGGCCTGGTGCAGGGGGAGCAGCCAGTCAGCCGCTCCGTTGTGCCGCACGAGGGGGACCTCGCGGGAAGCGGGGATGACATCGACCCGGCGAAAGGGAGCTGACCATCTGGATGTCCGACAACGCCCAGGTGTGCCGGCTGGTACGCCCGTAGCCGTGGAACGCCGGGTCTGCGCTGATCACTCGACTGGAGCTTCCGCTCGCCCTGGACCAGAGCAGGAGCCATGCCTTCCACCACCTGAGCGACCTTCGAGCCTCCGCACGCGCACTTCCCGTGGCCACATGATCTGCACAGCAGGGATCCGGCTTCGTGGTGCTACCTTCCAACATCAGGAAAAAAGACCCGGTTCGCATGGTGTCGCGTCAAGACGGCCACGACATCGTGCCCAGGAGGCCTTTTGCCCGCCATGCGAGTACGCCCCCATGTCGCGCGAGTCCTGGAAGGCACTCGCGCCATGCTGTTCGTTTTCGACAGCGTCATCTGTGACCTGTTCGCCGGTACGGACACTCCGGCGATCGTCGACGACATCCGCGCGCGACTCCCGGCCCCACACCCGGCGACGCTGGTGGAGGCCGTCGCCTTCCTCACGACCACCAGCCCGTTGTGGATGGTGGCCTACGCCTACCAGGTCAGTCCCGCCCACGGTGATGAGGCGGAGAACATCCTGCGCGCGGCCGAGACGGCCGCGGTCACGACGGCCGTTCCCACGCCCGGGGTACGCGAGGCCCTGCTGGCGTGTCAGGCCGGCGGCAGAAGAGCCGCGGTGGTGGGCAGCCGTTACTCCGCCACCATCGAGTCCTACCTGGACCGGCACGAGCTGCGGCACCTGGTGGGACCGGCCATCGGGTACCGGCACCACCGTCCCTCGAGCAGGCCGACGGGAATCGCCCTCCTACGCCGGGCAAGGAAGGCGTTGGCCGTGAGACCCGCCGAATGCACCGTGGTCGGCGCCTCCGTCCAGATGATGACGGTGGCCGCGGACCTCGGCACCCAGGCGATCGGCGTCGCGGGCCTGCGTGACAGCCGCAAGCACATGGCCGACATCAACGGCTCGGTCGTCGTCTCGTCCCTGCACCAGCTGTCCGACGCCCTCGCCGCTGCCCCCATCAGTGGCGGCGCTCCTCTTTCCATGAGGAGCGACTCAGCCGGATGAGATCACCCGTGCGAGCCCACGTTGCTGTACGACGCCGCTGTACGGGCACGAAATGGCCCTCCGGAAGTGATCTCGGAGAAGCTTTGACCTGCTGTGCGGCCGGAGGCCTCGAAACCCCGACCTCCTGATCCGCAGCCGGTTCGAGATCATCCGCCAGCGTCCACGAGTGTCAGGAAGTCCCGCTCGGAACCACTCGCTTTTGATCATCTTCCACAGGTGTCCGCTCGTGTCCATGGACGATGTCAGCGCTTCCGTTAGCAAGATCACGCATAGCGAAGGCTCCGTCGGCCCCGGCCGCTACTCTCCCGCACATGGCGGTTCCCGAGGTCATCCCCATCGGTTACGAACCCGATCACCACACCGGCGACATCGGTCACTGGGACGGCGGCCAGTTCCTCGGCCCCGTCGTCGCCGCCTTTCCCGAGGGCTGTACGCACACCGACGAAAGGAGACAGAACCCAGCCGTTCCGTCCGGCCGAAGTCCCCCGTCGAGCGAGACGCGAGGGTGATCGCATCGCTCCCCTGAGCACCGGAAGCGTGATGGCGCCGAGCTCTTCCAGAGTCGCGGAGAGGTCCCGAGGATGAAGCGGCTCGTATTCCCCCGGCGTCCTTGTCGCGGGTGTGAATCGGTACGCCGCCGATCGTCAGAGCGATCCTGTCGGTGCATGCTGACAACGATGGACGCCGGCAGGACGTGGTCTCGTGCCGAAGCTGTCCGAATCGCCTACCGGCAGCGGTGGGCGTCCGTCGACGACCGGATCTCGTGGGCGCCCCGTTGCCTACCCGACTCGATCCGGGCGGTCTCGCCGCCAGGTCGTGCCGTGATCGGACGGCCGATCGAAGTGAGTTCGGTGCGTCTGCCGCGTCTGCCGCGTCGGTCTCGGCGCCCGCCGGTAGGGCGGCCAGCCACTGCGTGGCCGACAGGTACGGTAAGGGAATGGGCTGTTACGGCAGCCTGTCCCGGGCGATCAAAGTGGCCAACGCGGCCGGTTACGCCGTGGCCGTGCTCTACGACTGGATCAACTACAACTCCCGGGGCGACACCGTGACCATCTCCGTTCCCCGCGACTGCAGCGGGAGCACGTCCGGCAAGGCGGACTACGAGTTCAAGAGGCTGGACCACATGGGCTGGGGCGACCGGGTCAGCTCGGTGAACACCAAGCTGGGCAACGGCACGCACTGCGACGTGTTCTTCCACCATAGATCTCGTCAAGGACTGCGCCGGTAAGCGGTGGATCGACAAGTACGGGCATCTCGGCCACTACGGCTGCTACAAGCGCGCCAGCTCGTTCAGGCTGAGCTGAGTACCCCGAACCGGCCGGCCGGGTCCCCGCGCATCCGCCTCTCCCTGCTTTCCGGGCGGCGGGAAGTCCCCGTCGAGGCCCGGAAGGTCACCACCGCCGTGCGCCTGCCAGGGCGAGCCGACGCGATATTTCCAAGCGATGGCCTCAGGGGATGCGGTGGTCTGCCCACCGTCGTCCACGGACCGGACCGGCCGGCATCAGTGGCTCGATCCGGTCCCCCTCACATCAGTGATCTCCAGCCGAACAGACGCGTTCGATCACGAGGACCGCTCCGACGGCTTCGACCGCGGCGGGTGGCTCGTCCCGCACGCCTCGGCGCACACCGACGAGGTCGTCGAGGGCTGGTTCCGCGAGGCCGACGCGTTCCTCTTCGGCCGCACGAGCTTCGGCCTGCTCGGCGGGTACTGGTCGAAGGCCACCGACCCTGACGACCTGATCGCCGTAAAACTCAACACGCTGCCGAAGTGCGCGGTCAGCTCGACGCTGACCCACGAGGAAGCCGCCTGGAACCCGACGGCGGTCCTACGCGGGACCTGGTCGACGAGGTACGCCGCCTCGAGGAGCTTCCCGGTAGGGAGCTCCAGGTTCACGGAAGCTGGAAGCCCGTGCAGACGCTGCACCAGGCGGGACCCGTCGACGTCTACCGGCTGCTCCAGTACCCGGTCGTCATCGGGACGGGGAAGCGCCTGTTCCCGGGGGGATCGATGCCCGCGACGTTCACGACCGTCGAGGAGAGCTCGCGCGTACTGCCCGGCGGCGTCGTCTCGCTGACCCCCAACCCCGCGCACCTCGGCGCGGTCTCCGCGGGCGCGTACACCGTGGACCTCGCGTGATCTCCGCGGGCGCGTACACCGTGGACGAGGGGCGCTCGGCGACGGTTCTCGGCTGATACCGCTGCCCACCGGCTTCGGGAGGGTGATCTCCGGCCACGCCGACGCCTGCAGGCCCGGCCGGAGGTCGAATCACCCTCCAGGCACCCGAGAACGGCCCTCCGCGCGACATTGAGTGCCCTGCTGACGATCAGCGTCACCAGAAGTGAACGGAGATGTGCCCTCGCGTTCCGGCATCACGTCCGCGTGCCACCGTGGCCGTCGGACATTCCAGCCGGCGACGCGGCACGCTGCGGCACATACTCAGACTCCAGCAAGGCCACGATGACCGCCAGGTGGTGCGACACCGAGTATGCCTTCCACTCAGCGCCGGACCCCGGACCGATGTCCTCGCGTGCGGCCGAGGCGATCCGATCGTCCCCCCAGGAGAAAGCGGAGCCCTCTAGCGGCCAGTCGGGGGATTTCAGCAGATCCCGACAGAGACGGTGAAACAATCGGTGTCTGCCGCCTGTGTCCTTCGGCTGTCGATAGAAGCGCCATTCTCTGTCCACGGTATAGCGGAGGTTGGGATCGGGGCGCAGTCCTTCCGACGGCGGGCCGGGGTGATCGACTCCATAGTCGCCATAGTGGACTTCAGGCCAGCGCCGGGAGACGCGAGTCCACAGCGCCGCCTCCAGTCTAGGAATCGACATGACTCTCCGGCGAGGAGTGTTGGCGAAGAAGTCGGGCCCCGGGAACGATCCCGCCACGATCGTCACCGAACACCAAGGATGTTCCTGCAGATGCCGTAAAGGTCCAGACAGGCGGTCGGCCGTGTCGTGAACGTCTCGGATGAAGCCGCAGTCAAGTACGACGTCGGCCTGCTCGGCTGCCAATCCCAGGGCATCGAGCTGCTCAAGGAGAATGCGCGAATCACTGAGGGTGTACACATAGGGCTCGTTCACGCGAAGACATACGCCCAGGTGATGGGTTCCCACCATGTGTCGTACTCCTTCGAGAGTACGCGGATCGTCTTCGGGACGGACGACAGGCCGGCAGGAGAAATCGAAAGTTCTGAGTTCTGCGTCGAGAAGATGTAGCGCCTCCATCGAGGCCGACTCTCCGAAACGCACTCTCAAAGGCGCCGCATCAAACGCGACCACCAGATCGCGCAGGCCGTATCTCTTCACCTGCCCCACGGTTCTCTCCACAGTGGTTTTGATATCTTTGTCATCACCTCGTGGTACGACCTCGACAATCGGACGGATGTTGCGCTTGACCAGATCGCTCGCCTTTTCCAGTGCCTGCAGGTCAGGCGAGCGGCCCTTCAGGATCGGCACGTATAACGCCATGATTCGGTTCTCCGGAGGAGGTTGGCGAGCCCGTCTCCAGCGCAGCGGTCCTATATCACAGGCGGCCACCTTGCTCGGTCATTCCTGACGATGAAGCCGGTCAGCGGAACCGTCAATATCCATGACGACACACTTCACGATCACGCAATTCCAGAGGTGCCAGTGAGGCTGGAGTGGTGGCAGAATAACTACGAAGTGCACAAAAACAGGAAAATCGTTCTGACATAAAACATCGGCCTGAGGCCATGTTCCTTCCAATGCCGGCCCGGGCCGCCACCCACGGCGAGCAGTCGATGAAGAGGGACATCACGAGCGCGTCGGCATCAAGGGGAATCTGTCCGGCATGGCCGATCGACGCGCTGAACACCGGTCACCGGCTCGCCCGTCATCATGGGCTCAGCAGATGTCCGTTGACCTCTTGCGCCTTGGCCTACAACATCCGTGGCTACAAGACCGAGGTCTACAAGGCGTCAAGGTCACCGCCTATCACGTGCGCTGGCAGGCGGACGGCAGGCCCTGGAAGAAGGCGTTCCGGAACCGCGCGCAGAGTGAGACCTGCCGGAGTGGTCCCGGGCGAACAGCGCGACGACCGCGGCCTGGAGCACCGCACCGAGGGGGAGAGCCGCCCGGTTCCGTGCGCCCCCGAGCTTGTGACCATCATGGGCGAGCACCTCAAGATCCTTCGGCACCGGTCCGGACGGACGGATCTTCTACGGCGCTCACGGTGGTGTGCCGGCAACCAGCACCATCCACGCGTCTGGGACAAGGCCCGCCGCACGGTCCTCAGCCCGGAGGAGTACGCCTCCCCGCCGGCAAACGGGTCATGACCTCCGGTGCGCCTGCCAGCCCACCTGGCTCAACGCGGGTGTCTCGCCGAAGCAGGCAGCCGAGTGGGCGGGCAACAGCGTGAAAGTGCTCTCGCGCGCCTGCGCCAAGTGCCTTGTCGGTCAAGACGCGATCTCCAGGCACCGGATCAGGGAAGTTCCGGGGGAGTGCTTCTCGCGTACGCAACCCAGGTGCGGCCGTTCAGGGGTCAGTGGGTCGCGTCGGGCATGCGGACCGTCACGTAGGGATGTGGCTGCTCCAGCCACTCGCCGGTCAGCCACACCCCGGTGGTGTGGTCGATGACCGCGAGGAAGGCGGCTTTCCAGTCGTAGTAGGCACGACCATCGAGGTCGTTCTCGTCCTCGTCGGGGTCCTCGGGCGGGGGTTCGGCGAAGAAATCCGTCATCGCTTGCAGCCCGGGCCAGCGGGCCAGGTGGGCGTGGTGTTCCCGCTGTCCGGGGAACATCCCGTCGATCGCCAGGAGGTGCTCGCCTCCGGCTGCAAAGCTCAGCTGGTTGTTGGCGTTGACGTCCCACCAGGCGCTGTAGACGTGAGCCCCCTCACTGAGCCGCCGAAGCACGACAGGCTCCGTCCCGAGGGAGTCCCACTCGAAGAGAACGGTGGTCGGGCCGCATCGATCGACGAACACAGGATAGGCGTCGCGTTCGGGCGGTCCGACGGCTTCGAACGACGCCGGTTCGTGCAGCCGGTAGGGGGTGTTTCCGGCCAGCCGGGCAGCGGCCTGGTCCAGGGTGAGCGCTCGTCCGTCTTCGGGGACCACCACCGTCCAGCACATGCTCACACCGAGCCACTGCCTGCTGTTCATCAGTCGCCGGTAGTACTCGCGCAGGTCGGCGGGCGGCGGCTGTTCGGTGTTCAAGCGGGGCCTCTTCACTCGGCGGGAACGGATCGTCGAGATCATCCCAGAGGCATGGCGGAACCGGCCATGCCAGGTGGGCGGACGCGCTCAAGGAGATGGGCGTCAAGGGCCTGCACTTCCACGACCTGCGACACACCGGCAACACGCTGGCCGCGCGATCGAGGGCGCGCCTGGCCGGCCTCAAGGCTCGGATGGGATACGACAGTGACCTGGCCGCGTCGATCTACCGGCACGCCACGCCGTCGCGGCTCTGCCGATGCCTCCCCGGCTCAACACCGACGAGGGCCGTACGCTCACGATCGACCAGTCGCACAGGCTTCTCGACGAGGTCGCGGAGCATCGAATGGGGGCGCTCGTCCTCCTGGCGCTCGTCTTCGGCCTTCGCCGCGGTGAGGCTCTCGGGCTGATGTGGAGCGGCTTCGACCCGGAGGCCAGAACCCTGCGTGTGGCGCACGCGGTGAAACGGATCAAGAACCGTACCCCCGGCGCGGAACGCAAGACCAAGCTCGTGATCACCGAACTCAAGACCAGGAAGTCACGCCGTACGCTCTGCCTGACGCCCGAGTTGGTCGACGCGCTCAAGCGGCATCGGGCCGTGCACAACGCGGAACGTCTCCAGCCCGGGGAGGAGTGGACCGAAACGGGTTGATCTTCCCCTCGATGCTCGGCAATCCGTCCGACCCCGACACCTTCTCCCACCTGTTCTCGAAGCTGGCGCGGAAGGCCGGCCTCGGTTCACTGGCACCCGCACGAGCTGCGGCACTCCGGGGCCTCGCTCATGCTCGCCCAGGGCACGCCGCCGCACGTCGTCTCCGACGTCCTCGGGCACGCCGGCATCGCGATCACCAAGGATGTCTACGGGCATCTGACGGAGGGGGACAAGCGGGCGGCGTCGGCGGCGATCTCCGGGGCTCTGCTGGGCAGGTCAGCGCCTTTGGCTCCCAGGTTGGCTTCCACAGACACCGAAGAGACCGGCTGAGCGACACAACGAAAAAGGCCCCTGACGGCGTAATACCTGTTCAGGGGCCTTCTTGCATGTGTGCGGCCGGAGGTACTCGAAACCCCAGCCTTCTGATCCATAGGGAAGGGCAGATGCCTCGTCCAGGGCATCCAGCCCTGCTCAGATGGTGGTTGCGGGCCGATGGAGGGCGATCCTGTAAGGCGGTGTTGTGATGACGCCGAAGGGCAGAAGCTGCAGCAGATCGTCCGCCGGGGCAGCACCGGTTCGGTCCGGTACCGGCGGGCGATGATCGTGTTGGCTTCGGCCGGGGGGAACACCGTCGCGGTGATCGCGCGCCTGGTGGCCGCCGATGAGGACACCGTCCGCGCGCAGGCTCTGCCCCTGGCCGCGCAGGAGCAGAGCCATGTCGCAGCGTGGCCTCGGGTCAGTCCGTGAAGACCAGCTTGGAGTACTGGTATTGGGTCTTGCCGTTCTCGTCGCCGTTATGGACCCGGCCCGTCATGACCTGGTTGGAGGGTGCCATCGAGGTGTGGCTGCTCTCCTTGTACTGGTCGCTCCAGATCGGGCCGGTCACCTTCACCTGGCGGTTCTGCCAGTACAGTGCGGCGGTGCGGTACCTCGTGGGGCCGTTCTCGTCCTTCTCGTGCCATCTGCCGACCAGCACCTGGTCGGCCGGGGCGACGATATAGCCCTCGCTCTCCTTGCGGGGCTGGGTCCAGTCACCGGAGTACACGAAGACCTGCTGCCCGTTGATGTAGATCGTTCCGCAGTAGTACGTGGTCGGGGCGTTCTCATTGCCGACGTGCCTGCGGCCGGTGAGCACCTGGTTCACCGGGCAGATGAACTGGGAGTTCTTCTCGGACGGCATCGTCTGGGTGTAATCGGCCCGGACCTCGATCGTGTAATCGGCGGCCGCTGCGGGAGAACCCATGGTCACGGCCGCCAGCGCGGCGACGGCCAGCGCGGCGGACACGGTCGTGCGGTGATTCGTCATCGTCTTTCCTTCTTTCTCGTACCAGTACGTCTGCGGGTTCAGCCCGCGAAGGTCACCGTCGAGTACTGGTACTGGGTCTTGCCGTTCTCGTCCCCGAGGTGCAGGCGGCCGGTCATGACCTGGTTGTGTCCGGCGGTCCAGGAGTGGTTGTTCTCCTTGTGGATGCCGCTCCAGGTCTTGTTGATCAACTGCACCTGCCGGCCCTGCCAGAACAGCGTCGCGGGGCGGTACCGCGTCATGCCGTTCTCGTCACCGGTGTGCATCCGCCCGGCGATCGCGACGCTCCCCAGGGTGGGTTCGTAGAAGGAGTCCTTCTCCTTCATCTGCGTACTCCAGTCGAGCAGCGACACCCTGACCTGCTCACCGTTGATGAAGATGAAGCTGCAGGAATACGTGGTGTCGGCGTTCTCATCGCCGTAGTGGCTGCGACCGGTGAGCACCTGGTTCGTCGGGCAGGTGAAATTCGACCGCCACTCCTTCACCGTCTCGACGTGAGCGCGCTGAACGCTGATCGTCACCGCCGAGGCCGACGCCGCCGAGACGGGCGCCATCGCCACGATCGCCAGCGCGGCTACCGCCGTCGCGACGGGCATGGCCTTACGAAACATTCCCATGCTTGCTGGATCCCCCTGTGTTGCCGCGAATGGATCTCATCCGCCCCACAGGTCTAAAAGATCACGCTTGGAAACGACTAGGACTTGACTTGGGCGGGTGAGGGGCAGCCCCTCTTACCTGAGCGCTCCTGTTCAACCCACTCCCGCAGAGCGGCAATGCATCGGTCTTCGTGCTCGGACCGGTTCTCCCACCGCGCCTCCTCGCGCCAGCCGGACGTGTAGGACACATCCAACCGACGCCGGCGGCTACACGCGAGACCGGTGAAGGTTTCCGGTCACAGCACCAGGTTCTGGCCCTCGACGATCGTCGTTCTCGCTCCGAGCGCGACGCCCCGACCTTGACGCGCGCTGTTCGCAGGAGATCGCCTGTGTGAGCTCGCGTTGCTGTACGGAGCTGCTGTACAGGCACGAAAAAGGCCCTCCGGGATCATCCCGGAGGGCCTTTGACCTGCTGTGCGGCCGGAGGTACTCGAAACCCCAACCTTCTGATCCGTAGTCAGATGCTCTATCCATTGAGCTACGGCCGCTCGCTGCGTAAGCAAGCATAGCGGGTTTTGGGCGATGCCTCGAACCGGTTACCGATCCGCCCGTGTTCGGGACGCCGGAGCCGGATTCGCCGGTGCCGCCGGAGAAGGAGGAAGTGGCTGCCGAACAGGGTGATCTTCAGGCCGCGGTGCCGGAAGAACGAGACCCCCTGCCGGAAGGCCCCTCCCGTCTTGGAAGGTGGACCGTCCCGGGCGTGGGGGCGTCGGCGCCGGTGAGCCGGGCTACATCCTTGTGTGTACGACCTACCCGTCCCGCGCCCGATCCGCCCGGTCGGCCGGGGTGATGAGATGGGGGCATGAGACGAGACGACGCGCTGTGGGCCGTGGCGTGTTTCGTCGCGGCCGTCGTCCTTCTCGCCGCGGGAGCCTACGAGCACCGGTGGGCCCCGGCGTACCTGTTCCTCGGGCCGCTGGTGATCACGTGCGCGGGGGTCGCGGTACGGCGGACCAGGCCGTTGCTCTCGCTCGGGCTGGGGGTCGTGGCCTTCGTCGGGGACTTCGCCATGGGCCCGTCCCTGGGCACAGTGCTGATCATCACGGACAACCTGTACGCCGGTGTCAGGTACGGCCCCCGGTCGCTGGGCCGGCGGATGCTCATCATCACCTCGGTGATCGCGGTCCTGGCGGGCGTGCTGGGAGGGGCCCTCCTGAGGCAGTGGGCGGCCGCCGCCATCTTCCTGGTGCAGGCGGGCCTGGTCGGGGTGACCCCCGTCTTCACCGCGATGCTCGTGAGGCAGCTGGAGGAGCAGGCGGTGGCCGAGCGCGCGAGGGCCGAGCAGGTGGCGCGGCTGGCGGAGCTGGACCGGGCGGCGGCGGTGCAGGCCGAGCGGACACGGATGGCGCGGGAACTGCACGACATGATCGCAAATCACTTCAGTGCGATCGCCATCCAGTCCACCGCCGTCCTCTCCCGCCGGGATCTCGAGGCGCGAAGGGTACGCGAGGTGCTGGAGTCGATCAGGGAGAACAGCGTCGAGGGTATGGCGGAGATGCGTTCCATGATCGGACTGCTCCGCCAGGACGGCGAGGAGCCGGAGGCGACGCGGAGGCGGGTCGCCGAGGTCGGGGAACTGGTCGAACGGGCCCGGGAGGCCGGGCTCGACGTGCGCCTCCGGGTGGACGGCGCCCCCGGGGACCTGCCCGCCGCGGTGGACCTGGCCGGGTACCGGATCGTCCAGGAGTCGCTCACCAACGCGCTCAAGCACGGCGGCAAGGTCGCGGAGGTGGTGATCGGCTACCGGCCCGGCCTGATCACCCTGGTCGTGGACAACCCGCTCGGTGACGCGACGCGGGGGCTTCCCGGCGCGGGTACGGGGATCGTCGGCATGCGGGAGCGTACGGTCCTGGTGGGCGGCGTCTTCGAGGCCGGACCGTACGACGACGGCTGGCGCGTCCGCGCCGAGTTGCCCACCCGGGAGAGCGCATGACCATCCGAGTTCTCGTCGCCGACGACCACGCCGCGGTCCGTGCCGGAATCGTCCTCATTCTCGACGGCCACCGGGACATCGAGGTCGTCGGCCAGGCGTCCGACGGGGAGCAGGCCGTCGCGATGGCCCGCGACCTCCGTCCCGACGTGGTGCTGATGGACGTCCGGATGCCCCGGCTCGACGGGATCTCCGCGACGCGTGAGCTGAGCGGGATCACCGACGTGCTGATCCTCACCACGTTCGACATCGACGAGTACGTCTTCGGCGCGCTCCGTGCCGGGGCCGCCGGGTTCCTGCTGAAGAACACCGACGCCGACGCGCTGGTCCAGGCGGTGCGGCTGGTGGCCGCGGGCGAGGGGCTCATCGCGCCGGCGGTCACCCGGCGGCTGATCTCCGCCTTCGGCGCGTCGGTTCCGCAGCGCACGTCGTACGAGATCGGCGTCCTCACGCCGCGCGAGCGTGAGGTGCTGGCCTGCATCGGGCGGGGCATGTCGAACATGGAGATCTCGGTGGAGCTGGACATGGCCGAGGCGACGACGAAGACCCACGTCAGCCGGTTGCTCAACAAGCTGGGGCTGCGAAGCCGCGTCCAGGCCGCGATCCTCGCCCAGGAACTCTCCACGGAGAGGTGAGCCCGCGCGACGGTGGGGGCGCGGGACGGCGCGCCGGGGCGTTCCCGGCCGGTCCCCGGCGATCGGGAGGTCTCGGCCGGGATGCGGGGGAAGGGCTCCGCGATCGGGAGGTCTCGGCCCGGACGCAGGGGAAGAGCGCCTCCAGGGTCAGGAGGTCTCGGCCGGGATGTAGAGGGAGAGGGTCTCCGCGACGCAGGCGGGCTTGTCACGGCCCTCGATCTCCACGGTCATCCGCATGTTCGACAGATAGCCCGACGGGGTGCCCTTGAGGTCGATGAGTTCGGCACCGGCGCGGATCCGGGAGCCGACCGGGATCGGCGAGGGGAAACGGACCTTGTTCAGCCCGTAGTTGATCCCCATCGCCAGGCCGTTCACCCGGAACAGCTGCGACATGAAGAAGGGCAGCAGCGACAGGCTCAGGTACCCGTGGGCGATGGTGGCCCCGAAGGGGCCCTGCGCGGCCTTCTCGACGTCCACGTGGATCCACTGGTGGTCGTGGGTCGCGTCGGCGAACAGGTTGACCTGCTCCTGGGTGACCTCGTGCCAGTCGGTGTGGCCGAGGTGTTCCCCGACGGCGGCCTTGATCTCGGTGATGTTGGCGAAAATCCTCATGCGCGGAACTTTATTCCGTTGCGGGCGCGGCGAGAAGATCCCGGGGCCTGCGTCCCGGCCGGCGGACGCGTCCTGCGGCTCGCGTCACTTCCGGACAGCTCTCTTCCTTTTTCCGTACAGTCCGTATCTGGTTTTCGCCGCACGGCCCGCGACGTAACATCGGCCGTTCACGCCGATTGCCTAGCGTGCCGCCATGAGACGACGCATGACGATCACCATCGGCACGGCCGCGCTGGCGCTGGCGATGGCCGCGCCGGCGGCCGCCGCGCCCGGCTGGACCGCTCTCACCCCTCCCACCGCCGAACCGGCCCCCACCCGGCAGGCCGACGCGGAGCGGAACGACGCGGGACGGAACGGTTTCGGTGGGCACGGGTTCGGCCGCGCCACGCTGACCGGATTCGCCTCCCTGCCCGCGCTGACCTTCGTGCCCGGCAGTGAGCCTTCCGGGGCACAGCTCGGCACCGCCCCGGTCAACGGGGTGACCCCGCCGTTCACCGGACAGCCGGTGCAGGGGTTCAGCGGCATCGTACGGCGGTCCGGCGGCACGTTCGACGTGCTGTCGGACAACGGGTACGGCTCCCAGTCCAACAGTGCCGACTTCCTGCTCCGGGTGCATCGGATCAAGCCGGACTTCCGGCGTGGCGCGGTGAAGGTGCTGGGCGGCTTCGACCTGAGCGACCCCGACGGGCACGTCACCTGGCCGCTGACCCGCGCGGACCGGAAACTGACCGGTGCCGACTTCGACGTGGAGTCGATCGTGCGGACCTCCGACGGGACCTACTGGATCGGGGACGAGTTCGGCCCGTTCCTGCTGCACTTCTCCCGCTCCGGCACGCTGCTGGAGGCACCGGTCCCGCTGCCCGGCGTGAAGGCGCCGGAGAATCCGTCCCTCGACGGCGAGCAGCCCAACCTCGGCCGGAGCAAGGGCTTCGAGGGCATGGCACGCTCGGTCGACGGCAGGACGCTGTACCCGCTGCTGGAGGGCACGGTGACCGGCGACGCCCCCGGCACGCTGCGGATGAACGAGTTCAGCCTGCGCGGCAAGGCCTACACCGGCAAGACGTGGACCTACCGGCTGGAGAGCCCCGACAACGCGATCGGGGACATGATCGCGGTCGACCGTAGCCGGTTCCTGGTCATCGAGCGCGACAACCTGCAGGGGGACCAGGCGCGCGTCAAGCGCATCTACCTGGTGGACACCCGGTACGCGGATCTGCGCAAGACCCTCGTCGCCGACCTGCTCGACCTGGCCGACCCGCGCCGGCTGGGCGGCTTCGGCGAGACCTTCCGCTTCCCGTTCCAGACCATCGAGGACGTGGTGATCCTCGACGACCGCACGCTGGGCGTGCTCGACGACAACAACTTCCCGTTCTCGTCCGGCCGCGCTCCCGGCAAGCCCGACGACAACGAGTTCATCACCGTACGCCTGTCCCGGCCGCTCCTGTCGGACCTTCGCGCCCGTCGATGACGGCTCGCGAGACCGGACGCCGCACCACGGGAGCCGTACCGCGGGAGGCCGGAAGGACGGGACCGCCTTTCACACGCACCGAACAAGAGGGACATAGCACTAAATAAGAAGATAAACCACAATCACTATTAACGGTGTCATTTATTTGCTTGTCCCCAACGGTTTCAATGCCCTATCCGACTGTCCGGGGGGTATCTCCTAGCTGCTACCACTTATGGGGCAGCGAGGCATATCAGGCGTTTTCGGAACCAGAAACGGATGGGGAAATAACGTGCTTCCTCGAAAGAGCAGAGGGATATCGGAGCCGGCCTCCGGCAGGCGGGTGGGCGTTCTCGCCGTCGCGGCGTTCGCCGGAATCCTCATGACGTCGGCCCAGCCGGTCAATGCCGCCACGGCGCAGGAGTGGCCGTCCGGTTCGACCTCACGGCCGAGCGCGGAGGGGGCTCCCTTCGGCCTTTCCGACCCCTACCCCGACCCTTCCCGGCGGCAGTACCGCGACCGTCCCGCGAGGTCCTACGACAGGTGGCGCGGACGGTCGCAGGGCCAGCAGGAACGCCCCCTCGACCGCTACCGTGGCCGCAGGGCCGGGAACGGCCCGGCCGGGAACGTACGGCAGGGGCGTGACCGCCTCACGCGATCCGAGAGGCTGCTGAGGGATCTCCAGAACGACCCGTCGTTCCCGGAGATCATCATTCGTGAGCAATAGGAACCGCGGGTGACCACGGCATCCGGGTCCGGTCCCGGTCCGTGGTCCCGGTCCCGGCTTCGGGTTCCCGAGTCCGGCCCCGGGGCCTGGACCGGCACCGGAGGCGGCGCCCGGCCTGGACGGTGTGAGCCGGCGACGGCCGTCCGGGTGCCGGTACGCACCGGCGCCGTCCGCCGAATTGCCGGTACGGCGTCATGGGAGAAGGTTCTCGTACCGGCACCGGACCGGACATTCCAGAGCGGTGCCCGGCTCCTCTCCGAGGGGGCGCACCTTCAGGCCGGGAAGCACAGAAACCTCTATTTGCCATACGACTGAATAATCACATCAAGTCACACTAAAACACGGACGAGGGTAGCTTTTCCTTCGGCGCACCGTTAATTTGCTCTTCCTGAACTATGCAGGCGCGTTGTCCGAATAAGACCCGGGTATCTCCTGTTCGCTGTCACTTCCGTGACCGCGTGACGGATCCGGATTTTTCGGAATTAGCAATGACATGGGGAAATCAATTGCTTCCTCGTAATAGCAGGTGGGTGCCATCCCTCCTCTCCAGCAAGCGCGTCGGCACCGTGGCCGTCGCGACGATGGCAGGCGTTCTCGCGATGTCGTCGAACCAGATGCCGGCGAACGCCGCGATCGAACCGGCAGGGGTTCTCACGTCCGCGCCGCACAGCGACAACGGGAAGACCGGCCTTCTTCATCGATCTATACACCAGGACGAAAAACCCATCCTCCATCGAAACCGACACTGCGGGTGTCGCAGGGCGCACCGCCGCTGCGGATGCTCCGGCCGGCATCACGGCTGGAGGGGGGAGCGTGGTCCGCGCGGGCTGCCCGGACCTCCCGGACCTCCCGGTCCGCCTGGACCGCCCGGGCCCGCCGGTCTCACCGGGCTTACCGGGCTTACCGGCCCGGTAGGAGTGGGAGGCGCGACGAACGCGGGAACCGTGAGGGGCCCTGCCGCGACGGGGACCACGAACACCGCCACCTCCTCCACCTCGTCCACCCTCGGACCCGCGGGACCGACGGGAATCGCAGGTCCGGCCGGACCCGCGGGACCGGCGGGGCCTGTGGGACCGGCAGGCCCCGCGGGGCCTGTGGGACCCGCGGGAGCGACAGGGCCCGCGGGCCCAGCAGGGGAAGTAGGACCGGCAGGAGCCGTGGGACCGGCCGGGCGCGCAGGAGCGACCGGACCGGCGGGGCCCGCGGGAGTGGCGGGCCCGGCGGGAGCGGTAGGACCGGCGGGACCGGCGGGAGCGGTTGGACCGGCGGGAGCGGTAGGACCGGCGGGACCGGCAGGGGCGGTTGGACCTGTGGGACCCGCCGGGCGCGTGACCGTGCTGAACACGACGAGAACCGTGAGCACTCCGGGCCTGAGGGGGCCGGCGGGACCGAGGGGACCCGTGGGTCCCAGAGGACCGGCAGGAACGTCGAGGCCGGCGCAGGCGACCGGGTGTACGAGCATGTCCGGCGTTCCCGTGATCTCCGGGTACTACCTGGCCTCGCCAGGTCCGGTCTGTTCGGTCGGCGCCGTCGGCTCCATGGGTTCCATCGACGTCATCGACTCGCTCGGCTCGATCGGCTCGCTCGACCTGACCGGTCCGTCCGGACCGATCGGCATGATCGGTCTTGCCGTACCCACCGGTCACGCCGGATCGTCCTGCTCCATCGGCGTCGCCGACCACGCCGGAGTGCTGTGCTCCGTCGGTCCTGGCGATCTCGCCGGGGTCCTCGGCCTCTCCGGGACCGTCTGCCTTCCGGAAACCGTCATGACGGCCACTCTCGCCGATACGGCGAAGTCGCCGATCATGTGCGTTCGGTAGAGCCGGCCAGGTCCCCTGGGACCGGGCCGGTCGCCCACCGGTCCGTGGCGGGGACGATCCGCCGGAGTACGTACGGCGTGGATCCGTCCACCACCGGCGGATCACGCCGGACGGGAGCGAGAGCGGATGTCGTGCCCGGTGACCACCTGGCACGGCACGCTCCGGCCAGGGGCGCGTGAGGACCGCGTGGGATCCGCGTGGAAGCCGCGCGGATCACCACGTGGCCGGAGCGCACGTCGCCGGAACGAGCGCGTGGCGGGTGTCGGGAACGACGGCCACGGCACCGGCGAGCCCGCGGCCCGCCACCTTCTCACCCCGCCGAGGCGGCGCGTACCAACCGGAGCTGGCCGATCTCGGCCACGTTCTTCATCAGTTCGGCGTTCACCCAGGCGACCGTGTGCGCGACGGTCAACTCGGGGGCGTCCTGCCACGGGAACGACGCGGTGGCGTCCAGATCGGCGTCGGTGAACCCGTCCAGCACCGCCAGCCACTCCGTACGGAGGCCCCGCAGCCATCCGATCGCCGCCTGCCCGTCGCCGGGCCACTCGATCTCCTCCCTCCGGCGCGGTGGCCGCCCCCGGGCATGGTCGAGGGCCACCGACCACCACCAACCGACATGCCAGAAGACCCAGCCGATCGTGGGGACCGGCACGGGGTCGGGTTCGGTCTCCTCCCAGTCCGGCCTCCACAGCCCGTCGGCCCCCCGTCGCACCGTCCAGCAGAGGGGGGCGGGCTCCCACGGGAAGTCCTCCGCCGTCAGCCGTTCCAGATGGAACTCGAACAGCGACCAGGTCAGATCGAACTGCCAGCGCGACAGCTCACAGCGAGAAACAGGCATCGGGCGACCCTGCCACACGCACCCTCCACCCCGGCAACCGGTTTTCGGACGGGTCATGTCGCCGCCGGCCCGGACGGCCCGCCCCCGTCGTCGCCGCCCCCGTCGTGGTTCGGACACGTCGCCGCCCCCGAGACCCCGGTGCCCGGTGGAAATCGCCTGTGCCGCGCAACGGCCCGTGTGGAACGATCGCCAGATGCCGATCGATCAGCATCTGCTCATGCTCTTCACCGTGACCACGATCATCGCCATGATCACTCCCGGCCCGGACATGGTGTTCGTCCTGGGATGCGGGATACGCGGGGGTCCGCGTGCCGGGCTGCTCGCCACGGCCGGGGTGGCGACCAGTGAGGCCGTGCACATCGCCGTGGCCGCCGCGGGGCTGGCCGCGCTCTTCGAGGCGGTTCCGATCGCCTTCACGGTGGTCCGGATCCTTGGAGCCGCGTACCTGATCTATCTGGGTGTCCAGATGATCCGTAACCGCGAGGAAGGGCAGTTGGACATGACGGGCGCCGGCGGAGGGATGTCGGGTCGCCGGGCTTACCTCAGCGGCCTGATGACCAACCTGCTGAACCCGAAGATGGTCACCTTCACCATCGCCTTCCTGCCGCAGTTCGTCAATCCGGCTCTGGGACAGGTGTGGGTGCAGTTCGCGATCCTCGGGACGATCCTGATCGTGCTGGAGTTCATCGTCGACGGCACGGTCGGCGTGCTCGCGGGACGGATCGGCGGGTGGCTGCGCCGGCGACAGGCGGTTCGCCGCCGCATCGACGTCGCGACAGGGGGGATCTTCGTCGGTCTCGGGGTGAAACTGGCCGTCGAACGCTGATCTCCCACCGGGGGCACCGGCCGTCCGAGGCCTGGCCTGTCACGACCGGGCGCGACGGAGGACCGCCTGGGCCGCCGTGAGACGTTCCACCTCGTCACCGCCCGAACCGCCGGCCCGCGCACCGCCCGTCCCGTCCCCGGACCCGCCGGTCTTCCCACCGTCCGCGCCACCGTCCGCGCCACCGTCCCGACCGCGGCCGGGGTCATCGTCCGGGCCCTGGCCCGTCACCTCGTCGGCCCACTCCAGCAGGCGGCGCAGGTGGGGGTCGGTCACGGCCGTCACGACGCGGGGGCTGCCGACGACGACCTCTCCTCCGGTCCCGTCGATGGTGATGGGCGTGCCCTCCGGGAGGGTGCGCCCGCCGGCTCGCACGTGGCCGGCGGCGGCGTCGACGACGAGGCCCGCGGCGCCCACGACGGCGGGTTTCCCCATCGCTCGCGCGACGACGGCGGCGTGGCTGGCCGGCCCGCCGGCGGCGGTCACGACCCCCGCGGCCGCGGCCAGGCCGTGCATGTCGAGCGGGGAGGTGTACGGACGCACCAGGACCACCGGGCCGTCGGCGGCCATCCGCACCGCCCGGTCGGCGGTGGTCGCCACCCTGCCCGTCGTGACCCCCGGACAGGCGCCCGTTCCCCGGACGAGGACGTCGGTCGCGCCGGTCACCTCGATCCGGGGCGTACGGACGTGTCGCAGATGCCGGGGAGAGACCCGGAGCAACGCGTCGCGGCGGCCGATGACGCCCTCGTCGGCCAGGTCGACCGCGGCGCGGACGGCGGCGCGTCCGACGAGGCCGCCGGACCGCACCTGCAGGATCCACAGCTCACCCGCCTCGAAGGTGAACTCCACGTAGCAGGTGTCGCGGTAGTGCTCCTCGATCCGGTTCATGGCGTCCAGGAGACCGGCCCACACCGCCGGCTCCCGGCCGGCCAGGTCGGACAGCGGCCGGGTCGCCGACCTGCCCGAGACGACGTCCTCGCCCTGACGGCCGAACAGGACCTCGCCGAACGGGACGTTCTCACCGGTGTTGGGGTCGCGGCTGAACGCGACACCGGTGCCGCTGTGGTCGTCGCGGTTCCCGTACACCATGGCCTGAACGACGACGGCGGTGCCGAGGTCGTGCGGGATACCGTTCAGCTCACGGTAGGTGGTGGCGCGCGGCGTGTCCCAGGACGAGAACACGGCCCTGACGGCAGGCTCCAGCTGCCCGGTCGCGTCGTCCAGCACCGGCTCGCCGGCCCGTTCGCGGACGAGGGCCTCGACGGCCCGGATCGCCCGATCGAGACGTGCCTCCTCGCCACCGGCGCCACTTCCCTCACCCTGCCGGCCGTTCCCCTCGCCACCGGCGCCGCTCCCCGCGCCGCCACCGCCGACGCCGCCGACGCTCTCCTCGTCATCGGCACCGCGTCCGGCGGTCCCGCGGGCGACGGCCTCCAGGACGTCCTGCTCCACGCCGTGGACCGCCGAGGCGAAGCCGGACAGGAACCGCAGGCGCGCGTCGAGCGCGAACCGGGGATCGCCCGTCTCACCGGCCAGTGCCGCCGTGGTCCCGGCGGTGAGGCCGAGGTTGAGGATCGTGTTCATCATGCCGGGCATCGACACGCCGCCGCCCGAGCGGACCGACACCGTCAGCGGCCGCTCGACCGCGCCGAGGCGCCGTCGCGTGACGGTCTCCAGATCGCGGACGGCGGCCGCCAGCTCGGCGTCCAGTCCCTCGGGAAGCCGCCCGTCACGGAGGAAGGCGCGGCAGGCGCCGGTGCCGATGACGAACCCGGGGGGCACGGGCAGGCCGAGACGGCGCAGCACGACGAGGCCGTAGCCCTTGCCGCCGAGGACGCTCGCGGTCTCCTCGACCTCCGCCGAGATCGGGTGAATCCAGCCCATCGCGGTAGCATACCGACGTGTCGAACCCGCCCCACGTGACCGGCGTGGACCTGCTGACGCTCCACACCCTCCGCTGCATCGGGTTCGTCGAGCTCGACCGTCTCGCCGAGGCGACGGGGATGTCCGAGCCCGACGTCGAGTCCGAGCTGATCGACCTCGCGGTGGCCGGTCTCGTCACGCGTACCCCGGGGGTCTTCGGCGGATGGGGACTCACCGAGGCGGGCCGCGCCGCCGACGCCGAGTGGGTCTCCGCCGAGCTGGACGCGGCGGGGACCAGGGAGACGGTGACCCGGGCCTACGACGGCTTTCTCGTGCTCAACCCGGAGCTGCTGGATCTGTGCACGGCGTGGCAGATGCGCTCCGTCGACGGTGTCGTGGTCCCGAACGAGCACGACGACCCGGCCTACGACGCCCGCGTCCTGGACCGCTTCGCCGACCTCCACCGGCGTGCCGAGGCCGCCTGCGCGGACCTGTACGCGGCGATGCTCCGGTTCCGGCGGTACCGGACCCGGCTCGCCGACGCGCTCGCCCGCGCCGAGGCCGGTGCGCTGGAGTACGTGACGGACGACCTCGCGTCCTACCACGCCGTGTGGTTCCAGCTCCACGAGGACCTGCTCGTCACCCTGGGCATCCCCCGCCACTGAGCCGCCCGCTCCGCCCCCGCTCCGCCCCCGTCCCCGGCCGGATGCGGCGCGTACGAGGACGGCGGCGCCTGCCTCTCGTCCCAGGCGCCGCCCGGCTCATCCGCCGGCTGCCCCGTCCCGCCGCGCCGTGGCCTCCCGAGCACGGCGCCCTCGCCGGGCTCACGCCGCGTGAGCGCCTTGTCCCGGTGTCCTTGGCACAGGGAAGGTCCAGCGCGGAGATCGCGGCGGAACACCTCCTGACCGAGGGCGCCGTCGAGGGCCAGGTCAGCGCGATCCTCATCCGCCTCGGCGTCCGGAACCGGGTCGAGGCGGCGATCCTCGCCCACGGGTCGGGGCTCCTCCGCTGAGCCGGGAGACCCGCCGGACGGCGTGGTGTGCTCTACGCTTTGGTCCATGATCACCGTTTGGGACCGGCCGCCGGCACGGCGCCCGCCGGCGACGGCCGCGCACGAGCGGCGACCGTGACCGGACGGTGGCCGTGACCGGACGGTGGCCGTGACCGGACGGTCCTATGACCGAACGGCGGGCGCGCGTGGGGTTCCGTACGTGGTGAGCGGAAGGAGCGTCATCGTGCAGTTCGAGATCCTGGGTCCGTTGCGCGTCCGGTCCGGTGACGCCCCCCTGGCCCTGGGCCCGCCCAAGCAGCGGCTCCTCCTCGCGATGCTGCTCGGCCACCCCCACGGTTTCCTCACCGTCGACCGGCTCGTCGACGCGCTGTGGGGCTCGGCGCCCCCGCCGTCGGCGGAGGCCAACATCCGGCTCTACGCGCGCGGCCTGCGCCTGGTGCTGGGAACCGGCCGGATCCTGCGCGAGGGCCACGCCGGCTACCGGCTCGACGCCGGCTGCGACGAGGTGGACGCCTGCCGGTTCGTCGGGCTCGTCCAGGACGGGCAGGCGGCCCTGGCCGCGGACGACGCCGCGAAAGCGCGGCGGTCGCTCGGCGAGGCGCTGGAGCTGTGGCAGGGGCCCCCGTTCTCCGGCCTCTCCACCGAGTTCGCGCTGCGCGAGGAGCGGTCCCGCCTGGAGGAGTGGCACATGGTGGCCGTCGAGCAACGGATAAGGGCGGATCTGCACCTGGGGCAGGACGCCTCCCTGGTGGCCGAACTGACGGCGCTGGTGAGCCGGCACGCCTTCCGCGAGCGGCTGTGGTCGTACCTGATGCTCGCGCTCTACCGGTCCGGGCGCCAGGCGGAGGCCCTGGAGACCTACCGGCGGGCGCGCGGGATCCTCGCGGACGAGCTGGGACTGGAGCCCAGCCCGGAACTGCGCGCGATGGAGAGGGCCATCCTCACCTCCGACCCGCGCCTGTGGGACACCGCCGAGGGTCCGCCGCCCGGGACGGACGACCGCGCCACACCGGCACGTCCGCCCGCGTCCGGCCACCGGGTGGTGCCCGCCCAGTTGCCGGCCGGTCCGCTGGGGTTCGTGGGGCGTGACGACGAGCTCGCGCGCCTGGACGAGATCGCGGTGGGCTCCCGCGAGGAGGCCCGGGTGGTCGCCGTCGTGGGACCGCCGGGCGTGGGCAAGACGGCCCTGGCGGTCCGGTGGGCCCACCGCGCGCGTCACCTGTTCCGCGACGGGCAGTTCTTCGTGGACCTGAGCGGGTTCGGGGGTGGCGAGCCGCTGGACCCGGGCCTGGTGCTGGAGCGTTTCCTGCGCGCCCTGGACGTCCCGTCGTGGGGGATCCCGGCCGACACCGAGGAACGGGCCGCCGTCTTCCGGTCGCGGATGTCCGATCGGCGGATGCTGATCGTGCTCGACAACGCCGCCTCGGCCGCGCAGGTGCGCGCGCTGCTCCCGGGGGGAGCGCCGGGCCTCACGCTGATCACCACGAGGCTCCGCCTGGACGGGCTCGCCACCACGCACGGCGTCCCACGGGTCCCGCTCGGACCGCTTCCGGTGGCCGACGCC
Organism: Streptosporangium sp. NPDC023615; assembly: GCF_040640155.1. Taxonomy (NCBI): domain Bacteria; kingdom Bacillati; phylum Actinomycetota; class Actinomycetes; order Streptosporangiales; family Streptosporangiaceae; genus Streptosporangium; species Streptosporangium sp. NPDC023615. Next base: position 25,316 of record NZ_JBFABE010000042.1, read on the forward strand.
GTCGCCCTGATCCGGGACCGGCTCGCCCACGCCGGTCACGCCACGGGCGTGGAGGAACTCGCCGAGCTGTGCGACCGGATCCCCCTGGCCCTGCGGATCGCGGCCTCCCGGCTGGAGATGTCGGCGTACGACACGGCCCTGCCCGCGCTGGTGGCGGAGATGGCCGACGAGCGCGTGCGGCTGGACAGGCTCGCCGTCGACGAGAACGAGATATCGATCCGGGCGGTGCTGCGCGCCTCGCTGCGCCCGCTGGACGAACCGGTCCGCGCGATGTTCCGGCTGCTGGGGCTGCACCCCGGCCCCGAGCCGTCGCTGGCCGCCGCCACGGTCCTGTCGGGCGGGTCCGCCGGGGAGACACGCGAGCTGCTCGACCGGCTCGTGTCGGTCCATCTGCTCGCACCCGTGCCCGGCGACCACTACGCGATGCACGATCTGGTGAGGATCTACGCGGGCGAGCGGTCCCTGGCGGAGGAGGGCGCGGGCGAGCGGGAACGGTGCCTGACCGCGCTGCTGACCTGGTACCGCGACGCCGCCAACGCGGCCGACCGGGTCCTGCGGCCCAAGGAACGGCCCAACTTCGCCTCCCCGACCCGGCCGGTGGGGTTCGCCGACGACGCGTCGGCCCTGGCCTGGCTCGACGCCGAGGCCGCGAACCTGGACGCCGCGGTACGGCGGGCGGCGCGGTCCCATCCGGCCCTGGCCTGGCAGATCGCGGCGGCCATGTTCGGATGGCTGCACCGGCGCCACCACACCGGTCAGTGGGCCGACCTCTACACCGTCGCGGCCGAGGCCGCCGCGACGGCCGGGGACCCCGCGGGCGAGGCGATGATCACCGGCCGGCTCGCCATCGCGCACAGCCTGCTGGGCGACACCGAACGTGCCGTCTCGGCCTGTCACCGCGCGCACCGGCTCCGGCTCGGGCTCGGGGACACCCTCGGAGCGGCCACGGCCCTGCTGAACCTCGCCGCCGCGTACGTCAACGCCCACCGTCCCGAGGAGGCGATCCGGTGGCTGGAGGAGGCCGGAGCCCTGGGAGCGGAGCTGACGGACGCCCACCACTTCACCGCCCTGCTGCACAGCAACCTGGGTGAGGCCCACCACCTCGCCGGACGCCTCACCCGGGCCATGAGCCACTACCGGACCTCCCTGAAGATCAGCGAGACGGGCTGCGGCGACCGGGACGTCGCCCAGATCCTGGTCAGCATGAGCGCCCTCCACCGCGACATGGACGCCTCCGAGGAGGCCGTGTCGTGCGGGGAGCGCGCCCTCGCGCTCGCCGTACGGGCGGGCGACACCTCGCTGCGCGCGGACGCGCACGAGGCACTCGGTCTCGCCCACGCCGCGCTGGAGCACGACGGTGAGGCACTGGCCCATCTCAGGAGCGCCCTGGCCCTCTTCGAGGACCTGCGGCACCGCAGGACCGGGGTGGTACGCGACCACCTCGACCGGCTCGGCGCCACCGCGACCGGCTGACCGTCCTTCGGGCGCGGGTCGTCGGCCCCGGGAGTCCCGGCGGGAGACCCTCCCGGCGGCGAGATCCCGGCGCCCCTCCCGGAGGCGGGACCCCGGCCCCCTCGCCCGTGGCGGGACCCCGGCTCCGGCGCCGGGGGGAACGCGGCGGCCCGGCCCTGTGGTCAGCCGTGTATACGCGGCATATACGGCACCTATCCGGGCCGGTGACACCATCTCGATGACCAGATCTTCCCGATCGGCTCTTCGGGAGAAACCATGATCACCATTTCGCCACGGCGGCCGGAGGCCCGGTCCTCGACCGCACGGGAACCCGACCGCACGGGAACCCGACCGGACCGAGGCCTCGGTCGCGGTGCCGTGACGGGGCGCGACCACCGGGGCGCCGCGCGCCGTTGAGACGTACGAAACCGTGATCACCGACCGGCGGCGACCTCCCGCAGCGGTCGCCGTGGGCCCGGCCCCGGAGCGTTCGGCTCCGGGGCCGGTGCCACCGCCCCCGTCGAGCGCGTCTTCGTCCGTGCCGAACCGGCCCGGCGTGGCCCCTACCCCTCCTTCACCGCACCCGACGCGCCGGCCGGGGTACCGCGGCGTGCCGACTCTCGGCGGGAAATCCTTTTAAAGACAGTGGTGAAACGCCCGGAAAAAGAGGCTTGCGGAGACAACCGGAAAGTTTTACGGTTCCCCCGAGTTCCACAGGAATTCCGCGTGAAAAGCATTTCCGATAACCATCGAAAGGATGCCCGCACCATGACAGCAACCATTGAGAGAATGGCCGACAGGCTCCTCGGCGCGTTCGCCCCGCGGGTCACCGCGAAGGCCGACCTGTGCAGCTGCACCGGCTATCGCTGCAAGTGGGTGGCCAACTGCTACCACTGCTGCAACGGCTGCCACTGGCGCGTCGCCCGCTGCGAGTAGGGGTGATCCGGTGCGGGGCGGCGATCGGGGAAGATCGCCGCCCCGCACCGCGGCCGATCTTCCCGATCCGCCCTCCGGAATCGTCCGGGCCGAACATTCAATCGTTGAAAAGGATAGGAATTCAGTGACGCCGTACCTGCTCGCCGCCGTAGTGCTCGTGGGAATCGTCGGGGCCCTGAACCTTGTTCTGACGTTCGGCGTCATTCGTCGGCTGCGGGAGCACGACAAATCGCTGGCCGCGCATTCGACGGCCGGATCCGCGAACCTGCGGCTCTCCCCCGACGGGAGGATCCCGGATTTCACGGCGATCACCGTGGACGGCGACCCGTTCACGCGCGCCCAGCTCACGGGCCGGAACGCGGTCGGGTTCTTCTCCACGACCTGCGCCGCGTGCCTGGAGCGCCTGCCCGAGTTCGTGGAGTACGCGCGCACCTTCCCCGGGGGCCGTGACCGGGTCCTCGTCGTCGTGGTCGCGGAGCAGCCGGACGAGGCGTCGGTGAACCTCATCGCGCAGGCGCGGCCCGTGGCGCGGGTCGTGATGGAGCGGTACGACGGGCCGATCGCCGCCGCCTTCGCGGTCGGCGCCTTCCCCACCCTGGCACTGGTCGACGACGACACGGTCGTGGCCGACGGCTCCACCCTCCAGGCGCTGTCCGCCGCGACTCGGGTATGACGACCGAGCGGCCCTCCCGGCACGACCCGGGCACGACGACCGGGCGGCCCTCCCGTCGCGTGGTCGCGGCGGGACTGCCGCAGGCGTGGACGCTGGCGATCCGGGCGGCTCCGCACTGTGTCGCGCTGGAGCTGGTGACGACCGTGACCGCCGCCGCCCTGCCGGTGACGGTGGCCTGGCTCACCAAACTGGTCCTGGACGGGGTGGTGACACCGGCGCCGGGTCCGGCCCTGCTGCACCTCGCCCTCGCGCTCGCCCTCGCCGGCGCCGCGTCCGCCGCCCTTCCGCAGGTCACCCAGTACCTGCGCGCCGAGCTGCGACGACGAACGACGCTGCTGGCGCAGGACCGGCTGTACGCGGCGGTCAACCGGTTCCCGGGCCTGGGCAGGTTCGAGGAGCCGCGCTTCCTGGACCGGCTTCAGCTCGCCGAGCAGGCCGCCGACGGCACCCCCGCGGCGGTGGTGACGGGCACGTTCGGCCTCGTCCAGTCACTGGCCACCGGGATCGGCTTCCTCGGCTCGCTGTTCCTGCTCAGCCCCGTCATGACGCTCCTGGTCGTCGCGGCCGCCGTACCCGTGCTGCTGGCCGAACTCGCGCTGTCCCGGCGGCGGGCCACCATGATGTGGCGGCTCGGCCCCGTCGAGCGCCGCCGGCTGTTCTACTCCGCCCTGCTGTCCGATCCCCGCGCCGCCAAGGAGGTCCGCCTGTTCGGCCTGGGGGACTTCCTGCGCGGCCGGATGCTCGCGCACCTGGGCACCGCGCACGCCGCGCAGCGGGGGACCGACCGCCGCGAGGCCGCGGCGCAGAGCGGCCTGGGGCTGCTGGGCGCCGGTGTGGCCGGCGCCGGTCTGGTCTGGGCGGTGCTGGCGGCGGGACGGGGGGCGCTGACGGCGGGCGACATCGCGATGTTCGTGGCCGCGGTGGCAGGCGTGCAGGCGGCGCTGAGCGGCCTGATCCAGCACCTGGCCGGCACCCACCAGCACCTGCTGCTCTTCGAGCACTACCTGGAGGTGACGCGCATGGCGCCGGACCTGCCGGTCGCCGGCCCACCGGCCGCGCTGCCCGCGCTGCGCCGGGGCATCGAGCTGCGGGACGTGTGGTTCCGCTACTCCGACGAGCACGAATGGGTGCTGCGGGGCGTGAACCTGACGATCCCCCAGGGGGAGTCGGTCGGGCTGGTGGGGACGAACGGCGCGGGCAAGAGCACACTGGTCAAGCTCCTGTGCCGGCTCTACGACCCGACGCGAGGAGCCGTCCTGTGGGACGGGGTGGACCTGCGCCACGTGGACCCGGCGGCCCTGCGCCGGCGCGTCGGCGTGGTCTTCCAGGACTACATGTCCTACGACCTCACCGCGCGCGAGAACATCGGCCTGGGGGACCTGGACGCCCTGCACGACCGGTCCCGGATCGAGGACGCGGCGCGGCGCGCCGGGGTCGACGCCGTGCTCGCGGCGCTTCCCCGGGGCTACGAGACCATGCTCAGCAGGATGTTCTCCCCCGAGTCCGACGACGGTACGGAGAACGGCGTCACCCTCTCCGGCGGCCAGTGGCAGCGGCTCGCGCTCGCGCGGGCGTTCCTGCGCGACGAACGGGAGCTGCTGATCCTGGACGAGCCGAGCTCGGGCCTGGACGCCGAGGCCGAGGCGCGGATCCACGCGAGCATCGGCGCGCACCGCGCCGGCCGTACCAGCCTGCTGGTGTCCCACCGCCTCGGCACGCTTCGCGAGGCCGACCGCCTCGTCGTGCTGGAGGGAGGCGTGATCACCGAGACGGGGACCCACGCCGAGCTCCTGGAGGAGGGCGGCGTCTACGCCCGGCTGTTCGCGCTGCAGGCGCGGGGATACGCCGGCGAGGTGCCCGCGGTGACCCCGGGATGAACGCGATCACGCTGGGAGTCCTCGGCGCGCTGGTCCTGCCGCCGGCCGGGACGTGGCTGTGGGTACGCCGCCGCCTGGTGGTGGTCACCGTCGAGGGGCCCAGCATGGAGCCGACCCTGCGGGACGGGGACCGGGTGCTGGTACGCCGGACGCCGCTGCCGCGGGTGCGTACCGGGCAGCTCGTCGTGGCACGCAGGCCGTCCCCCGCCGGGGACGTTCCCGCCGTCTGGCTGATCAAGCGGGTCGTCGCGGTCCGGGGGGAGCCGGTGCCCCCGGAGGTCCGCCCGGCCGTCGGCGAGGCCGGTGAGGCCGGCGGGCGCGACGTCCGCGTGCCCGCCGGGTGCCTGGTCGTGATGGGTGACGACCGGGCGCGCAGCGCCGACTCCCGGCACTGGGGGTACGTCACCGGCGAGCACCTGCTCGGCGTGGTGCACCGCGCCATGTCCGCCCGCCCGCGCCCCTGACGCGCCGCCGTCCGGCGGTCCGGAGGCCCCGCCGCGGAAACGTCTCAGGACCGCGGCCCTCGCCTCCGCGGTCAGGACCGCGGCCTTCGCCTCCGCGGTGGGGCCGGCGTCCGGTGACCGTGGGGCGGAACAGCTCAGCGTCCGGTGACCGTGGGGCGGAACAGCTCCGCGATGTCGTCCAGGCGCGTGACGAGCACCACGCAGACCAGGGCCGCCAGCGCGGTGATCACGACCCCCGGCGTCTCGACGGCCTGCGGCGCGCCGCCGAGCGCCGCCACCGCCGCCGTCGCCGCCGCCGCGATCAGCACCAGGTTACGGATCACGTGACGCCGGCCGACGGGCGCCGACGACGCGCCGAAGCAGCGGCAGGGGGCCGTCCTGCCCTGCCTCAGGGCGCGGGCGAGCGCGTACCCGAAACCGGCGAGCGTGACGGCCGCCAGCGCGAAGCCGGCGGGCAGGGTGGGCGGCGCGACGGCCGGCACGGTGGGCGGCACGGCGAGCAGCACCACGATCGCCGCCTCGGCCGCCATCGCGAGCAGCGCGAACCGTCGCGCCGGGGCGGACGGGACCGCCAGCAGGGTCGCGGTCGCCGCGACGAACTCCCGGAACGCCTGACGGCTCCGCACCTTGCCGGCCAGTGACGCCAGGAAGATCCCCAGCAGCAGCAGACGGCAGCCCAGAATCACATAACTCATCACGATTCGCCCATGCTACCGATCAGCGGCCCGAATTTCGGGGTACCGGACGGACGCGCCGCGCCACGGGCGGCGGTCCGCCCGCGGCGCGGGCGGCGAGCCCCTCGGGCCGTACGACGAGCGCTCAGCCGCGCTGCCCCGGACGATCGACGATCACCGACGACAGCAGGGCCGTCCTCCACACCGCCCCCTTGTGGAAGACGGGCTCGCTTTCGCCCAGGAACTCGTCACGCACCCAGATCGTCTGCTCTCCCAGGTAGCGGTAGGTGCCCGGGTCGAGGATGAAGTAGCGGCGCGTGGACCGGTCACCGAGCCCCTCCTTCCAGACGCCCAGGCCCGCGCGGCCCGCGGCGTCGACGACGCCCTGCTCGATCCGGACACCCGGAATGAGCGCCAGGGCCTGGAACAGGGTCGCTTCCAGCCGCGGTGGCATGGAGCCGTACCTGCTGAGACAGAGCATGATCACCCGGTAGGCGCGGGCGTCGTCGGGTTCGGCGTTCTCGGGGCCGCTCTCCTCCCGGGGGTAGTCGATCCAGTGGCGGTCGCCGGTGACCTTGGCCAGCAGTTTCCTCGGATCGGCCGGCAGCGCGCGGAGCTTGGCGTCGTACCGCTGTGGCGACAGGTCGTCGTCGCCCGGGTCCGGGGGAAGTCCTCGACGACCAGCTCGCCGTTCTCGTCGAAGCCGGCGCTCTGCCCGCCGTCGTAGCGCATCCATCCCTCCCGGGTCTCGGCCGTGTCCGAGTTCGGTTGCTCGTCCAGCGTCCTGGTGTACTGCCACTGCGTCGGCAGGGGCGTCCGGTCGCCCTTCCGCCTGCCCGCCACCTCTGCGGCGCGGGCCAGCACCACGTCGGAGTCGAGCCGGACGACCGGCGGCAGCCTCACCGGTGCGGGGGCGGGCGGTTCCGGCCGCAGGACGGTCACGGCGAGCACGGCGAGCACGGCGAGCACGGCGGTGGCCCCCGCCGCCACGACGACGAGCAGGCGGCGCCCCGGTGCCCGCCCGCGCCCGCGTCCCCGCATCCGCGTCAGCAGCCGCCGCCGCTCCCGGAGGACCCATTCCTGCTCCGGCTCGGGGACCTCGGCGCGCCACTCGCGCAGCGATCGCAGGTCATCCATCGAAAGACTCCTCTCGGGTCGCCGCGGGGTCGGAACCACCGAGGTCCTGGCGTGTCCTGGCCCTGGCCCGGTGCAGGCGTGATCTGACGGTGCCGACCGGGATGTCCAGCGCGCGGGCGACGTCCTCGTACGACATGTCGGCCCAGGCCACGAGGAGCAGCACCTCCCGGTCACCGGGGACAGCTTCGCCAGTGCCGCCGCCAGCCCGGCCTGCTGGGCGGCGACCCGGTCGTCGACGCGTTCGGCGTAGGGCTCGGCGATCTCGTCGACGCCGCTGCGGACCAGCGCCCGGTAGAACCGGACCTCCGTCCTGCGGTGCCGGCCGATGAGCCGGGCGGTGATGCCGTACAGCCAGGGTCGTGCGTCGGGATGGCCCGCGTCGTAGCGGTGGCGGCGCCGAAAGGCGGCCAGGAAGGCGTCGGAGACGATGTCGTCGGCCAGGGAGGACCCCAGCCGCCGCGCGACATAGCGCCGCAACGCGGGTGCGTGCCGGTCGAACAGGTCGGCGAACGCCTCCGGGGCGCTCTCCGAGCGCCGTATCAGCTCGGCGTCGTCGACCCTGCCGAATTCCTCGATGATCACATGGTGCTCCCGTCCCCGTGCGTCGATCACCCGGCTTTCACCCGTACGGACGGCGGGAGTTCACGATATGACGTGTGACCTATGTCGCATCGCCTCACGCGAACGGGTCGCCGGACGCGCGCAGGCGACGGGCGCGGGATTCGAGATAGCGGCGTTCGGCGAGGCTGGCGGTGCCGCGCGCGGCCTTGCCGTAGTGCTCGCGGGCGGACGCGAGGTCACCCGTCTTCTCCAGCAGCTGGGCGCGGACGGCGTGCAGGCGGTGGTGACCGGCCATCCGGTCGTCGCCGTCGAGGGTGGCCAGCAGGCCGAGCCCGGCCTCGGGCCCCTCGATCTCGGCCAGCGCGATCGCCCGGTTGAGCGTGACCATCGGGTTGGGCGCGACCCGTTCGAGGATCCGGTACAGGACGTGGACCTGCCGCCAGTCGGTGTCCTCGGCCCGCTCCGCGCTCGCGTGGGTCGCCGCGATCGCCGCCTGCAGCCGGTACGGCCCGAGAGGGGGCCGAACCATCGCCCCGGTGACGAGGTCGACACGGGAGTCGACGCCCATCCCCATCGAGCCCGGACCCATCGCCTCGGTGACGAGGGCGACGCCCTCGGCGATCAGATCTCCGTCCCAGAGGGCGCGGTCCTGGTCGGCCAGGGGGACCAGGTCCCCCGAGGAGGTGACGCGCGCCGCGCGGCGCGCGTCCGTCAGGAGCATCAGGGCCAGCAGCCCGGCCACCTCGCCGTCCTCGGGCAGCCGCCGGTGGACCATGCGGGTCAGGCGGACGGCCTCGCGGGACAGGTCGGCGCGGTGCAGGTCGCCCCCGGAGGTGGCGGTGTACCCCTCGTTGAAGATGAGGTAGAGCACGTGCAGCACGACGTCCAGCCGCTCGGGCCACTCCTCCGGCGCGGGCATGGCGAACCGGCTTCCCGCGGCCCTGATGCGCTGCTTGGCCCGGCTGACGCGGGCGGCCATGGTGGCCTCGGGGACGAGGAACGCCCGCGCGATCTCGGCGGTGGTCAGGCCGCCCACGGCCCGCAGGGTGAGGGCCGTCTGGGACGCCGGGGTCAGCGACGAGTGGCAGCACAGGAACAGCAGCGCCAGCGTGTCGTCGGCGTCCGGGACCTCGGCCTCGGTCTCCCGCGCGACGACCCTGATCTCCCGGGCCCTGCGGGCGGTGTCGCTGCGGACCTGGTCGACCAGCCTGCGCGAGGCGATGGTGACCAGCCAGCCGCGGGGGTTGTCGGGGACGCCCCCGGCGGGCCACTGGACGGCCGCGGCGAGGACGGCCTCCTGCACGGCGTCCTCGCACTCCTCGAACCGGCCGTGGCGGCGGACGAGCACGCCGAGGACCTGCGGCGCGAGCTCGCGCAGCAGGTCCTCGGTCGCGTGTTCGACGGCCGTCACACGTCCAGCCGCCCCGCGGAGAACATGACCGGCCGCACCTCGATGCCCATGCCCTCGACCCCGGCGTCGGGGATCACGGCGGCGAGCTCGATCGCGCGCTCCCTGCTCTCGCAGTCGATGAGGTAGAAGCCGCCGAGGTACTCCTTGGCCTCCAGGTACGGCCCGTCGGTGACCACCGGCCGGCCGCCCCGGACCCGCACCACGGCGCTCTGCGACGGATCGGCCAGCCCCTGCGTCATGATCATCTCACCGGACGCGGTGACCGTCTCCATGAACGTGGAGTGCCCGCCCATGATCTCGTTGCGCTCGTCCTCGGTCAGGGACTCCCAGACGGCCGGGTTCATGTGCATGCTCAGCAGGAACTTCATCGCGTCTCTCCCGTCGTCGCGGACCCCGGCGGGCCCTCTCGCCGGATGGTCGGAGCCGGCGCCCCCGTCTTGACATCGGCCGGGAGGACCTCCGGGACGAGATTCCCGCCCGGTGCCGCGGCACCCCGTCACCGCCATGACATCACGCCACCGCCACGCCACCCCGGAGCCGTACCCCGGGCGGGGATCGCAGGGCGGCTCGCCGCGCGGCCGTGTTGATGACCGCGGAACGATTCGGCAGTGTGTCGGCATGATCGAACGTGTTCCGGATTGCCTCGAGGTCCGTGTCACCGCCGCGAGCCGTCAGGAGGCCGACCTGATCTGCGCGGCGGTGGTGGAGCGCCGGTTGTCGGCCGACTGCCAGATCATCGCGCCGGTCGAGTCGGCCTACTGGTGGGCCGGGGAGGTCCAGCGCTCCGGCGAGTGGCTGCTGCTCATGAAGACGACCACCGGGCGGTTCGAGGACCTGGCCCGGTGCGTGCGGGAGCTGCACTCCTACGAGGTGCCGCAGATCGTCGCCGTCGCGCTCGTGGCCGGTACGGCCGACTACCTGGAGTGGATCAGGCGGGAGACGACCCCGCGGCCCGGCGCGTAGCGGCGCTGCCGGGCGGTTCCGGAGACGTGGCACGGCGCGCGGCGTCGCCGTCATCGGGCGGTTGAGGTGTGATCCGGCGCGTGGCGGCGCCTCCATCGGGCGGTTCCGCAGGCGTGGCCGGTGCGGGCCGTCCGAGACCGGTGAGGGCCGTGAGGGCGGAGGCGGTCTCCGCGTCGGCCGGCAGGAACGCCTCCATCCGCAGCTCGGCGACGGTGACGTCGACCGCGGTCCCGAAGTGGGTCAGCGTGGTCAGCAGCCGCAACTCACCGCCGCCGAGGCGGAGCCGCAGCGGGACCGCGAAGCCGAGGTGGTCCGGTCCTGGGTCGCGGGGTCGCTCCGGGACCAGCGCGGTGAGCTCGGCGAGCAGCTCCGAGAGCCGGTCGCGGGGATTGCGCGCCGCCTCCAGCCGGAGGTGGTCGATCACGTGCCAGGCCCACACGTCCAGGTTGACGATCCGCGGCGCCATGCCCCGGGGGTCCAGGAACAACCGGGGGACGTTGAGGGGCGGCGCGAGCAGCGGGGCCGCCACCCCCTCGGTCAGCGCCCAGAACGCGTCGTTGGCCGAGACGAGGTCGCTGTGCCGGTCGACGATCACCGCGGGGTACGGCTGGTGCCCCCGCAGGACGCCCTCCAGCGCGGTACGGACCGGCCGCAGCCCGGGGTCGTCGAGCCGGGTCTCCGGGTAGGCGGGCGCGTAGCCCGCGGCCAGCAGCAGCGCGTTCCGCTCCCGGAGCGGGATCTCCAGGGACTCGGCCAGCCGTACGACCATGGCCCTGCCGGGCAGCGACCGGCCGCTCTCGATGAAGCTGACGTGCCGCTGCGTGGTCCCGGCCCGCAGGGCGAGGTCCAGCTGGCTGACGCCGCGGCGCCCGCGCCACTCGCGCAGGACGCCGGCGAGCCCGTCGCGTTCCGAGGTGCCGGTCACCGCACCCTGTCTAACGCAGTGAGCGGCGTACGGCCATTCCCCGGAGGGAATTGCCGGGCCGTCGTGTCGCGCCCAGGATCGGCGGTGTCCACCAACACGTCACCCCCGGGGGAAGAACGATGATCGACGTCCAGGAGCTGGTCGGCCGCTACGTGGCGGTCTGGAACGAACCCGACCCCGGGCTGCGCCGCGAGGCCGTCGCCGGGCTGTGGGCGAAGGACGGCGTCCAGAGACTCCAGCCGCCGCAGGAGATCCGGGACGCCGCCGGGGCGCTGGGCCTCACCGCCGTCCTCGAGGCGCGCGGGCACCGGGAGCTGGAGGTCAGGGTGACCCGCTCGTACGAGGAGTTCGTCGCGCCCGGGGCGTTCCGCTTCAGGCCGCGGGGCGGCGCCGGCCGTGCCGGCGACATGGTCACGTTCGCCTGGGAGATGGTGCCCACGGGCGGTGGCGAGCCTGCGGGCGCCGGCCTGGAGGTCCTCGTCCTCGACGAGGACGGCCGGATCCTGACCGACCACCAGTTCATCCAGGCGTGAACCCGCCGATGACGGGTGAACCGGCCACCCGCGGGACGACCATGCGCTCCTACCGGCTGGAGGGACCCGGGCTCGCCGGCGGGATCGTGCCGCGTGAGGAACCGGTACCGACGCCGAAGCCGACCGACGTCCTGGTCCGCGTCCGCGCGGTCTCGCTCAACCGGCGCGACGCGCTCATCCTGCAGCGGCGCTACGCCCTGCCGTCGGTGCCCGGCGTCGTCCCGGTCAGTGACGGAGCCGGTGAGGTCGTCGCCGTCGGCGAGAAGGTGACGCGTTTCGCGGTGGGCGACCGGGTCGTCGGCGCCTACTGGCCCCGGTGGCACGACGGCAGGCTGAGGCCCGAGCTCCTCGACCAGTTCGGTTGCACCCTGGACGGCATGCTGGCCGAGTACGCCCTCCTCGACCAGCAGTGGGCGGTGCCCGTACCGGATCACCTGAGCTGGGAGGAGGCGGCGTGCCTGCCGTGCGCCGGGGTGACCGCGTGGAACGCGGTCGTCGGCGGCGAGCCCCTCCGGCCCGGGCAGACCGTCCTCACCCTCGGCACCGGGAGCGTCTCGCTCTTCGCCCTCGCGTTCGCGAAGCTGCTGGGCTGCCGTGTCATCTCCACCACCTCCGGTGACGCCAGGGCCGCCAGGCTCACCGAGCTCGGCGCGGACCACGTCGTCGACCACGCCGCCACCCCCGGATGGGGACGCGCGGTACGCGACCTCACCGGCGGCCGGGGGGCGGACCTCGTCGTCGAGACCGTCGGGCCCGCCACCATCGAGCAGTCGGTCAGGGCCTCGGCCCTGTACGGGCAGATCGTGCTGCTCTCGACGGCGTCCCGATCCGCCGACGGCCGCGGGTCCGGCATCGAGATCTCCAACGAGGCCTACGCGTCCAGCCTCGTGACCGTCAGGCGGCTCTTCGTCGGCAGCCGCGCCGCCCACGAGGCCATGAACGAGGCGATCGGCGCGCACCGGCTACGGCCGGTCATCGACCGCGTGTTCGGCTTCGCCGACGCGCACGGGGCCTTCGCCCACTACCTCGACGGCCGCCCCTTCGGAAAAGTGATCATCCGGATCGACTGACCGGGGCACCTCTCCTCGCCCGCCCCGGAGACCGGCGAGGACGGGTGACGCGGATCACATCCGTTCACATCCGGTCACCTCCGCACGGCGTGGTCGGCGACGGTCCTGTCCCCGCGGCGCGCTCCGTGCTGACCCTGATCGTCCCCGGCACCGGAGACCCCGAGATCACCTGCTCCGGGGCCTGCTGACCGTCCGCGTCCCCGGCGGCCCGGTCTCCTTGCCGCTCTCGCTCGGCCGGTGAGCCCGCGACCCCACGGACCGCCTCCCCGCGCGTCACGTCGATCCTTGTGATCTCTCTCACCCGGCCGTAGCGGTAGGCGAGGCCGTCGTTGCCGACGGTCATGAACACCGACGTCGCGGTCGTGCCGCCACCGAAGTTCTCAGACGCCTCTCCGGCTCACCTCGTCACGAGTCGATTCCTCCACCCTGGAACCGAAACGAAGACCCGTCACGCTCCAGGCCGAAGACGAAGCGAGGCTCAGGCCGGAGAGCCGTCCGTGATCCGGGCGGACGGCCGGTTCCACCGGCGTGTGATCCCTGTCTCCTGCCCCAGGAAAGGGATCATCACGCTGCCATAATCGGCCCATGGGAAAGAGCTACGAGCGGATGGACGGCAGGCTGCGTGCCTTCATCGAGGCGCAGCACATCTTCTTCACCGCGACGGCGCCACTGGACGGTGACGGCACCGTCAACCTTTCACCCAAGGGCCTCAACGGCTCGTTCGCCGTGCTCGACGAACACACCGTGGCCTACCTCGACTTCGCCGGCAGCAACGCCGAGACGATCGCCCATCTGCGCGAGAACGGCCGCATCACCCTGATGTGGTGCGCCTTCGACGGTCCTCCCAACATCGTGCGCGTGCACGGCCGCGGAGAGCCGGTCTTCCGCGACGACGCGCGCTGGGCCGAGCTGATGAGCCACTTCCCCGGCATCGACGCGACCTCGCACGGCCTGCGCGCGATCATCGTCGTGACCGCCGAGAAGATCCGCGACACCTGCGGGTACGCCGTCCCGTTCATGACCTACGAGGAGGACCGCCCGCTGCACGCCTCGCGCTTCGCGCGTGAGACCGACGAGTCGCTCGACGAGTACTTCCAGAAGAAGGAGCACGTCGCCACCAGCATCGACGGCCTTCCGGGGCTGCCCCTGCCGCTGCCGCCGCTTCCGGGCACCGCGTAACACCCCGGCCTCCGCCCTCCGGGGAGAGTCCTGCCCCTCGTCGCGATCCGTTTCACCCTGACGCCTTCCGAGCGACCGTTCGCCGGCCGCGGGCCGATCGACGTGCTCGTCCGATCGGACGGCGACCTCGTCACCGCGGCCCCGCGCCTACCCGCTCCTCGGCGGCCGTGCCCGATCGAAGATCGCACCGTAGTGTTCCGAGCAGAGAGGTCGCGTGCGTCCCCCCGGAGGTTGCCCTGGTGTTCCGCAGACACGCAGACCTGACGGTCTTCCTTGTCGTGACCTACGGCCTGGCCTGGCTGGTCAGCCTGCCTCTGTGGCTACGGGGCGAGCGGCCGGGCTCCGCGTTCGAGTCACCGCTCTCGTCGTTGTTGACCTCGGTCGCGTTGATGATCCTGCCCACGCTCGGAGCCATGGCCGCGTGGCTGGTGGCCAGGCGCGCCGGGCGCCACCGGAGCTGGCGAAGGGACACCGGACTGGCATGGGGTCCGGACCGGCGGCGCACGATCCTGTTGTTCACCGCCGGCTGGTTCGGAACGACCCTCGTGGTGTTCACCGCCGTCGCGGTCAGCGCTCTGCTGGGCCTGCTGGCCCTCGATCTCAACGGTCTGAGCGTCTTTCGGGAAGTGCAGAAACTTCCGGTCGTCGCCCAGCCCGTGAGCGACTCGCTCATCGAGATCCTGCCCAGGCTGGCGTCGATCATCCTGATAGAGCCGCTGATCCTCCTGCTGCCGGCCCTCGGGGAGGAACTGGGCTGGCGCGGCTGGCTGGTGCCCCGCCTGCGGCGCTACGGCATGTGGCCGGCATTCGTGCTCTCGGGAGTGATCTGGGGTGCCTGGCACGCTCCCTACACGCTTCTTGGCTACAACTACGCCGACCTCGGCGCGTGGGCCGCCTTGATGACGATCGGCCTGTCCACCACCTACGGCGTCCTCCTCGCCTGGCTCAGGCTCAGGAGCGGAAGCGTGTGGCCGGCCGCCATCTCTCATGCCGCGTTCAACAGCGCGGCGTCCGTGGTCATCCTCGTCGGTGACGCGAAGGAGCCCTACAACCCCGCCGTCGCCGGCATCACCGGCGTGGTCGGCTGGCTGGTCCTGGCGTGCGTGGCGGCGGTTCTCCTGCGGCGCTGGCCGGTCCCACCTGAAGAAGGGAACGACCCCGTGGAAAGGAACGACCTCCGCCCTACCTCCTAAGTCCCTTTGTGTTCAGCCTGCCATACATCCGGGAAATGCGTTCGCCCCGGCCACGCTTCCCGGATTTCGGCACGGTGCCGCGGCGTCTGTCCGATGACGGCCGCGGAAAAGCAGGGACACATCTGCTTCAAGAGGACCTGTCTCAAGGACTGTACGGGCCATGCCGGCAGGCGCCCGAAACACACGTGTGGGGGATCGGCCTCGGCCAGAGAAAGGACAGGAGCAAGCTCACCCTTCAATGCCTTCCCAAGGTGCTCGCGCTTCTCAAGGCACACCGCAGGATCGCTTCTCAAGGCATGCAACTATGAAGCCCTCAGAGATCAAAAAAGCTCTCTCCCAAGTCTCGGGAGAGGGCCTCTGACCTGCAAAGGCTCGGGGATTCGAACCCCGGATGAGCGGTAAACCCAAACCGCGTTAGCAGCTCTGATCTTGTCCGTTCCGATCGGTCCCACCTGGACCAACGGGCTCGGCCGGTCCCTCCAGAACGGGGTTGAACGGGGCTGGTCGCAACTAGAACTGCGACCAGGCCAGTCGCTCCATGCCGTCTGTGCCTTCCCGTGAGCGTCGCTCTTTCCTCGATCGTCTGATGAGCGGGTGGCGCGACTCGATCAAGAAGGGACGGCCCATGGCTGGACCGGTATGAGGGCGAGCGCACGGCGGGCGAGTCCTCTGAGTTCCTCCCATCCGGGACAGGAGTGCAAGGCTTCCTCGGTCCATGCTGAGGGGCCTTGCTCGGTGAGGTCGATCAGCTTCCGGTCGATGGCACTGAGCAGGGCAACGAGTCCTTCGCACATCCATCCGGCGTCACGAGACTGCCACGACGCGGGGTAGAAAGCATCGAAATCGAGGGCCAGTTCGTCGATGGACATGGAGCCGATCCATTGAAGCTGTTCGTGTGCGGGTGAAGCGAGGTGGTGCACAGCCTCGCGAAGGAGGCTCCAGTTCCCCTCGGCCGCTTCCCTATCGCTTCGACGGTCGCTCATTCGATCATGGTCGGAGGCCAGCGGTGCCCGGCGTCATGCAACCTGCTCAAAGCGGTGAGGTCGTTCGTTACCAGCACCTGAGCCAGTCGCGCCGCTGCAGCCGACACAGCCGGCCAGCCGGGCGATCCCAGATATGTCTCGTCCATGGCGGTCACACCCACTGACTCCTGTACTTCGGAATAGGCAGCGCCGAGGTCTGCCATCAACGAGACCTCCTCGTCTGTGCGCAGGCTCTTTCCCAACCAGGACTGTGGCTCGCGTGCATCGCAGAAGTCATCGAACAGGACGTGCACCACGTAGTCGAGATTCTCGAACTCGTCGGGGTTCAGCCACACCTCATGTTGCCGGGACGGGCTCGCAAGTGCGACGACAGCAGGGACGACATGCAGACGGTATTGAGGAAACTCAATGCCATGATCGATCACCCGTCAAGGGTATCGAGGAGCTGATCGTCAGGATCCGGCGTAGCGGTTTTCAAGAGGGCCAGGTTCCGAGGAGATACATAGCCCTCACCAATCCAGAGCACGTCGCACGTTACGGACCTCCGCCCAAGCGCTCACGGGGAGCTGGCGCCGAGCAACGAATCACGTGAAGTCCGCTGAGTGCCCCGCAACCAGATCACCGCACTCCAGATGGACCGATCAATGCGCATGCGGATCGAGCACTACCTAGACGGAACCGACCTGCCGTACATCGGATGACGTGTCAGATGTGATCGCTAGGGTCTCCGCCATGAGCGACACCGACAACGCATGGCGTGAACTTCTTGGGCAGGGCAGGCACCGGGGTTCCCGGCGATAGGCGCAAGCGAGGCCGGCATCGCCGAGCAGGAGGAACGTCTCGGGATACGCCTCCCGCCGAGTTATCGCGCCTTCCTCCGCATCGCGAACGGGTGGGGGCAGGGCATCTTCCGGCCCGTCCACGAGATTGGGCGGGTGCGATCCCTCGCCCCATGGCTGGCCGAACTGGCGGACCCCAATCCCCTCCACCCGATCGACAGTGCGTCAGATGAGGACTACTTCGTCTACGGCGACGACCAGGATTCCGTGTTCTACCGCCCCGAATACCTCCCCGATTCCATCCTGATCGGACAGTTCGACGACGGCGACTTTTTCCTCAACCCTCGGGACGTCCGGGTGCACGACGCTCGCCACACCGCCGCGACGCTGCTCATCGAGCAGGGGGTGAACATCCGGGTCGTTCAGGAGGTCCTGGGCCACACGAGGGTGACCACGACCGAGCGTTATGCACATGTGTCCACACCGCTCATGCGCGACGCCGGCGAACGTCTGGCCTCGGCGCTCTGGGGGAGTCCTGACCCCTCGTTGCAACTATGAAGCCCTTGAAGATCAAAAAAGGCCCTCTCCCAAGTCTCGGGAGAGGGCCTCTGATCTGCGGAGGCTCGGGGATTTGAACCCCGGATGGGCGGTAAACCCAAACCGCATTAGCAGTGCGGCGCCATAGACCTGACTAGGCGAAGCCTCCTGGTTGCCGTTCGGCTCAGCACAGAGTACCGGCCATCCGGCGAGGCGGCAAAGCGGTTGTCGATCGCGTCCCGGGCAAGAGTTGGGGAAGAGTTATCCACAGATGGTGGATAACTCTTCCCTGCCCTGTGGACAAGTTGGGAAGTCCGCAGACGGGGAGGGCGGAAAAGCTGTGGATTCCCAACTGTTGGGACGCTACATCTCAAGCAGTGGATGGTTTCGACGGCCCGCGGCCTTGACGGTCAGGCGGCCGGGTTGGCCTCGCCCTCGATCTCGATCTTGATCTTCTTGCCGACCAGGACGCCGCCGGTCTCCAGCGTCTGGTTCCAGGTCAGGCCGAACTCCTCACGGTCGATCTCCGCGGTGATCGAGAAGCCCCAGAGGGTCTGTCCCCACGGGTTGGTGCCGGCGCCGCCGTACTCGACGGTCAGCTCGACCGGCCTGGTGACGTCACGGATGGTGAGGTCGCCGACGAGGGTGAACTCGTCGCCGGAGTGGCCGAGCACGCGGGTGCTGCGGAAGGTCAGGTCGGGGAACTTCTCGCTGGCCAGGAAGTCGTCGCCGCGCAGGTGGTTGTCGCGGTCGGGAGCGCCGGTGTTGATGCTCTCCGCCTTGATCGTGATCTCCGCGGAGGAGTCCAGGGGGTTCTCGGCGATGGTGACGGTGCCGGCGAACTCACCGAAGTTACCGCGGACCTTGCTCACCATCATGTGCTTGACGAGGAAGCCGACCCGGGTGTGGGCGGCGTCGAGAACGTAGGTGCCCGCGGCGGGAATCTGAAGGTTCTCCCAGGTCCGAGTGGTCATGTTGTCTCCCGATGAGATCGTTGCTGCGTGGATGATTGCGTCAACAGATTTCTACACGAGGAATATTCCTCACGTCAACTATCGTCGGATAGAGTGTGAACGTGATCCCCTTTGACGACTCCCGCCTGACGGCCATGGGCCTGCTGGCCGAGGTCTCCACCGGCCTATCGGCGAAGACGGGCGCGCTCTTCGCGACCGCGGGACTCTCGGTGATCGACTTCGAGACGCTGATCCGGCTGGCGCGTTCGCCGCGGCAGCGGCTGCGCATGAGCGACCTGGCGGCGCAGACCAGCCTGTCCACGAGCGGGGTGACCCGGGTCGTCGACCGGCTGGAGCGCGAGGGGCTGGTCGCCAGGCAGGCGTGCACCACCGATCGGCGCACCTCCTACGCGGTCCTCACCGAGGCCGGGACGGAGCGGCTCGGCGGCATCCTGCCCCAGCATCTCGCCGACATCGAGACCTGGTTCACCGGGCTGCTCTCCCCCGAACAGCTCGACGCCTTCCTCGACGTGCTCCGTACCATCCGCGACGCCGTACGCCCCTGCGCCACCGCGGGGGCGGACGGGGCGCCGTCCGCCCAGGCCGGGCTCGCCGAAGGGGAATGCCGTACGCCCGGCGGCGACGACACCCGGTGAGCCGGGGAGGGCGTGGTCACACCCGGGCCGGGGAGCGTGAGGGACGGCGGGGAGCGGGGCCTCAGGCCCGGGGCTCCGGTCTCCGCGCCTCCGAGGGGGTCAGATCGCCCCGGAGCTTGGCCATCCCACGGGAGACCGTGCTCTTGACCGTCCCGACGCTGATGCCCAGCGCCTTGGCGATCTCGGGCTCGGTCATGTCCTCGTAGTAGCGCAGCACGACGGCGGTCCGCATCCGCGCGGGCAGCCGCTCCAGCGCCTGCTCGACCCGTTCGGGCAGGTGCCGGCCCCCCGGGAGGGCGGGCTCGGGAAGGCGCTCCAGCGGGTACTCCTCCAGCCTCCGCCGCCGCCACCAGGAGATGTTGATGTTGACCATCGCCCGCCGCACGTAGCCGTCCAGCGCGGCGCGGTCCTGGATGCGGTCCCAGGCGAGGTAGGTCTTGACCAGCGCGGACTGGAGCAGGTCCTCGGCGTCGTTCGGACTGCCGGCGAGCCGGTGGGCGGCGCGGAGCAGGGTCGGGCCGCGGGCGACGACGTACTCGCGGAACTCCTCGTCGATCCCGCCGGCCACCACGATCACCACCCCGCGCTCCGGGTGCTCATGATGGCCACGATCGCAGCCGGGACCCATACTGCGGCTGAACCGGAACCTATATTTCATCCATCAAAGGCAAAGATCGGTTTTGATGAACGATGGAACGCATGCGGCGATGATCACAGTTTGTCATCGAACGGACACCAATGCGTTCCACCAGGAAGGGGAACTTTAGTACCGGGGTGGACACCTACCCCGATTATTGGTGGAGCGGACAGCGGAATTCCGCGAAGCATGTGACGCTGGCTGCCACACCTCGCAGAACCTGGGGAGCGACGATGCCCTATCACAGCACCGATCGCCGCCGTGTGCTGGCGGCGGCCGCGCTCGGCCGGACCGTCCAGGAGCCGGGCCCCCTCCCCTTCGAAGGCGAGCTCCTGCGCTCGGTCAGCGGCACGGTCCTGGACGTCAGTCCCCACCTGATCGTCATCGACACCCCGGACGGCCACGAGGAGCGGCTCGTCATCGCGCCGTGGGCGACCGCCTGGCGCGGTGAGTCCCTCAGCCCGGCCGACCTGCCGGTGGGCTCCCACGTGATCGTCAAGGCGTTGCAGGCCGGCCGGGTCGTGGACCGGATCTGGGCGGACATCACCAGGATCACCGGGGTGATCCAGTCGATCGGCTCCGAGGGCAAGGACCGCACGGTGGAGCTGTACTGCGGGCCGCACCGCGGGCGGCGCACCATCGTCATCCCCTACCGTTCGTCGGGGCGGCTCCGGGTGAGACACCCGCGGTTCGAGCCCGGGTACCTGTTCGACGCCATCGGGGTGCGGGAGGGCGGCGTGGCGCAGGCCCGGCTGCCCGCGACCTCCCAGCCGCCCTACCGGTGGACGGCGGTCCCCGCGCCCCCCCACGGTTACGGCGGCATGCAGTCGCGCATCTCGGGCACGGCGACCTGGTCGGACACCTTCGACTGCGACGAGCAGGGGGTCGCCTACCCCATGCTGGAGCGATCGGACACGGCGTGCGACGACGCCGGGGTGTCGTGCACCGGGCTCCCGTACCTGGCTCTGGGCTCGATGCTCAACGTGCGCAACGTCTGCGCCGGGCGTACCTCCCTCCTGCCGATCGTGGGGTGCGGCTGCATGGCCGGCCGGTTCTGCGACCGCTGCCTGGAGTGCGGGACGTCCCCGCGCGGCCGGATTCTGGAACTGTCACCGCACTCCTTCGTGGAGCTCGGCGGAGACCTGACCAACGGGTGTTTCAACGCCCGGCTCGGAATGGGGTGACACGGATGCCGACGACGATCGCCATCGGGCAGTTGCCGGTCGTGCTCCTGCTGCTGGCCGCCGGTACGGCCGCGAAGATCTGGACGGTCGCCCGGGGGGTGGAGCCGGGCACGCTGAGCAGGCTGGGACCCGCCGTGCTGGTGCCCGAGCGCTGGCGCCCGCCCACGATGCTGGCGTGCGCGGCCGGTGAGCTGATCCTGACGGCCGGCCTGCTGGCGACCGGCCATCCGTTCTTCCGGTGGGGGACCACCGCGTTCTTCGCGATCTCCACCTACGTCCTGTGGGAGCTGCGCCGCAGGCGGCCGGACGCGGGCTGCGGCTGCTTCGGCGAGGTCAGCGCCATTCCGGTGGGGCGACGGTCGCTGGGCCGGACCGTGGTGCTGACGGCCATGTCCGCGGGGCTGATCTGGACTCCGGCGGCCTCCGGCTGGGACATGATGGCCGCGATGACGTGGGCGCACGCTCCCGCCGCGGTCGGTGGCCTGCTGTTGCTGGCCGTGCTCTCCCCCGAGGTCGAGGAGGCCGTCGCGAGGCTCCGCCACCGGGCGCCCTGCGAGCAGCGCCGTTTCGACCCGGCGACCGCGCTCGGCCGGTTGCGGTCGAGCACGGTCTGGCGCTCCCACGCGGAGCTGCTGTCGAGCACGGACCCGGTCGACAGCTGGCGCGAGCTGTGCTGGCGGTTCTTCGTGTATCCGGGACGGAGCCACACCGGCGAAGCCGTCGACGTGGTCTTCGCGGTCTACCTGAGCGGGCGGCACCCGGCGGTGCGGGTGTCCATGGTCGGCTCCGACGGACGGCCGGTGGAGAGCGAGCCGCTCGGCGAATCTCTGCCGATATCGGCGGGACGCTAGAGAGGCCTAGATTCCTCTAGGGCGGCACGATGTGACTCTATACGGCTCTCTAGCTTCCCCACTAGAGAGCCGTATAGAGGGCTATCTCCACTTCCCTAGAGTATCGAACATTCGTTCCATCAGACGGGTTGTGAGCGTAGAAACTTTCCAAAATGTGGCACGGTGAAGGCGATCAGCCCGCGCTCGGCACTGTAGATCAGGCCCTTCTTGATCAGGCTGTCGCGCGCCGGGGAGAGGCTGGACGGCTTGCGTCCCAGCCCTTCGGCCACCTCCGACGTCGCGACGGGCTCGTCCCCGATGGCGGCCATGGCGTGCATGTAGTCGCGCTCGGCGGGGGTGGCCCTCTCGTAGCGGCTGCCGAAGAACCCGACCGCGAGCTCCTCCTCGGCCTCCGGCGCGGACACCCTGATGTCCTCGGCGGTGATCGGGCTGCGCAGCGCCAGGTCCCAGGCGACCTTGCCGTACGCCTGGACGAAGTAGGGGTAACCGTCGGCCGCCACGTAGAGGGCGTCGAGGGCGTCCTGGGTGAACTCCACCCCCTCGCTCTCGGCCGGGGCGATGAGCGCCAGGTCGGCCGCCTCGCGGTCGAGACGGTCGATCCGGGCGTAGCGGAAGAGCCGTTCGGAGTAGCTCTTGCTGGCCGAGAGCACGCTGGGCAGGTGCGGCAGGCCCGCGCCGACCACGATCAGCGGGCCGCCGCTCTGGGAGAGCTCGTGGCAGGCCGCGCACAGGGCCGAGACGTCGGGGGCCTGGACGTCCTGCATCTCGTCGATGAAGAGCGCGATGCCGACCCCGAGGTCGGTGGCGACCGCGGCGGCGTCGACGAACAGCTCGGTGAGGTCGATCTCCAGGTCGCCGGAGTCGGCGCGCCCGCGGCCGGCGGGCACGTCGATGGCGGGCGACCAGTGCGAGGTGCCCTTGGCCGCGGAGGGATCGCGCATCGCGAACGCCTTGAGCACGCCGAGGAACTCCTCGATGCGCTCGGGCGCCCGATGCCGGGGGGCCAGCTCCCGGACGGCCATGTGCAGGGCGGCGGCCACCGGGCGGCGGATCGACTGGTCCGGCCGGGCCTCGATCTTCCCGGTGCCCCAGAGCCGCTGCATGGCCATCGACTTGAAGGTGTTGAGCAGGACGGTCTTGCCGACGCCGCGCAGCCCGGTGACCACCATGCTGCGCTCGGGACGGCCTCGCGCCACCCGCTCCAGGACGATCTCGAACTGCTGGAGCTCGCGGTCGCGTCCGGCGAGCTCGGGGGGGCGCTGCCCGGCACCGGGCGCGTAGGGATTGCGAACGGGGTCCACGCTCTCGGACTTTATGACGGGATATAGCGGTCGGCTTAGATTTCCGTAGAAAGAGCTACGGCGTGTCGCCGGGCCCGCCGCCGGAACGGGGGCGGGCGGGGCGGGTGCCATGGGCGACATCGCGAGCATCGCCGTGCACCCCCCTTCACCTGGGCGGACATCAGACCGAACCCGTGTTCGATCCCGTGCCCACGACTGTAGCGTGGGTTCGAACACAGGCGCGATACGTTTCGATGAAAAGCCTCCCCAAAGAACATGGATCATGGGGCCATGAGTGAAGCCCGGACGCCCCCTCCCGGACGCCGGGCCCGGGCGGCCCACGATCGCCCGCGGGAAATCGCCGTCACGACCCTCCGCCACCCGGGGTGACCGATCGACTACAATGATCCATTGTCGCTTTTGTCTGTTTCGATGAGGGGGCGGCACGTGCCAGGGCCCAGGTTCACGATCCACGCGCGCGCGACGCTCGCGGTCACCGTCGGCTGCCTCACGGCCGCCGCCTGCGGCACGGCCGCCTCCCCGTCCGGCCCGGCGCCGCCCGCCGCGTCGGCCCCCGTCCCGGCGCCCTCGCCGACCACCCCGGTGGACCCGACCGGCGCGACGCCCACGGCCCCGGAGCCGACCGGCACCACACCGGCGGCTCCCGGGCCCACCGAGGCGGCACCGACCCCGACCGGCCCGCCACCGTTCTCCGCCAAGGTCTCCCGCGTCACCCGCGACCGGCTCAGGTACTCCTGGCGGCCCGGATGCCCCGTCCCGGTCGGCGACCTGCGGCTGATCACGATGACCCACTGGGGCTTCGACGACAGGGCGCACACCGGCGAACTGGTCGTGCACAGGGCCGTGACCGAGGACGTCGTCTCGGTCTTCCGGCGCCTGTACGACTGGCGCTGGCCGATCCGCAGGATGCAGTCGGTCGACGTCTACAGGGGCGACGACTTCGACTCGATCGACGCCGACAACACCTCGGCCTTCAACTGCCGCCCGGCCACCGGGTCGAACAGCTGGTCACGGCACGCCTACGGCCGGGCCGTCGACATCAACCCGCGCGAGAACCCGTACGTGTACGCCAACGGCTCAGTGGCGCACGCCAACGCCCGCAGGTTCGCCGGACGCCCGATGCGGGGCAAGGGCGTGATCAACCCGGGCGACCGGGTGGTCAGGGCGTTCGAACGGGAGGGCTGGGAGTGGGGCGGCGACTGGTCGGGCATCAAGGACTACCAGCACTTCTCCAAGGGCGGCGGCTGAGCCGCGCGAAGACCGCGCCGCACAGGTCCGGCCGACGGGCGAGCGGCCGCACCGTACGGGGTCCGGCCGTACGGACGAGCGGCCGCGCGAGAGGTCGATCGCGCGACGGCTCAGCCGTACGCCGGTGAGACGTTGGGCTGGAGCAGCTCCCACCGGTTGCCGTAGGGGTCCCTGAAGACGGCCACCGTACCGTAGGGCTCGTGGCGCGGAGCCTCCTCGAAGGGGATGCTCGCCGCCGCCATCCGCTCGTAGTCGCGGACGAGGTCGTCGGTGCAGAAGACCAGGCCGGTCTGGTCGCCCACGCGCGCCTCCTGCTCGGGGCCGGAGGCCCGGGCGAGAAGGAGCGCCGTCTCCCGCGCGCCTCTCGGTCGTACGGTGACCCAGCGCCCGCCGTCGTCCAGGCGCCTGTTCTCCAGGAGATCGAGCCCGAGGGTGTCGACGTAGAAGGCGATGGCCTCGTCGTGGTCGCGTACGAACACGGTGACGAGCCCGAGGTGCGCCCCGTGAGCGCCGCCCTCGAAAGGTCCGGCCTCCCCGAGCCGCCGCGCCCGCGTGAGCCGGTCCTCGGCACGGGCCGCCTCCTGGAGATCGGTGATCGCCAGGATCACCCGGACGGCCAGCAGCCCGGCGGCGAGCGACGACACGACGCAGGCGACGAGAGCGAGGATCTCCAGCCGGTTCAGCCCTCCCGCCACGAACCTCTCGGCCACCACGGTCATGACCCCCGACAGCAACCAGGTCAGCCACCACGACCGGATCAGGACGGAACGACGGACCCTGAGCAGATCGGTGCCCGGCCACAGGCCACCGGGCCGCGAGGTGGCCCAGATGTCGTCGACGATCCCCTTGGGGACGAACAGGGAGAGCGGGGGGGTCCAGCCGAGGATCAGTAACGACGTGGCGTAGGTGTGGAAAACCCTCGGGGAGATCGCGTAGGCGTTGAAACGCGCCCAGAACAGCCAGATCACGAAGGCGATTCCCGCCGGGAGGCACAGCAGGGCGCTCAGGGCGTACACCGGGACGGCCGTCGGCCACGGCCACTTCTCCCCGTCGAGGAGCTGCCGTACCGGAACGACGACGGACGCGACCGAGGCCGACGCGATCAGGACGACGACGACCGTCGTGAACTCGCGGATCGGGCGCAGACGGCGAACAGGCACGGAGAACGCGCTCGTGCTCATGACATTCCTTCGACCGGGAAGCAGGATCCACGTCAGCATGCTGGATCACGTACGCCAGATCATGGCATGGCCACAGGAAATGCGCTTCACGTTATATCGGCGGACGTATTCGGCCATTCCCTCCTTTCTTACCGTCGGCGGGCGGCGGGGGACGGGGGCTGGTGCATCATTGGTCGCATGGCGGCCAGGGACGGGGACGGCTGGGCCCGGTGTGATCGCGGTCATCGGCACTGGGGCGTGTACGGGGCGGCCGGTCTGCTGGCCGTTCACCACGACGACGCGGGAACCCCGCACGTCCTGATGCAGAAACGCGCCGTCTGGAGCCACCACGGCGGCACCTGGGGTCTGCCGGGCGGCGCCCGCGACAGCCACGAGAACGGCGTCCAGGCCGCCCTGCGCGAGGCTTCCGAGGAGGCCGCGATGGACGGCGACGGCCTGCGGGTGCAGGGTGTCTACCTCGACGACCACGGCGGCTGGTCCTTCGAGACCGTCATCGCCGAGGCCGCGGAACTGTTGCACGCGGTCCCCGCCAACAACGAGAGCGTGGACCTGCGCTGGCTCCCGGCCGGGAAGGTCACCGCCAGGAACCTGCATCCCGGCTTCGCCGAGACCTGGCCGGCGATCGGCCTCGCGCTCTCGCCGTGGCTCGTCGTCCTCGACATCGCCAACCTGGTGGGTGCCCGTGCCGAACACGGCTGGTGGAACGACCGCGCCGGGGCCACCGCCAGGTTGCTCGCCGAGATCGGGGCACGCGCCGCCGCCGGCCTGCGGACCGTGCCCGGTCAGGTTCCCGCGCTGGAGTGCTGGTTCCCCCGGGTGTCCGCGGTCGTCGAGGGCGCCGCGCGCGGAGCCGTCCGCGACGGCGTCCCGGTCCCGGGAATCTCGGTGATCCCCGCGCCCGCGGACGGGGACGACAGCGTCGTCCAGGCCGTACGGGACGCCCGGCCGTGGGAGCGGGTCCTGGTGGTCACCGCCGACCGCGGGCTGCGCGGACGGGTCGTGGAGCTGGGCGCCGAGATCACCGGCCCTCGATGGCTGCTGTCGCAACTGTGATGTTCCGCGTGGGACGTACGGGATGTCTGGCACGATGAGGGGCATGTCTGAGCTTCGAGCCGGGCCGCGGGACGTGCGGATCGATGACGAGAGCCCGGTTCCCCCCGACTCCTGGGGACGGCGCGGCTCAGGTGGCGCCCTGCCGTGGGGGTTCGCGCTCGTCATCGTCGCGCTCGTGGCGGGCCGTCTCCTGCTCACCCCGCACCTGACCGCGCCGGCCCTGCAGACCTGGGCCACGATCTTCGTGGCGATCTGCGTGCAGGCGCTGCCGTTCCTGGTCTTCGGCGTGGCCCTGTCGGCGGCGATCACGGCGTTCGTCCCGGCGTCGTTCTGGACCAGGGCACTGCCGCGCAACCCGGCCGTCGCCGTACCGGTCGCCGGGATGGCCGGGGCGGTGCTGCCGGGGTGTGAGTGCGCCTCCGTCCCGGTCGCCTCGGGGCTGATGTCACGGGGGGTGGCCCCGTCCGCCGCGCTGGCGTTCCTGCTCGCCTCCCCGGCGATCAACCCGATCGTGCTGGTCGCCACCGCCGTCGCCTTCCCCGGGCAGCCCCTGATGGTGGCCGCCCGGTTCGGGGCATCGCTGGCCGTGGCGGTGCTGGTCGGCTGGCTGTGGCTGAGGTTCGGCCGCACCGAGTGGCTGCGCATCCCCTCCCGCCCGCGCGGCGACGGCCCCCGGCTGGCGCAGTTCGCCGAGGCGATGCGGCACGACCTGCTGCACGCGGGCGGTTTCCTCATCGTCGGCGGCCTGGCCGCGGCCACGCTGAACGTCGTCGTCCCCCGCGAGTGGCTGACCACGATCGCCGGGGTGCCGTGGCTGGCCGTCCTGGTGATGGCGCTGCTGGCGGTGCTGCTGTCGATCTGCTCGGAGGCCGACGCGTTCGTGGCGGCCTCGATGACCGCGTTCTCCCCGACCGCGAAGCTGGCCTTCCTGGTGGTCGGGCCGATGGTCGACCTCAAGCTGATCGCCCTGCAGAGCGGCACGTTCGGCAGGGCCTTCGTGGTCAGGTTCGTCCCGCTGACCTTCTGTCTCGCCGTCGGGGTGAGCGTCCTGTTCGGCTGGTGGCTGCTGTGAGGCGGCCTTCCCTGGCCCCCGTGGGGCGGTCCTCCAGGCCTTCCGTGCCTCCCCGGCCTTCCATGCCTTCCCGGCCCCGGCCTCCCCGGCCTCCCCGGTCTTCCCGGTCTTCCCGGCCGAAGGGGTCCCGGCGGGACCGGCTGGCTCAGCGGCTCCTTCGGCTTCGGTGGATGCCGCGTGAACCGATCGCGTCCTCCGTCTCCCCTTCACCGATCACGCCCGCCCGGGCGGAAGGAATGCGCGGCCCCCGATGAACCGTGTGACACAGAACCTGGTCCTGACGCTGCTGGGCTGCGCCGTGCTGCGGATCTCGGCGTTCTCCACCACCTACCTCAACTACGTCAAACCCGGCTTCCGGCCTTTCCTGATCGGCGCCGGGGTGGTGCTGGTGATCCTCGGGGTCGTCGGGCTGCTCCAGGCCTCCAGGGCCGGAGACCTGGCCGCCGGGGAGTCCGCACCCGAGGGGCACGGCCACCCGCCGCGCGGTCGCGACGAGGCGCTGGACCGGCCGTCCGGACACGATCACGACGACGCCCGCGGGTCGAGCGGTCCGAACGGCTCGGACGGGCCGGGGGGCTCTTCCGGGGATCGTGAGGGACACGACGCGCACGGGGGGCACGCGCACGGAGGCCCCCGGGTCGCGTGGCTGCTCTGCCTGCCGGTGTTCGCGATCTTCCTGATCGCCCCGCCCGCGCTCGGCTCGTTCGCCGCCTCCCGTGACGACACCCCGCCGCCCCGCGACCAGAGCCTGAGCTCGTTCACCCCGCTGGCCGGCAACGGTCCCGTGGACATGACGGTCGGTGAGTTCATCGGCCGGGCCTGGGACGACGACAAGAAGTCCCTCACCGGCCGCACGGTCAGGCTGACCGGCTTCGTCTCCCCGGCCAAGAAGAAGGGGCAGTGGTACGTCACGCGGATGCAGATCGCCTGCTGCGCCGCGGACGCCTTCCCGCTCAAGGTCGCGGTCAAGGGGCTGGACGCGCCACCGGCCGACACCTGGGTCGAGGTCACGGGCACCTGGATCCCGCAGACCTTCGGCAAGATGCCCAACGGTGTGGTGTATCCGCAGATCACCGGGGAGAGCCTCACCACGGTGAAGGCCCCCGACGAGCCGTACGAGTAGGTCACCCCGTGGCCCGCGCCGGGCGGGTTCCTAGGTGCAGGGCGATTCCCGAGGCGCGCGACGGGTCCCGGGAAGCGCGGACGGGTTCCGGGGCGCGGGTGGTCAGGCGTGGGAG
This sequence comes from Streptosporangium sp. NPDC023615, assembly GCF_040640155.1. Lineage (NCBI taxonomy): Bacteria > Bacillati > Actinomycetota > Actinomycetes > Streptosporangiales > Streptosporangiaceae > Streptosporangium > Streptosporangium sp. NPDC023615. The sequence continues at coordinate 54,037 of NZ_JBFABE010000042.1, forward strand.
GGGAGGCGGTCGTCGGCCTCCCACGGTCTCAGGTCGCGGGTGGCCCGGTGGAAGAGCCAGTAGCTCACCGCCGCGACGACGAGGAAGAGCAGGCGGGCGGGGCGCGGGATGTCCAGGACGAGCAGGCCGTCGCTGAGCGAGTGCAGCACGGCCGCCGTCACGAAGGCGGTGACGACGGGGAGGGTCACCACGACGCGCCCGCGGATCCGCCACGCCTCGAACGCCACCGCGCAGATCAGGCCGGTCCAGACGAGGTGACTGAACGGGGTGGTGAGGCCCCGCAGGAAGAGGATCGTGCCCGCGCCGACCACGCCGCCCTCGCCCGCGACGTTCTTCCAGGCGTAGGCCATCGACTCCATGACGGCGAATCCGGTCGCGCAGGACAGCCCGAGGGCGACCCCGGCGGCCCTGGTCAGGTGGCGGCCGGTGAGGGCGACCGCCAGGGGCGGGACGAACTTGGCGGACTCCTCGATCCACCCGACCCGCAGGATCGAGACGTCGTCCTTCGGCGAGATGAGGAGCGAGTCGAGGCAGCCGCCGAGCAGGAGGGCGACGCCACCGCCGAACAGGAACATCCCCACCAGCGTCATGGGCGGCACGCTGACGCCGATCCGGGTCCGGTCGTGGGTGGCGAGCAGGAGGGCGACGGGCCCGGCCGCGGCCCCGTAGAAGAACGCCGCGGGCAGCAACGCCTCGTTCCCGGCCGTCTGCATCACGGCGATGAGCGAGAAGGAGAGAGCGATCATGGCGATCCACGCCTTGAACCATCGATGACGGTAGAAGCATAAATGCTCTCGCATAAGGGATAATTCCCCGATCCATATACCCTGAATTCGGGCGAATTGTCCATATTTATCTAAATATCGACTCGAGGACAATGACCGCGCCGATGACCATGAACACCACGGGCACCAGCCATCTGCCCCACCTCTCCACCAGCGCGATGACCTTCCCGTGCGATCCCAGCCAGGAGGCCACCGCGCACCAGACCGCGACGAGCACCGCGAAAACCGCGATCGTGACGCCGCTCGGCACCGGGCCGATCGTACGGAACAGCGGGGTGTAGACGGAGATGTTGTCGGCCCCGTTGGCGATGGTCACCCCGGCGATCGAGATCACCCCGGAGGCGACCGGCGGCGCCTCCTCCCCGCCGCTTCGCGCGGCTCCGACCAGCCCGCGCACCCCGAGACCGAACGGCACCAGGCCGAGCAGTCCCACCCAGCGGTCCGGCACCACGGCGAGCCCGAGCGCGACCGCTGCCGAGACGGCCACCAGGGTCGCGATGCCCGCGTACTGACCGGCGACGATCTGCCCGGGACGGGGGACGCCACCCGCCCGGGACGCCAGGAAGAGCACCGTCAGGATGACGAGGTCGTCCACGTTGGTGCCCGCGAAGACGACGACGGCCGTGCCGATCGTTTGAATCACGGGCGCATTATGTCCCCTGCGCCGATGACCGGGACGTCCCGCCCTCGACGGCCGGCCGACAGGTCCCCCGGGACCGGGTATCTTGCCTGGTGGCCGGGAGACACCGTGACCACTCCCGAGCCTCGGGCGTTATGATCACGTTTATCCGTTCCTACCGGCCCCGGAGATCACACGTGGGCTATCCGCCGCAGTACGGCAAGCCCTCCCAGGGTGAGACGGGGCGGGGGCTGGCCGTGATACTCGTCCTGGCGCTCGGTGTGGCCATCGGGGCCGTCGTCACCATGTTCATGGTGTTCGATCCTCCGGCCTCGCCCCCGGCCTCGGCGAGAGGCGCCGACCACTCGGAGGCCTCGGTCCGTCAGGCCGTACAGCCCGCGCTCGACGCCTACGGCAGCGGTTCCTACGACGATTTCTGGGATCTGTGGACCACCGGGGCGAAGAAGCTGATCTCCCGGGAGGAGTACGTGAGACTGTTCACGCTCTGCCCGCCGATCGTGGCCGACTCCCCGTTCACCGTCGCGTCCGTGGCGATCAGCGGTGACACCGCCGTGGTGCGGGCCGACAGGGGTGGAGCCACCACGGAGTTCGGCTTCGTCTTCGAGAAGGGGTCGTGGTCGTACGAACCGTCGCTGGAGGAACGCGCGGAGTACCGGAAACCGGTCGACCAGCTGGCCGCGGAGCGGCGGACGGCCGGGTTCTGCGGCACGACACCTCCTGGCACCACAGATCCGAACGCACCTCCCGGCACCACGGACCCGAACGCGCCCCCGTCCCCCGGCTCCACGGACCCGAACGCACCCCCCGGCACCACAGATCCGAACGCACCCCCGCCCTCCGGCTCCACGGACCCGAACGCGCCTCCCGGCACCACGGACCCGAACGCGCCCCCGTCCCCCGGCTCCACGGGCCCGGCCACGACCGCGCCACCGCTCGATTCGGGCCAGGGCGCCCCTGACAATCCCTCCGGGCCCACGCAATAACGGTTTCACCTATATATGAGTCGACATACGAGTATAAATACTTTTGAAGCGTAAAGGGCGATCATGAAAAGCGTGGTACCGGCGCCCGATCACGCGGCACCGAGGCGGGAACCGGGGCACCGGCCGGGCCGGGAAAAGGCGGGCGGCGCGAGGGCGGGCCGCTCCGGGAAAGGCAGGCGTGGAAAGGCGCCGGGCCTTCCCGTACGAGCCGCCGGAGTCGCGCGGAAGCGCTGTCATGGTCGGCGATTCACGGCTACTGTCGAACGCATGGCCCACTTCATACCGGCCTGGCGAGACGACGCAGGACCGGAGAGATCACCGGTGGACGACCGCGTGACGAGCGCGCAGGAGTCCGGTCCGGTTCCGCTCTGGCTGGCCCACCTTCAGTTCGGGGAAGAACAGAAGGCGAGCGGCACGGCGGCCTCCGAGACCTCCATCACCGTAGAGTTGGACAAGGCCGACTATGAGGCACTGTCCCGTAAGGCGCGGCTGACCGGAAGCCGGATCGCCGACGTGATCCAGGCGGCCGTCCAGCGAGAGATCGGCAACAAACCCCACGTGATCACCCTGATGCACCGCTGGAGCCTGCACCGCGAGGACCTCGACAGGGCGGCCGACTCCCTCGGAGTCGATCCCCTCTCCGAGAGGGAGTGGGACCAGATCGGCATCCGTGGCTTCCGGAGGCGCTGAACCATGCTCCCCGGTCGAGTGCTCGATGTGAGCGCGCTGGTCGACATCGCGGTGGCGAAGACCGAATACTCCAGGAGTGTCGCCGCCATGTGTCTCTTCCGCGGCGGCGGGATCTGCGTTCCGGCGACCAGCCTCGCGGCCGTGCTGTCCATCTCCCCCATCTCGACCCAGGTCGAGCTGTTCGAACTCGTCACCACTCCCGGCGTGACGATCGACGACTTCACCCACGGGAAGGTCGGGGACATCGCGGAGATCCTCGACGGATCGCGCGACGTCACGGCCGGGCACGTGGTCTGGTGCGCCCGGGCCACCCGATGGCCCATCCTCACCGACCGCGGAGCGGAACTCCTCCAGTACGACCGGCACATCGAGATCGATCCGCTGCCCTGACGCCCCCGGTCGCCGGCCGTGCCCGGCCGCCCCCGCGCCGTCCGGGATCGGCGACCGCTGATCGCCGATCGCGACGCCCTCTCCGGAAACGATGCCGAATGTCGTGCTCCGGAGGATCGATTTCCGGCCCCGCGGCTTTCACACTGGGAGAGTGACATTCCAGACGATACGGATCAAGTTAGACATTCCCGATGAGCCGGAATACGCCCAGGTACGCGATATGCACGGCCACACCGTCACCGTCTTCACGTCCACGGAGATCAACGGCGAACGCTCACTGAAAATCGGCAGCCGGACCTTGCTCCTGAGAAAGGTGGGCGTGGACGAGGAAGGGGAGGAGCCGATGGACGTCTACCGGGCCGAGTCCATCTCGGATCCCTCGTACTGAGCGCACCTCCCCGGCACGCCGGGCCGCGCCCCGCACGCCACGCCCCGCACGCCGCGCCACGCCTCGGGACGCCCCCCGCCGCACACGCGCGCCGCCCTGCGGCCGGGTGGGCGCGAGTCCCGGGGAGTACGCCGCTCCAGCGGGGGAACCTGGTGGGGAGACCCGCGATCGCCCTCAGGCCCCCCAGCGTGACCCGTCCACCGCGAGGAGCACCACCCGATGCGCATCACCTTCGCCACCGAGGCCGCGCCAGGCCGGCGGAACGAGGACTTCGTCGGCGCCACCTCGGAGGTGTTCGCCCTTCTCGACGGCGCCGGTACCCCGGAGGGCTCGGGGTCCGGGTGCATCCACGGTGTCGACTGGTACGTCCGCTCCCTCGGCTCGACCCTTCTGGCGGGCATGGTCCAGGACAACGGAACGCTCACGGAGATCCTGGGGAACGGCATCAAGGCCGTCGCCTCCCTCCACGACTTCGTCTGCGACCTCACCCACCCCGGATCGCCGTCCGCCACGGTGGTCATGGTCCGCCGTACCGCCGACGACCTGGAGTACCTCGTCCTGGCCGACTCCGTGCTCCTCCTGGACCTGGCCGGTGAGACCGAGCCGACGGTCGTCTGTGACGACCGGGAGGCGCTGGTCGGCAGGGAACACCGATCCGTCCTGGACACGCTCGTCCACGGAAGCGTCGACCACGTCACCGCGCACCGCGAGTACGTGGAGACCATGCGGGGCCACCGCAACCGCGAGGGCGGCTTCTGGGTCGCCGCCGTCGACCCGCTCACCGCCGAGCGATCACTCACCGGCACGCTCCCCGCCGACCGGGTGCGCGCGATCGCCCTGCTCAGCGACGGCGCCTCCAGGCTGGTGGACCGGTTCGGCCTGGCCACCTGGCGCGAGGTTCTCGACATCCTGGAAGGTCCCGGCCCCGGTGAGCTGATCCACCGCGTCCGTGAGGCCGAACACACCGATCCCCAGGGATCCCGCTGGCCCCGCACGAAGATCCACGACGACGCGACGGCAGCCTACTGCCTGCTCGGCCGGCGGTGATGCCGGCGGTGATGCCGTGGACGGGTGCCTCCCGGCGAGGTCTGGCCCGTCGGCCGGCCGCCCGGTCCTCCCGGCCCACCGGTCGTCCCGGCCGTGATGACGGACCACGAGAACGGCGAACCGTCAGGGCGTGGGCGGTGAGGACGGCGGGCCGGCGGGGTCGGGCCCGTCGAGGTGGCCGAAGATCTCATGGGCCGAACCGATGCTCGCGCGCAGTGCGCGCTCCAGCTCGTCCGCCTCGCCCGTGAGATGCCCGATCTCGGGGATCGAGAGGGCGTCGGCGCCCGACTCCGCGAGCAGTTCCTCGTAGCGGGGCAGCCGCTCCGCGAACGCCTGGATCTGCGCGCGGGCCCGGTAGGCGCGTTCGGCGTCGGCGACGTGGGCCGCGTAGCGTTCGAGCGCCTCCACCCGCGCGGTGACGGCGTTCTCACTGCCGGCGAGCGCCCGCTCCAGCGGTCTCACCGCGGCCGCCACCTCCGGGGTGACCCCTCCGTGCACGAGGTGACGGTGTTCCTTCTTCAGGGTGGACAGCTTGACGAGCAGGCGCGCGATCTCCCATTCCTGGTGCGGGAGCATGACGGTGTTCCGTACGTCGTCGAGCAGTCCATCGGTGTTGACGCGCGACCGCAGAACGGAGTCGACGGCCTGGCGCGTCCGGTCGAGCAGACGTCGCGCACCGCCGTCGAGGTCGTCGAGCTCGTCGGGGAGAAGGCAGTGGTCCCGGTACCGGTGGGCGAGGTCGTACAACTCCCACTCCGGGATCGCTTCCTCCTCGGAGGCCCCCTGCGCCCTGATCGCGGCGAGCAGGAACCAGCCCAGCGCGACGGCCGGCAGGATCGCGGCCGAGAAGCCTCCCCCGAGCCAGAGCAGGATCAGCAGGCTCGCCGCGGAGAGGATGCCGCCGAAGACCAGGAGACCGGTGGGGGCGTGTTCCCTTTCCGGGCTCTCCGGTGGACCGTGACCGGCTCGCACGCGCGCGATCACCGTCGGGTTCACGCGGAGGACGTCCGCGACCTCCTGGGGGAGCGCGGGATCGACCACGACACCGGTTCGCGGTCCTCGCGAGGTCTCCAGGCTCCTCACCCCTTCCCCGCGATCACTCTATGGCGCGGGGACCCCTGCTGCGACGGGTGTTCGCGGGAACAGGGGCACGGTCCCCGGGGCGGGACCGCGTGGCCCCGTCGCCGTGGAGGGGCGGGGAATCCGGACTCGTCGCGGACGCCACGGCGAGGAGGTCTTGACGGACGGCGTGGACGGTGGAGACTGATGCGGTGTTCAAGACGCTGTGTCCCCGGGACTACAACGAGGTGCTCCACGTCGGGCACTACTTCCGCACCGGCACGCCCGTGGTGATGGACCTCACCGGGATACCGGACGGTGAGGCCACGCAGTTCGTCGACTTCGCCGCCGGCCTGGTGTTCGGCAGGGGCGGGGACATGGACCGCCTGTCGCCCAAGGTGTTCCTGCTGATGCCTCGCGGGATGGGCCGGCGGCCGTCACCGCCTCCGGCCGCCGACGAGACCTCGTAGGCCGGACGACCTGAGGTGCTCCGGCCCGCGCGGCCGCCGTGGTGGTGCCCGCGCCGCCGCGGTGCACGACGGCGGCGACCCGCCGCAGGAGCGCCTGCTGATCGACCTCCCCGGCGAACGGGCGGTCGGGCCCGTCGTCCGGCGGCGCCAGGCCGGCCCAGCCCCGGAGCACGACCGCGCGCCGTCCCGGCGCGCGGGCCGCCCGGACCGTGTTCCGGCCGAGGTCGTGGGGAGCGTGGATGCCGCCGAAGCCGAAGTGGACCGGCGGCTCGCCGGCGTCGAGGAACGCCTCCAGCTCCGCGGACAGCGGGCGCTCGTCCGGCAGGATCAGGCACCCACCCGGACCACGTCCGGATCGGCGGGCCCGGCCAGGGTCCCAGTGCCGGGTCGGCCGCCGGCCAGGGCCTGCCGGTGAACAGGTGACCTCGCACGCACGGACGCGCCGCCGGTCACGTACGCCCGGGTCTGATCCACCGGCGGTCCTCCCTCCCTCAGCCGCGGGTGCGGCGGCGGAACAGCCAGGAGGCCAGGACGAACGAGCAGGCCAGCAGGCCGGCGCACCAGGCGACCGCGATCCGGCCGGTGCCGCCGATCGGGGTCCCGGTCAGCAGACCCCTGACGGTCTCGATCACCGGGGTGATCGGCTGGTTCTCGCTCACCGCGTGCAGGAACGACGGCATGGTGTGCGTCGGAACGAACGCGCTGCTGAGGTAGGGCAGGAACAGCATGAGGAAGCTCAGCGTGCTGGCGGACTCGACGGACTTCGCGATCACGCCGAGCCCCGCCGCCAGCCAGGACAGCGCGAGCACGTACAGCAGGAGCAGTCCGGCCGCCAGTGTCCAGTCGACGAACGTCGCGTCGGGACGGAAGCCCATCGCGACGGCGGCGCCGACGACGACGGTGGTGGAGAGCAGGTTCCGGGCGACGCTGGCGACGACGTGGCCGGTCAGGACCGCGGAGCTGCGGATCGGCAGCGACCGCAGCCGGTCGACCATGCCGCTGGTCATGTCGTGCGCGACGGACATCGCGGTGGACGCGGCGCCGTAACCGGTGCACAGCAGGATGATGCCGGGCACGACGTAGTTGATGTACTCGGTGCCGGTGTCGATGGCCCCGCCGAAGACGTTGACGAACAGCGTCATCATCAGCAGCGGCAGGACGATGGACATGACCAGCGTGTCGGCGTTGCGGCGGCTGAGCCGGACGCTGCGGTCGATCATGGTCAGGGAGTCGCTCACGGCGTTGCGGACGCCGCCGTGCACGGCGAGGACGGTCATGGTCGTGGTCCTTTCCGGAGCCGGTCAGACCCGGGCCGGAGTACGGCCGGCGGTGGTCAGGGAGAGGAACACGTCGTCCAGCGTCGGCCGGTGCGAGGACACCGTGACGGGCGGCACGCCCGCGGTCCGCAGGTCGTCCAGCACCCGGTGCAGGTGCTCCGCGCTGCCGTCGGACGGGACGCCCAGCGCGAGGGGGTCGGTGCCGCGCGGCACGTCGAACAGCGTGGCGGCACGGGCCGCGTCGGCCTCCGCCGCGAACCGCAGGACGAGGCGGTCCCCGCCCACCTGGGACTTCAGCGCGTCGGCCGTACCGGAGGCGGCGACCCTGCCACCGTTGATCAGCACGATCCGGTCGGCCAGCCGGTCCGCCTCCTCCAGGTACTGGGTGGTGAGGACGATCGTCGTCCCCGACGAGACCAGGTCCTTGAGGGCGTCCCACATCGTCGTCCGGCTGGCCGGGTCGAGACCCGTGGTCGGCTCGTCCAGGAAGATCACCCTCGGCCGCGAGACCAGGCTCATCGCCAGGTCCAGCCTCCGGCGCATGCCGCCCGAGTAGGTCGCCACCCGCCGGTCCATGGCGTCCACCAGGTCGAACCGCTCCAGCAGCTCCGTGGCGCGACGCCGGGCGCCGGGGCCGCCCAGGTGCATCAGACGGCCGATCATGACCAGGTTCTCCCGGCCGGTCTGCTGGTCGTCGACCGCGACGGACTGGCCGGTCAGGCTGATGACGCCGCGCACCTTGGTCGCTTCGCGCACGACGTCGTACCCGGCGATCCGTACGCTGCCGCGATCGGGCCGCGACAGCGTGGTCAGGATGCGGATGGTGGTGGTCTTCCCCGCGCCGTTCGGACCCAGCAGCGCGAAGACCGTGCCCTCCGCGACGTGCAGGTCCACCCCCTCCAGAACCTTGGTGGACCCGAAGGCCTTGTACAGGCCGGTTGCCTCGACGATCACTCTCGCTCCTCCGCCTCTCGCGTACGATCACACTGATGCGTATGTCATACGCCTAAAAGCGTAGACCATACGCATCGGGGAGGGAAAGGGTGTTCCTAGACTGTTCTCGTGCTCGTGACGAGAGGGACCGGATGACCGACGAGAACCAGGTGTCCGCCGAGGTGACCCTGCTCTGGGGGTTGCGCGAGACGGTACGGCGGGGGCGCAAACCGTCCCTCACGGTCGCCGAGATCACCCGGGCGGCGGTCGAGGTGGCGGACGCGGAAGGGCTGGCCGCGGTGTCGATGGCCAGGATCGCCGCGCACCTCGGCAATGCCACGATGACGCTGTACCGCTACGTGAAGAGCAAGGACGAGCTGCTCCTGCTGATGGCGGACGCGGCCCTGGACGGGCCGCCGGACCTGCCGGACGACGTGGACTGGCGGACCGGGCTGACGCTGTGGGTCAAGGGCGTGCTGACGGTGCTGCGACGGCACCCCTGGGCCGCGCAGATCCCGGTCAGCGGACCGCCGATGGGTCCCAACAACCTCTGGTGGTTCGACCGCGCGCTGCGCGCGCTCGCCGGCACGGGTCTCGAGGAGGAGGACAAGGTCGGGGTCGTGATGGGTCTGGTGACCTTCGTGCACGGCGAGCTCCGGCTGAGCATAGACCTGTCCGCGAGCTACGCGGAGAACCCCGAGGCCTTCGGCCGCCAGTACGGCATGGCACTCGCCCGCGTGGTGGACGCGCGGCGGTTTCCCGCGCTGAGCAGGGTGATCGCCACCGGCATCTTCGAGGGCGACGTCCCCTACGACGAGGAGGTCGAAGGGGCGTTCGCGCTGAACCTGTACCTCGACGGCGTGGGCGCGTTCATCGAGCGCAGGACCGCGGGGCGGGAGGGTCGCACGCCGGACGGGGGACCGGAGCGGGAAGGACGCTCATCGGGCACGGGACCGGAGGAGGACCGCTCATCGGGCACGGGACCGGAGGAGGACCGCTCGTCGGGCGCGGAGCCGGAGCGGGAGGACCGCTCGTCAGGCGCGGGGGGCCGGGCCGGGGCAGCGCCGAAGCCGCCCGGACCCGTCGGCGGCCCCGGCGGCTCCGATGCTTGACCTTTCCCCTCCATCGTCCGGGACCATATCCGCCGTGGTGTTCCTCCGTTCTCTGGCCGTCGGGCTTCTCAGCGGGGCCGTGACGCTTCCCCTCCTGTGGCTCTGGCAAGGCGACGGGTCCGAGTACCCGCGCCTGGCCGCGCTCACGGGGGTGATCGCCGTCCAGTTCGTCATGATCCCGATCATGCTGGCGGCCGGGGCCTGGAGGGTCGCCTTCTGGAGCAGGCGGCCTCGGCCGGCGCCTCCCGGCCTCGTCCTGGGAGGGATCACCTTCGCGTTCGGCGCCCTGGTCCTGACCCTGGCGACGGACGTGTCACGCCGGTTCGGGGGTGGCCTTCCGGAGCCGGCGATCCGGACGGCGAAAGCGTGTCGGCGGCGCTTGCCGGGCTCTCGGGAGCGGTGACCCTGCTCGTCGGTGCGTGGATCGTGATCGCTCGGATCGTCGCCGTCCGGCGTTCCCGCGCGGTGGACGTCCCGGCGACCACGAAGGGATGACGGCTCCGCCGTTCGACACCGGGTCGATCCCGGAGAACTCCGGCGGGAGCGGCCCGGTTCCCGGTGGTACGGGGGGCTTCTCTGTCATGCCGTCCATCGTCGGTGACGGGAGATCGGGATGCGAGCGTTCGGTGACAGAGCCCCCCTCCGTGACCAGGTCACCATGCCGCGGAGGTGGTCCCCGGGAGGGCGGAGCGGCCTGCGCCGTGTGAAACGGATCATCCGGCAGGCGCCGCGGCCTTGCTCCGGGCCAGCAGTTTCCTCACCCGCGGCACGACCTCCTCCCCGTAGAGGCGGATCGTGTTCATCAGCTTCTCGTGCGCGAGCGTCCCGGAGCTGTACTTGAGCTCGAAGCGGTCGACGCCGAGCGTACCGACGGTATTCGCGATCTTCGCGGCCACCGTCTCGGGCGATCCGACGTAGAGCGAGCCCTCGTCGGCCTCCGACTCGAAGCGGCCCCGGGTCGTGGGGCCCCAGCCGCGCTCGCGGCCGATGCGGTCGTGCATCGCCCGATAGTGCGGCCAGAGCTCCTCGCGGGCCTGGCCGTCGGTCTCGGCGATGTGGCCCGGCGAGTGCACGCCGACCGGCAGCCGCTGGACCTTCAACTGGTCGAGGGCACGGTGGTACAGGTCGACGTACGGCGCGAAACGCCCCGGCGGACCGCCGATGATCGCGAGCATGAGCGGCATCCGGTAGCGCGCCGCGCGCACCACGGACTCGGGACTGCCGCCGACGCCGATCCAGGTGCGCAGCCGGCCGGACTCCGTCTTCGGGTACACGTGCTGGTCCTTCAGCCCGGGACGAAGACGGCCCTGCCAGGTGACCGGCCCCTCCTCCAGGAGATGGGAGAGCAGGTCGAGTTTCTCCTCGAACAGCTCCTCGTACTGCGCCAGGTCGAAACCGAACAGCGGAAACGACTCCGTGAACGAGCCGCGGCCGAGAATGATCTCCGCACGGCCCTGGGACACCGCGTCCAGGGTGGCGAACTTCTCGAACACCCGCACCGGGTCGTCCGAGCTGAGCACGGTCACCGCGGTGCCGAGACGGATGCGCTCGGTACGGCCGGCGATCGTCGCCAGCACGATCTCCGGTGCCGAGACGGCGAAGTCGTCCCGGTGGTGCTCCCCGATGCCGATCGCGTCGATCCCCACGCTGTCGGCGAGCACCGCCTCTTCGACGACGTTACGGATCACCTGCGCGTACGACAGCCTGTTCCCGTCCGCGTCGACGTTGACGTCCCCGAACGTGTCGATCGCGAACTCCGGCGATGCGGACATCGTTTCCCCTCTTTCCCGATGATCTTTCGTGCTTCCCGGCCGCTTCCCGGGCGTTTCCCGGCCGCTTCCCGACGGCGGGGGCGGTAGACGGAAACCACGGCGACACGGCGAGAATTCCTGTCGCCCGCTCGCCCGCTCGCCCGGCACGAGATGCCCGGTTCGGGGTTGGAGCGGTTTTGAAGGGGCTTTGGAGAGGGCCGGCGGACACTTTCGGCCATGGAACCTCTCAAGAACTGCGTCTCGTACTTGTCCCGCGTCCTGCCTCCGATTCTCGCGGTGACCGTCGCCGCCCTGAGCAGCACAATGATCTCCACGACGCCCGCGACAGCGGCAGCAACGGCAACGGCAACGGCGGCAACGACGGCGGTGGTCAGCCGTTCGACCATCGTGTCCGTGGCCCAGGGCCAGCTCAACAACGCGGCGCGCAACGCCGAGTCGCCGCTGGGCAGCGGTTGCAACTACTACACCGGGCACTTCCGTAGCTGGAAACCCTCCGCGGGGTGCCCGTCGAAAGACGGTGTCCAGTGGCGCGACAGTGACTGGTGCGCCGACTTCTCCAAGTACGTCTGGCGGAACGCCGGCGTCCCGCACGCCGACGTGCCGGAGACCAGCGGCGGCGTCCTCACCGGCTGGGCCGCGTCCTTCAAGGACTACGGCGTCCGGCACGACACCTGGCACACCCGCGCCAGCGGTTACACGCCCCAGCCCGGTGACGCCGTCGTCTTCGACTGGGACCAGAGCGGCGACATCGACCATGTGGGCATCGTGAGCTCGGCGAACGCCGGCACGGTCTACACGATCGAGGGCAACAGCGGCGACCGGATCAAGGCCAATTCCTACGCCCGCTCCAACGCCGACATCGTCGGCTACTCCGCTCCGGTCGGAGCGACACAGACCGCCGGTAAGGCGTCGGTGTACGGGGTGCTGGCCGACGGCCGCCTCACCTACAACACCGTCGACGCCGCCACCGGCGCCTTCACCCTGGTCACCTCCACCGCCACCCTCGGCTTCACCCCCAAAGCCATGGCCACCCTCAACTTCAACACCCTCCTGATCACCGAAGACGGCCCCGACGGCAAGCTCTACCGCATCGACGTCCAGGACAACAACGGCGACCTCACCTTCAACCCCCCCGTCCACCTCGGCACCGGCTACACCCACGACCTCCTGGCCTACGACGGCAACACCCACCTGTTCGGCATCGCCAACGGCGTCCTGCAGCGCTACACCATCAACACCGCCAAACCCACCACCGCCAACATCTCCACCGGCACCAAGATCGGCCCCAACCAAGGCACCGGCTTCACCCTCAAAACCCTCACCGCCACCGCCTCCAACTGGATCCTCGGCACCACCGACAGCGGCGCCCTGATCTCCTACCGCATCACCGGCGACGGCAGCGACTACACCCGCTACCCCCTGCGCGACAGCACCTGGCAGGTCTTCGACCACCTCATCTCCCCCGGCGGCGGCGTCTACCTCGCCCACCACACCAACGACAACCTCTACCGCTACACCGACACCGACCCCCACGACGGCAACGCCGACGACCTCACCAACCACGGCACCCTCAGCACCGGCGGCTGGAGCCAGATCCTCCTGTCCGCCCAACCCGGCACCGTCAACTGACCCCACCCGGCAGCACGACGCACCACGAAGGGCCCCGGACACGTCCGAGGCCCTTCGCCCTCGTCCTGAGGGCTCCCCTTCGGATTCCCTCGCCCTCCCGCGGACCGAAAGCGCCGGTGGGCGTTTAGGTTTGGGATGATCGGTTGAGCCTTGGGGGGGTTCAAATGGAATTACGGCTTCTGGGCCCCATCGAGGTGCTGAGCGGCGGGCGGCAGGTTCCTCTGGGGGGAGGCAAGCCGCGGGTCCTCCTCGCCACCCTGCTCCTGGCCTCGGGCCGGGTGGTCACCGTCGAACGCCTGATGGAGGCGATCTGGCAGGACTCCCCGCCGCTGAGCGCGCGGGGAGTCCTGCAGACCTATGTCGCCTCGCTGCGCCGGGCGTTCGCCGACGCGGGCCTGCCGGAGGTCATCGTCTCGCACCGGGTGGGCTACTCCGCCGAGATCCCGCCGGACAGCCTGGACAAGACCGTCTTCGAGCGGCTCACCGGTCAGGGACGGCAGGCGGCGCGCGACGGAAACCACGCGGAGGCGGCGAACCTGTTCCGGACGGCCCTGGCCCTGTGGCGGGGCCCGGCCCTGAGCGGGATCGGCGACACCCACCTGCGCGCGGAGGCGGCCAGGCTGGAGGAGCTGCGGCTGACGGCGATCGAGGAGCGGGTCACCGCAGATCTGGCGGCGGGCCGGGAGGACGGCCTGATCGACGAGCTCAACGAGCTCATCGCGACGTATCCGGTGCGCGAGCGGCTGCGCCGCGACCTCATGGTGGCGCTCTACCGGACCGGCCGGCAGGCGGACGCGCTCGAGGTCTACCAGCACGGCAGGCGGGTGCTGAACGAGGAACTGGGCATCGAGCCGGGACCGGAGCTGCGGCAGGCGCACGAATCCGTCCTGCGCTCCGATCCCGCGCTGCTGGGCGCGGCGAGGGCCGCCCCGCCCCGGCAGCTGCCCTCCCCGCCGTCCGACTTCACCGCACGCGAAGCGGAGATCGCGGAACTACGCGACCGCCTCACCAGGCCGGACGACATGCCGGTCTGCGTGATCTTCGGGCCGGGCGGCGTGGGCAAGTCGACCCTGGCCCTGCGCGCCGCGCACGAGATCGCGCACTTCTACCCCGACGGCCAGCTGCACGTCGAGTTGCGCGGCACCTCGGAGGTGCCCGCCACCCCGCAGGAGCTCCTCGGCCGGCTGCTGCGCGACCTGGAGCCCGGAACGCCGCCGCCCGACACGCTGGAGGAGCGCGCCGCCCGCTACCGCACGCTGCTTGCCGACAAGCGCAAGCTCATCATGCTGGACGACGCCGCCGCCGAGCGGCAGGTCCGGCCGCTGCTGCCCGGCGCCCCGGGCTGCAGGGTCGTCGTCACCTCCCGCAACCGCCTGACCGGCCTGGCCGGCGCGACCGTGCTCGACCTGGGCCTGTTGCCCGACCAGGCCGCTCTGCGCTTCCTCGAGCAGGTCGCCGGTCCGGAGCGCGTCGCCTCGGATCCCGGAGCCGCGGAGCGCATCGTACGGCAATGCGGTGGTCTGCCCCTCGCGCTGCGCATCGCCGGGGCGAGGCTGGCCTCGCGCCGACAGTGGTCGGTGGCCCGGCTGGCCGACCGGCTGGCCGACGAGCAACGCAGGCTGGACGAGCTGACCGTCGGAGACCAGGAGGTGCGAGCCGGCATCGCCCTCAGCTACGCCCTGCTGCCCGCCGAGGCCAGGACGGCGCTGCGCCGCCTGGGCCTGCTGGGCCTGCCGTACTTCCCGGTGTGGGTGGTGGCGGCGGCCATGGGGACCGGCCTGGACGAGGCCGAGCGGGTACTGGATCACCTGGTGGACACCTCCCTGGCGAACGTGACGGACACGGACGCGACCGGCCGGGCCCGCTACCGGCTGCACGACCTGATCCGGTTGTTCGCCCGGGAACGGGCGCAGGCGGAGGAGTCAGAGACCCAGCGCGTCGCGGTGGTGCGCAGGGTGCTCGGCGGGTGGCTGTGGCTGGTCGAACAACTCAGCGAGGCCGTACCCACCGGCGCGATCCCGATGCGCGCCGCCCTCGGTCTGGCGCGGCCGGTGGACCCGGAGGTGGCGCGGACGGCGCTCGCCGACCCGCACGGCTGGTTCCGCGGCGAGGAGGAGGCACTGATCCTCGCGGTGGAGCTGGCGGCGGCGATGGATCTCGACGACATCGCCGTGCATCTGGCCTCCGCGCTGTCGTCGGTGGCCTTCGAGGGCAGCCAGTACGTCTTCGACAACCCGTTCGCGGCCTGGCACCGCACGCACGAGGCCGCGCTGGCGGTGGCGCGGCGGATGGACAACGCACTGGGCGAGGCGACCCTGCTCGCCGGTCTCGGCCACCTGTACTACGAGCGCGATCACTACGCCGAGTCCCGCGAGTACCTCAGCCAGGCCCTCTCGCTGTTCCGCACCACGGGCGACGCCCGGGGCGAGGCCGGCACGCTCGCCGCCCTCGGCGCCGCCTGCCGCGAGCAGGGCTACCTGCCCGAGGCGCTGCACTTCCTGGACCGGGCGAGCCGCAAGTGGGCCGGCCTCGGCGATCCGACGGCACTGGCGCACGTCAAACGGCTGTCCGGCAGCGTGCACCTGGAGCGCGGGGACTACCCGGCGACCTGGGAGGACCTCACCGCCGCCCTGTCCCTGTACCGGGAGGCGGGAAACCGCCGCGGCGAGGGCCTGACCCTGCGGAGCATGTCCCTGTACCACCGCGCCCGGGGCGAGCTGGAGCGGTCGGAGAAACGGTGCGAGGAGGCGTTGCCGATCTTCCGTGAGCTGGGCGACCGGCTGATGGAGGCGTACTGCGTGCGTTCCCTGGCCAAGACCTGGATGCGGCTCGGCCGGT
The DNA here is from genome assembly GCF_040640155.1 of Streptosporangium sp. NPDC023615. NCBI lineage: Bacteria > Bacillati > Actinomycetota > Actinomycetes > Streptosporangiales > Streptosporangiaceae > Streptosporangium > Streptosporangium sp. NPDC023615. Next base: position 70,050 of record NZ_JBFABE010000042.1, read on the forward strand.
TCGACCCGGCGCGCCGCGCCCTGGAGGGGGCACTCGCCACGACCCGGACCCTCAACGACCGATGGGGCGAGGCGTGCACCCTGCGCACGCTCGGCGAGCTCGACCTGGCCGAGGGGCGGCTCTACCAGGCCAAGAGCCGCCTGGAGGAGTCGCTGGCCCTGTGGGAGACGCTGCGCGCCACCCTGTTCCGCGCCCGCACCCTGCGCGACCTGGCCCAGGTGTACGACGCGCTCGGCGACGACGTCTCCGCCAAGACGGCCCTGGCCGAGGCGTTGGAGACCTTCCGGTTGCACGAGGCCCGTGAGGCGCGTGAACTCGCCGGCTGAGGGCCTCGCGGGGTGATTACAGCGTCTTTGAAGCGTCGCGGTGCATGATCTGCGTCGGCGCCCCGTGCGGAGCGCCTTCGAGACGTCGTGGAGGCTTGCATGCGGGAGATCGTGCTCCTGTCGGACCCCCGGATCGCCGAGGTGTCGGTGAAGGAGTGTGGCGAACCTCTGGTCGACCTTCGCACCGTGGAGGCCATCCGGGTCGACGGGCAGCTCGCCGACCCCGAAGGCGCGTACGCGCACGTGCGGCTGAGCGTGGCCGACCGCCTGATCGCCGCGCAGACCTGGCTGCCCCGCAGACTGCGCCTGCTGGTCGTGGAGGGATTCCGCCCGGCGGCGCTGCAGCGCCTCTACTTCGCCGAGTCCCTGGCCGCCCACCGGACGGCCAACCCCGGCTGGGACGACCGGCGGGCCCACGTGGAGGCCAGCAGGTACGTCTCCCCGCCCGAAGTGGCCCCGCACGTCACCGGAGGCGCGGTGGACCTGACCCTGTGCACCGTCTCCGGCGTGGAGATCCCGATGGGCACGCGGGTCAACGCCACCCCACCGGAGAGCGACGAGGCGTGCCACACCGCTTTTCCCGGCATCTCCCCCGAGGCCCGGCGCAACCGCGACGTCCTCGGGGCCGCCATGGCGTCCGCCGGGTTCGTCAACTACCCCACCGAGTGGTGGCACTGGTCCTACGGCGACCGCTACTGGGCGTTCACCACGGGTACGCGCCACGCCCGCTACGGCATGAGCGACGGCCCCGCCCGCTGAGCGCCCTCCCGGGAGCCACCGGCCGGTCGCCGCCCCTCCGGCGTCGTCGGCGGGTCAGGCCCCGGAGCCCGAAGGCGACGTGCCGCGCCGGGTCCGGGCCAGGCGTGTCGACGCTCGACCGGGCGAGCCAACGCCTCGCGATGCTGTTCGACGGAACTCGCGCCCGGACCTGTCCGCGCCACTTCTCCGCACTCACCGGGGCTTCGTCCACCTGGTGACCCTAGACGCGACGCCAGGCGGCAAGGCACCCGTCCACATCGCACCAGCGGCTCGGATGCCGGCGGTTGTCAATCCCCTGAAAACGTGGAGAGGTTCCTATGCCACAGCGGCCCTCACCAGG
>NZ_JBFABE010000043.1:0-8520 GCF_040640155.1 Streptosporangium sp. NPDC023615
ACGCGGCCACCAACGTCAACCGGACCGGCGGCTGGTTCGCCGCGAAGTCCGACGGATGCGAGGCCATCGCCCTCGCCCGCCAGGAGGCCACCAGCCGATCCGAATACCCGCCGAACAGATCCACCGCCAGCCCCAGAGCCTTCGCCCGCCGCAGCTTGACGATCTCCTCCAGCAGCGTCTCCAGCCCCAGCCGCCCGGGGTCGGACTTCAACTCCAGCAGGAACCCGTCCTCACCCGTGGCCAGCTCCCACAGCGACCGCGCCGAGTCCGCCGACAACCTGTTCAGCACATGCAGGCAGAACTCCCGCTCGAACCGCGCCCTGCCCGCACCCACGATCCGCTCCACCCGGCCAGGCGGCTCGATCTTTAACGTCCGGCAGCGGGCCAGCAGCGCCGCTCGCAGCCCTTCGTCCGTGAACACCATCGGGCAGATCTTCTCCGACAGCCACTCGGCCAGCACATCCTCATCCGCCCGGGTCGACTCCCGGAACCCCAGCGCGTCCCGCACCTGAGCCCGGTGCCGCTCGATCGACCGGCCCGACCAGACGTACTCCTCCAGCAACGCCGGCTCGACCTTCACCTGGCCGGCCACGTAGTCCACCGCAGCCTTGGGCAGCTCACCCACGTGCCGCGGGAACCGGCCCTCCTGCTCGAAGAACTTCAGCATCAGGCCGAACCCCAGACGGGTCGCCCCCGTCTTGTTCCCCACCAGCTCCCAGTCGCCGTCCAGCAGCGTCCACGACGCGATCAGCTCCTCCGGCTCCCACTCCCGTCGCACCCGAACCCGCCCTCCACCCGACCGTCTCCGACACGAACACGATCAAGCGGAAACTCCACCCAACCAGCCACATTCACCGCTCCGCAACGATCACGAACCGCAATCGTGACCTCTCACTCCGCTACCTGGCGGCTGGGGACATGTTCGGGAGCGGAGGGCCGCTACGAGGGGAAGCTCACGCGCTGCCTCGCCAGGGGCCGTGGTCACGGTCGGCGTCGCGGTCGCCGCGCATCGTCCACGGGTTGGGCTTGCTCCGGCCGGCGAGCTGATCGTCGATCCACTCCAGGCCGCCCCGGTCCAGGGTCTGCATGGCCCGGGTGACGGCGACGTAGGCCAGGCGCGCCTCTGCCTTGGGGACCTTGCCGGGGCGGCCGCTGTCGTCGGCCTTGGGCTGGCGGAAGTCATCGGCGATCCGCACCGAGGCCCACTCGCGGCCCTTGGCCTTGTGCGCGGTGGAGATCACCACGTCGGCGTACTTCTCATCGGCCACCAGGCGCTTGGCCGCGTCGATCAGGGCGTCGGCGCCGTGCTCGTCGACCAGGCGCACCAGCGAGGCCAGGTCGGCGCCGGCCTCGTCGTGGCGGACGTACTCCTGCACCTCGCCCCAGGAGCTGAACGCGAACAGCTCGGGGTGGTCGGTGCCCTTGCCCGCCTGCAGGCTGGCGGCGGCCTCGGCCAGGCGCCGGGGGCCGGCGCCGCCGCCGACCAGGGCGACCTTCAAGCGCCGGTCCAGGGCGTTCATCGTCTGGCGCAGGGCCTCGGCGTTGGTCCGGCACAGGATCGCCGCGGGGCGCTCGATGGAGGCGACGCGCGAGGCGATGGAGGGGGTGCCGCTCAGGCGCAGCCGGGCGTTCAGCAGCTCCAGCCACTTGTTGGCCTCGTCGGCGATTCGCGGCCCGAACCGCCAGCTCTGGGTGAGAAACAGCCGCTCGCGGGCGGGCCAGGTCTGGATCGCGTTGATCGCGCCGCGCCACTCGTAGATGGCCTGTTCGGTGTCGCCGACCGCGATCAGCTGCGCCTGCTGGGCCTGGACGACGGAGGCGATCAGCGGGTCGGCGTCCTGGGCCTCGTCGAACAAGATGAAGTCGGCCTTGAGCTGCGGGCCGGTCAGCGCCCACATCTTGAGGTAGACGTCGTGGGAGAACCGCAACGTGCCGTTGACGTCGGTCAGGTCCTCCCAGGCCCGTACGGCCAGGGGGAACACCGCGTTCCTCAGCGCGTCGGCCGCGGGGCCGTCGACGCCGTTGACCTCAGGCACGTGCTCGACGGCCAGCTGCGCGTCGGCCGAGCGGCAGAACCGGCCGACGGTCTCCATGGCCAGCCGGACCAGCTGGGTGGCCGGGATGTCGCCGTCCCGCAAGGACAGGGGTTTGGTGACGCCCAACCGTTTGGCGCTCTCGCGGGCCGGCAGGCGCGGCCCGTCCAAGCGGGCCTTGAACGCCGAGCCGACCGCGCGGAACGCCAAAGAGTGCGCGGTAGAGCAGGTGACGTTTTTCGGGAACGAGCGGGCGGCCGCCGTGGCGATCGCCTTGTTGAACGCGATGTACAAGCCGCGGCGGCCCTCCATCAGAGAGGCCGCCATCTTCAGCGTGGACGTCTTGCCGGTGCCGGCGCCCGCCTCGATGACCAGATTCGCCCCGCTTCGGCAGGCGGTGATGATGTCGGCCTGCTCACCGGTCGGGGTCAGGCCCGCGATCCGTCCCATCGGCGCGATCGGCGCGGCGGGCCGGACCGGGGCGGGCACCGGCCGGTGAGCGGGAACCGGGGCAAGGAACAGAGTTTCCGTCACCGGGGGCGGAGTGACGGAAACTCGTGTCGGGGGGAGCACGGCGGGGACGTCGGGAAGGTGGGGGCCGGCCAGGGCGGCCAGGGCCTCCCAGTGCCGGATCAGACCGCTCAGGTGGCGGCGAAACTGGGCCAGGTGCTCGGCGCTCAGGTCCTCCACCGCGCCGGTCAGATGCGTCAGGTCCGGGCCGGTGACGGAAAAGCCCTCCAGCTCCCGGCGCACCTGCTGGCGCTGCTCGCCGACCGGGGGAGTGCGGGCCTGCTTGTAGGTGGCCTGACGGCACGCCTGAGAGCAGTAGCGAGCCTGACGGCCGGGGCCGTCGCGCCGCACGCCGAACGGCTTCTCACAGCGCTGGCACAGCACCTCGCTCGGCGACCCCGCCGCGACCGTCGCCGCCCCCACCTCCTGAACCCGAGGCGGCCGGCCGTCCGGCCCGTTCCTCCTGCGCCCCACCAGCGCCTCCCCTCACCGCTATTACGTCAGCGCGCAACACAGTGACGTTATATCCGGCCCTGATCAAGAAGGCATGCCGGACCGGCATGAATCACAACCCCGAGCGGGCCCTGATGCTCCTGACGAGCGACCCCGACAGCGCCGACCCCGGCCTCCTCGACGAACTCGGCGAGCTCGGAGGGGCTGGATCGCCCCTCGTCCTCACCCGATGATCAGCTCTCGTGCCCGGCCACCGGGCCACCGGGCCACCGGGGCGGGGGTGCCTCAAATCCGACTGGAAATGAGGAAGATCGTCCGGCCTCGGCGTCCGCACCCGGCACCGTCCTGGTTCAGGACCGTTTTCCCGCCGCGAGGCCCGCGCGCAGTGCGGCCTCGGCCTCGGCCCGCTGGGCCCGCTCGTGAGCCAGTGCCTCGCGCAAGGCCTCGGCCTGCGCGCGGACGTCGGCCAGTTCCTCGCGCGCCTTCCCGGCCTCGGCGCCGGCCTGCGCGCTGCGGGCGCGCTCGGCGGCGTGTTCGGCCCGGACCTCGGCCAGCTGGCCGGTCAGGTCCGCGCGAACCTGTTCGGCGGCGGCCTGGGCGAGCGTCGCGGCCTGCTCGGCCGATGAGGCCCGCGCGGTGGCGGCGGCCAGATCCTTCTCCAGCTCCCGGTTGGCCTTGACCAGTGCGGCGTTGGTCGTGGCCAACGCCTCGGCCCGCTCGAACTCGCGCTGCTGCAGGGCCAGGGCGTGGGTGGCGGCCGCGGTCTGGTCGGCAGCCTTCTGCTCGGCGGCGGTGCGCCGTCCCTCGTGCTCGACCACCCGGTCCCAGGCGGCGGTGACCTGACGCTCACGCTCGGCCTCGGCATCGCGGGCCATCCGCTCGGCAGTCCGGCGCTCCTCGAGGGCCTGGTCCTTGTCGCGGACGGCGGCCGCGGCCTGGCGCGCCGCGCGATCGCGCTCGGCCTCGGCGTCGGCGGCCCGGGCCAGCGCCTGCGCCGCGGTGCGCTCGGCCTCCTCGATCCGGGCCAGGGCGCCGTCACGGGCGCCGGTGACGTGCTGGGCGTGGGCGGCCAGCACCCCGGTCAGGGTCTCGATGGCGGCCAGGACCGGCCCGGAGGTCGCCGCGTAGGCGGCCAGCACCCCCTCCAGCCCGGAGTTCTGGACGGCGCGGCGCTCCTCGGCGGCCTTGGTCTTGCACGTCTTGCCGTCGGGCCAGATGCGATCGGGCGGGCCGCAGTACTCGCGGGGCCGCCCGGCGCCGGTGTAGGCGATGCGCCGATCGCACTGGGAGTAGCCGCAGGCCCGGCCGGGCTGTTCCACCGGGCCGGTGGCACTGATCGTCTCCGTCATGCCGCCACCCTATCACTTTCACTTTCGCGAAATCATTAATATTTAATGAGATGTCAAAAGTTAAAAATATTTGATCTTATAGTCATGATCGCCGTTCAGGGGGAGCACAGAAGCTTCTTAAGCCAGCTTGAGGCGTTTCGGGGGAGTGGAAGCAACGGTGCGCCTGATGTGATCAAGGAGACAGTGGAGGGCCGTTGGTGCCCAGCGGCAGGCAACCCCATCTCGGGGGGGCTGGTGCCTCAACCGGGTCGGCCGCGACAGCATGCCCGCCGACTTCACCCGCGCCCGCGCGTAAGACCCCTCGTAAAACTCTGAAAACTCCTCCCTTCAAAGGGGGTCACCTCGTGCTGGTGGCCACCGTCGAAACCGCGTGTGACCTGGGCGGGGAGTGCGGCCCCGGGAGGCACACGGCGCGTCCCCGTGTCGGTGGCCGGAGATCGGGCTTTCGGCTGGTGGCGACAGGGGCAGATACAGGACCGTGGTCGACTGGTTGGGTGATCCGGACTTCCCCGAACGCCGCCGGGCCGCGCTGCTGCGGCGCTATGCCTGGCAGGTCGAGAGCGGTGATCCGGCCGAGCTCGCGGCCCTGATAGCCGCTCGCGCGGCTCAGCTCTGCCGCATGATGCGCTCCGCGACGTACGCGGCCGAACGGGTGGCGGTACTCGGTGACGACGGTCGCTACCACCTGCGGGTCGCCGGCCGGTTCATCTGCGTGGCTCCCTGGCGGGGGCGCCGCAAGCCGCCAGCGCCGGCCCTGCCTCATGAGCAGTGGTGCGTGTGGTGGACCGATGGGGTGCGCTTCCGGATCCAGCCTCCGCCGGGCGCAGGCCCGGAGACCGGGGAGCGTGGAAGGTTGACGGTTCGCTGGGCGATGACGCCCACCGAGCAGGTCCTCGACCCCGCCTCGGTGCCCAAGCGCCAGCACTGTCCCGTCGACGAGGCCCGCGGCCACTGGCCGCCGTACCAGGGCTCGCTCCTGGCGCCGATCGTCAACGCCCTGACCGCGGCCCTGGGGCCGACTTGTCACGCCTGCCGCGGAGCGCTCGGCGTCTTCGTCGACCACGACCCTGACACCATGCTCGTGCGCGGCTTGGTGTGCCGGCACTGCAACAGCAGTTTGGAGGGATGCCCGCACGTGGCCGGCTGCCCGTGGGCCGACTACCTCAACGACCCGCCCGCGGCCGCGCTGAACCTGCGCTACCCCCGCGCGGCCCTGAGCCGGAGAACCAGGCGGCCACCACCATCTCAAGCGGGAACGTGACCGACAACAGGTCAGCCCCGCCGGAACGGCGCGCTACTCAGCCTCGTCCGTACCGGCCGGGCCGGGGGCGGCGCGCTCCGGTGCGATGGTGTCCACGGCGAACAGTTCCAGCTGCTCGTCGCCGACCTCCGAGGTCGTCAGCTTCAGGCAGCGCCGGCAGGTCACCGCGCCCCGGTCCGGGTGCGCCGCCCCCGGGTCCCAGCCGCTCACCCCGACCATGCACGCCGGGCTGGGCATGCGGTGCCCGCCCAGCCAGGTCGTCATCGCCACGGCGTGCACAATGCCTGAGGAGCGCACCCGAAGGTTGGAGCCGTCGGCGTAGGCGGCCCGCGCCGCGGTGGCGATCGTGGCCAGCGCCTCGTGCAGACCCGGGACGTCTCGCGTCCCGTACCCGCCGCGCCCGTCCATAAGGATCAACCTAAACGCCCCGCTGCGGGCCTGCTGCCGATGCTCTCGCCGACGACGGGACCGGCGGGGTGACATCCCGACCAGATCACCATCGTGACACCCCTTGGGGGTTGCGATCCTCAAAGCACAGACACCGTCGTACCCCATGTGACCTGCGCGGGGACGTTAACTCTGTGATCGCTCATGATGTAGGCCGTCGCGGGGTCACCAGGCCTCGCCCGACGCCTTGGGAACTCACATGCTCATCACTGTTCGGGCCGCTGTCATCTTCGGCTTCGCGTTCGTCGCCGCGGCCATCGCCGCAGCGCTCATGGTCGCGGACAGCAGCTCTTGGCCGAAGGCGTTGTTCGCCGCTGGGGTCGCCTTCGGCGGCGCGCTCACCGTCGCCAACACCTTCATCGGGTCGCCGGATGAGCCGCAGCCCGCGCGCCGACACTGAACCGGCCACCGTGCACCGCCAGGCCCCGCCCACGGGGGCGAGGGCGGGCCGGGGTCGGTTACGCGAAGACGCGGTCGACGACGGCGGCCTGCTCGACGAGCCCGGCGCAAACGGGCAGGCGTCGAGCCGTCCCCGGTGTCACCCGCGATCAGCTCGTCCGGTATGCCCTCGCCCATCGATCCCGGAAATACCGCCACCGGGGCCACCTCCCGGTAGTAGCAGACCTGCCGTCACCGCATCTGGGAACCCTATCGACGGAACCTTCCAGCAGTAGGGCTCGCGGAAGTCGACCGTGCCGCCGGAGAACTTGGGTTCCCGGGAGTTGCTTCCATGTTGATTTGAAAAAGGCGATCGGGACTACATCTCCTGGGCAATCGCCTTCAACTGCGAATCATTCGTACGGTCGGCGACCGACTGCAACTGTGATGCTGGCGCCTTGAGGCTGGGACGCGATGACTTAGCCATACCTCCATGGACTCCGATCGGCAGCCCGCCTCCATGCCCGAACTGGCCACGAGCCAGTTGCCGAAAGAATCTGCCGAGCCGCCAGGCACGACCATCTTGAGGCGTTTCTTCTCAGGGAAGCCAGGACTTTATACGAAGTCGAAGTCGTGGCCCTGCCAGGAGGTGGTGGCGTTCTCGCGTGGGTGGGCAACGATGATGCAGATGATGGTGTTGCGTACCTCGTGCAGGCCGGCGAAGGCCGGGCGCTCGGCCGGGTCGCTGCCAGGGCCGGGGGCATAAGGTAGGCGCACCGCAGGGGAGTCGTGGCTCAGGTGGTTGGCGGCGGTGGCGAAGCGTTCGTTGAACAACTTGCTCGCCTCGCGCCGGTGGGCTTTATTGGCGCGCAGTTCGGCGGCCTGCTGGCGGTGCTCGGCGGCTTCGTGGACGACCGGCCTCCCTTAGTCAATTCCCTCGACTCCGAGAATCACGGTAAGCAACGATTGCAGTCGTAACAGTAAGTAAAGCTATAAGTGCAGCCGAAACGCCTCCCCACGCCAGGCCGAACTCACTTCCGACATTGAAGATAATCCCGCCCGCAATTGTGGCTACAGCTATGACAATCCGAGGCACCAAAGATCGCCAACTACGCCTCGCCTGTAACTCTCTATCCCTTTCACCCAATTTGTGCACCTCCAAAGACGGAGCCGACAAGGACGGCTAGGCCAATTGCGTTACCTAACGCTATATGCATGTACCCCGACTTTAGCTGCCCGCTGACGTCGTAGAGAATTTTCCCTATAATGGACGGCAGAAACAGGGATGCGGAGACAAGAATCAACAAGGTGACTGCAATTTTTCCTAAGTCTAGTTGCTGTCCGGCTGAAACACTCTTAAGTACGTAAACGACGGCGGCAATAGCACCTGCGACAACCCAATCGGACCAGAAGACCATGTCTTCTTTTTTGCAGTTATTCCACCAGAAATTTCCCAGACCTGAAGATGGCCTGGAGTGACCTTTGAGGATAACCTGAAAGAGGGCAGTAACTGTTGCGATAGACAGAGCTGTAACGAAGTTCAGGGAACCTCACCCTTTCGTCTGGGAAATTTATCACCAAGGTCACCCCCGACCAACGATTACGGTAAGGATCGCAGCAATTACAGCATGCTGTCTACTAACTACTCGTCCATAGTATCCGTTTCGTTACAATAATTTATTAAAGACCGAAATTCGAATTATATGCTGACCTTTAGAAAAGTTGGGGGTTAACGATGGCATAGCTGCTGAAAATCGTGATTTTTAACGGAATTTCCGGCGCGAGGAGCTCTCGAACGAAGCGGCTGATGGTCTCTTCAGTTTGGGCTTAGCCGCACCCGTCCGGCACGCTCTAGCATTCCGGGCAGGGTGTATCCGCGGCGAGTAGCTTCCGGAGTGGGACTGACGACACCCCTCAACGTCATGCGAGACCAAAATGCTTCCGCCAGTACGCCAGGTTGCTTCGGCTGTTGAGGGTGTCGGGGTGGTCGGGGCCGAGTACGCGTAAGCGGTCGGTGAGGAGTTCTTCGAATGCGGCGGCCGCACCCGCCGGATCACCAACTTGCCCCCGCCAGTACGCCAGGTTGCTT
>NZ_JBFABE010000043.1:8618-27892 GCF_040640155.1 Streptosporangium sp. NPDC023615
GCGGCCGCACCCGCCGGATCACCAACTTGCCCCCGCCAGTACGCCAGGTTGCCTCGGCTGATCAGGGTGTCGGGGTGGTCAGGACCCAATACCCGCAGGCAGTCAGTGAGGAGTTCTTCGAACGCAGCGGCCGCACCCGCCGGATCACCAACTTGCCCCCGCCAGTACGCCAGGTTGCTTCGACTGTTCAGGGTGTCGGGGTGGTCAGGACCCAGCAGGTGGGTGGCGGTGGTGTGCAACCGGGTGTATTCGATGACGGCCGCGTGGACCTGCCCGGTGTCGCCGAGGCTGGTTCCCGCGCGAAACAGCACCGGGTGCGATTTACCGTTCCATTTCCACAAGGCGGTGCCGGTGAGCGCGTGCAAGACGGCGGTGTTGGCGCGCAGGACGGAGCCGGCCCGATCGCGTTCGATGTCCGGCCATACCGCTATCAAGGCATCGGCGGCGGTGTGTGCGACGGCGGTCAGCTCGGCTCTGGAGAGGGCATCGCGGGTGGCGCGCTGGATGAGCTGGTGGAGCCGTACTTCCTGAAAGGATGCGGTGGGGTCGTGGTCGATGAGGCTGAAGCGATGCAACAGCCGCAATCCGTCGTGGGCGTCGGTTTCTGACAGCTCGCGAGAGCTGTTGCCAGCCACATTTGGTGAGCGGCGCCGAGATAGGTAGGACAAGACAGCGGGAGTGGTCATGGCGGCCTGGGGGATAGCGTTGGCATCGAGTACGGCGGCCACCTGCAGCAAGGGGCGGGCCAGTCCTGCTGGGCGGGTTTGATCAGCGCGGTCGATCGACAGCGACCAGGTGGCGGCCACGATCATGTGGTGGTCATCAGGCAAGCCGCTGTTATCGGGCACCAGTTCAGCCAGGGTATGAGCCCGATCGGTCAGCCGCTGCCGGTAGGTGGCGCACTCCAAGCCGGCGTCGATCAGATAGGCGGCCGCCTGGGCGAGGGCGAGCGGCAGGTATCCCAGCTCGGCGGCTAAAGCGTCGAGCTCGGCTTCGTTGTCGATGCGATTGGCGATGGCGAGTTTGGCGCTCAGGTAGTGGCGGGCTTCAGCAGGGGTGAACACCTCGACGTCGACGCGGATGCGGCCAGGCCCGGCCAGGGCGGCGTCACGGCGCCGGGTGGTGACCAGCACCCGGCCTGGCCCGGCGCTGGCCTCAGCGCCGGGCCACAGCTGGCGCATATCGGCGGGATCTTGCACATCGTCCAATACCACCAGCCATGGCACCGGCGCACTTTGTGTCCAGGTTAGAAATCGCCTGGCCGCCTCCTCGTCACCTTGGCCGCCCTCGCCGTCGGCGAGGTCGGCGCTCAGGCCGAGCGCGGCGGCAGCTTGAGCGTAGGTGGCCACGATCTGTGGCCGTGAGGTCGCACTCACCCATACCAGTACCTGCACCTGCTGGAGCTGCCACAGGTGGCGGGCATAAGCCGCAGCCAACTGGGTCTTACCAACCCCGCCCATCCCGGTCAGCACCGGCGACATCTGCGGCGGAGCCTGGGAAAGCACCACAACCTGACTTTCCTGGGCCGCCCGCGCCAGCCGTAGCGCGATCTGCCGGTCTTGGAAGCAGTCCGCGGCTCGGGGCAGCACGCCCACCTGGCACCGCTCCCGTGTCCCTTCTGCAGGTAGGAAAATGGTTGCGGCCAGCGGATGCGACATCGGGGGACGTCCGCCTCGACCTGTTCCCTGGCGCCGTTGCGCCAGCGCCGCACGCCGGGTCTCCTCCCACCACCTGGGCGGCGCGGCCACGAAGGCCGGGGTGCGCTGGCGGGCTCGCGGCCGCAGAAAACCCTCGATCAACCACGTCGCGATCGCCGGATCGGACGGGACACCACGGCCGTTGCGCCAGTCGCTCCATGACGACGAGGCCACCTTCAACGGCGGCTGCTGCGCCTTGGCCTGCCGGCTGATCGCCGCACCGGTCGGGGAACCTGCTGCCGCATGCAGCGCACGTAGCGCCGCCGCGTACCGGGCCGTCACATCCCCGGGCTCGGGCTCGCCCACACTCCCCCTCTTGCTTCGCGCCTTTCCGGATCCGGATCGGAAACCGTCCGGAAAACCGCCTCACTCACCGTTCCCCGAGATCACCTACCTTGCCTCTCCTGCCACGTGCAGGGGGCGAAAGCCGGAAAACCGTCCGGAGCGACGTAATCACCAGAACCAGCCTCGACACCACAAATCCGGGGCCTACTGGAAGGAAACGCACCCATGATCGATCGTCTGTTCCTGCGCCGTCTGGCCCGCGCCGCACTGGCCGCCGCTGTCCGCGGCGCCGCTGCAGCTGCCGCGGCAGCTCCCATCACCCTGGCTATCTGGTGGATTACTCACCGCTGACACGTCGGCTGTGCCGGCTCCCGCGCATCCGCTGGGAGCCGGTCGACCATCAACAACACGATGGTCATGCCGCATCATGAATGACGCCAATCAGCTGGCGGAGCCGCTCTCGGTGGGAGTGAACCGGGCGATGACGTGTGCGCTTGCTCGACTTGTGCCAGTCTTGCCTGCGGTGTAGTTGGATACCTCTGTCACCGCTATCGAGCTGTCCTTGTGTCCGACCTTGATCCGGCCGTCGTCGTAGAGAAACAGTTCGAGTCCGTTGGGCCACTCGTACTTGTCGAGGTTGTAGGTTTCGCGGCGGATGGCTTGGGGGCGGCCGTGACGCAGGGAAGAGTCGGTGTTAGTGACGGTCTCGCCGACACCGCTATGGACCTTGTCGAACCAGTCCAGGAAGTCCAGAACGGTACCGATCTGACTGACGCGCTCGTGCAGCGCACGCTGGTCGTGTCCGGGGACGAACTGGCCAAGGGAGATCTCGGTGCCGCAACCGCACGCGCATGTTCGTCGGCCGACGACCGAGTCGATGTAGTTGATCGGGTTGCGGTTGCCGGTGATCGGTTTGCCGACATAGGCGTCGAAGACGGGGTGACCTTCAGACAGGATGTCGCCCTCGATCACCCCGCGGCCCGGGACCGTCTTACGGTCGATCCTTTCGATCTCCACCGCCAGCACCACTTTGCGTTCCCCGCTGTGGTCGGGAGCGGAGAACAGGGCGTAGTTCTCGCGGTCGGCTCGTGTGCCGAGCACGTAGTAGCCGTGGTTGTCGCGGTAGATCTCGGAAGGGGGCATGTTCGGCGAGTAGCCGTAATGGGTGCGCCCGAGAGGGTCATCGGAGGGGCTTTCTCTGCGATCAGAGAGTGTGATGTGAATCATCGCCATACCTTCTCTGGCTAGGATCCCGGCGTATGCGGGTATCTATGATGGTGGCACGGGCGACGGATACTTGCAATAGCTAGGTGCCTTGGGTATCGGGTTATCGACGTTCGGGAGTCAAGAGTGGTCGAGGTGTACTTAAGGCACGAGTGCATGCGGGCGCCGTTCATCTCCCTGGATAAGTGACATTATCCGGGGAGTACGAGTATGATCTCCCCGGATAACCTCCGGGCGGGACCTGAGCTAACGCCGGAAAAACTCCCCGGATAAGAAGGAGAGGGGTCCGGCGGGTGACCGCGAGCACCGACGGGAAGATCAACAACGGTGGCGACACTGGAACCGGCAACCCGGTTGACGATCGAGACGGCGAGCGGGACGGCGGCCAAGTCGACAACCGCGTTGCCGATCGAGACGGCTCCGGGGCCGGCAACGTGGTGGCGATCCGGCCCGGGCTCGAGCCGGGATCGGTGGCGGCCGCCGCGCAGGCGGCGCTGGCCGCGTTCGGCACGCATCTTGATCGGTGCGCGCTCGCGGCCAACACGGTCACCGCTTATCGGCGCCAAGCCGCCGCTTACCGCGACTGGCTGCTCGCCCGGGCGGCCGAGCACGCGGATGCGTTCGTCGACCTGGTCGGCGCCGAGGCCGCCGTCACCGCCTGGCGCCGGCACCTGCTCGGCGCGGGCGCGTCGCCGGCGACGGTGAATCAGGCGCTGGCCGCGGTGACGTTGTTGTATGAACACGGACCCGCACTGCGCCTGGCCGTCAAACGCGCCCGGGTTCCCAAACCCGGCGCACCCGACGCGCTGACCCGGGCGCAGGAGAACGCGATCCGCCGCGCCGCTGACCGCCGCGGCCCCCGCGACTCAGCCCTCATCGCCCTCCTGCTCGGCGCCGGCGCCCGCGCCGAGGAATGCCAACGCCTGCGCACCGGCGACATCCCCATCACCGCCCGCAGCGGCACCGCCCGCCTGCACGGCAAGGGGGACGAGGTCCGGACCGTCCCCCTGCCGGTCCCGGCCCGCGAACGCCTCACCGCCTGGCTGCAGGCGCGCGCTGAGCTGCTGGCCGCGCGGCCCGACCTGGCCGACGCGGTCGGCGACGGGTTGTGGGTCGGCCAGCGCGGCCGGTTGTCGGTCGACGGCGTCACCGACGTCGTCCGCGCCGTCGGCAAGGACGCCGGGCTGCCGGGCCTTCGCCCGCACCGGCTGCGCCACACCTACGCCACCCGGCTGCGCGAAGCCGGCGCCGACCACGCCCAGATCCAAGCCCTCCTCGGCCACACCTCCATCGAAACCACCGCACGCTACTTCCGCGCCTCCCCCACCGAAATCGCCGACCTGGTCGACCGCGCCCTGGACTACTGACGGCGAAGCGATGGGAACGGTTGCGTTGAGCCGACGATCGATGCGGAGCTCAAGAACACCGTGTGACCGCCTCTGCTACCTGGCCGTCTATATGAATCCTGCCTGCTCCTGCCAGTACGCCAGGCTTCTTCGAGTGATCAGGGTGTGAGGGTGGTCGGGACCGAGAACCCGCAGGTAGTCGGTGAGGAGGTCTTCGGCTGCGGCGGCTGCGCCTGTCGCATCCCCTGTCTGCCCCTGCCAGCCCACCAGATGGCTTCGGGCGATGAGGGTGTCGGGGTGGTCGGGACCGAGAACCCGCAGGTAGTCGGTGAGGAGGTCTTCGAACGCGGCGGCCGCGCCTGCCACATCCCCAGCCTCTCCTTGCCAGTACGCCAGGTTGCTTCGGGTGGTCAGGGTGTCGGGGTGGTCGGCGCCGAGAACTCGCAGGCGGTCGCTGAGGAGGTCTTCGAACGCGGCGGCTGCGCCTGCCACATCCCCGGCCTGCCCCCGCCAGTACGCCAGGTTGTTGCGGGTGGTCAGGGTGTCGGGGTGGTCGGCGCCGAGAACTCGCAGGTGGTCGCTGAGGATGTCGTCGGTTGCGGCGGCTGCGCCTGCCACATCCCCGGCTTGCCCCCGCCAGTACGCCAGATGGCTTCGGGCGATGAGGGTGTCGGGGTGGTCGGGGCCGAGAACCCGTAAGCAATCGGTGAGGAGGTCTTCGAACGCGGCGGCCGCGCCTGCCACATCCCCGGCCTGCCCCCGCCAGTACGCCAGATGGCTTCGGGCGATGAGGGTGTCGGGGTGGTCGGGGCCGAGAACCCGTAAGCAATCGGTGAGGAGGTCTTCGAACGCGGCGGCCGCGCCTGACACATCCCCAGCCTCTCCTTGCCAGTACGCCAGGTTGTTGCGGGTGGTCAGGGTGTCGGGGTGGTCGGGGCCGAGAAGTTGGGTGGCGGTGGCATGCAGCCGGGTGTATTCGGCGACGGCTATGTGAACTTGTCCACTGGTGCCGACGCTGTTCGCGGCGTGAAACAGGGTCGGGTGTGCCTCATCGTTCCGTTCCCATAGGGCGGTGCCGGTGAGGGTGCCCAACGTGGTGGTGTTGGCGCGCAAGACGGGGCCGGCCTGATCGCGTTCGACATCCGGCCAGACCTCCAGCAAGGCATCGGCGGCGATATGCGCGACGGCGGCCAACTCGGCACTGGAGAGGGTGTCGCGGGTGGCGCGCTGGATGAGCTGGTGGACCCGCACCTCCTGAAAGGATGCGGTGGGGTCGTGGTTGATGAGGCTGAAGCGGTGCAACACCCGTAGCCCGTCGCGGGCGTCGGCAGCCGATACCTCCCTCGTGACCTGGGGATGGCATTGGGGGGCCAGGTGGGCCAGCACCGGGGTGCTGGTCAGTATGGCTTGCGGGATGCCGTTCGGATCCAGCAGCGATGCCACCTGCAGCAGGGGCCGGGCCAGTCCGGAGGGCCGGGCACGGTCGGCGCGGTCGATCGACAACGCCCAGGCCGCAGCTACGATCGCGGGGTGGTCATCGGGCAGCGCATCCTGCTCGGGGACCACCTCGGCCAGAGTGCGGCGCCGATCGGCCAGCCGTGCCTGGTAGCCGGCGCAATCCAGGTGTGCGTCGATCAGGTAGGCGGCCGCCTGCGCCAGCGCCAGCGGCAGATATCCCAGGTCGGCGGCGAGCGCGTCGATCTCGGCGTCGCTGTCGACCCGGTCGTGAATGGCGAGCTTGGCACTCAGGTAGGCGCGTGCCTCAGCTTTGGTGAACACCCCTACCTCCACCACCCGGCGGCCTTGGCCGGCCAGGGCCGCGTCCCGGCGCCGGGTAGTGACCACCACCCGCCCCGCTGAGCCTGCAGGCCACAGCTCCCGCACATCGGCGGGGTCCTGAACATCGTCGAGCACCACCAGCCACGCCGTCGACGTTGTCTGCGCCCAGGTGAGAAACCGCGCGGCCGCCTGCTCGACATCACCCGGATCGGTGGGCAGGCCGAGCTCGGTGGCGGCCTGGGCGTAGCCGTCCAGGATCTGTGAACGAGAAGCCGCGCTCACCCACACCACCACATCCACCTCCTGCCGCTGCCACACCTGGCGGGTGTAGGCGGCGGCGAGCTGGGTCTTACCGATCCCGCCCATCCCGGCCAGCACCTGCGAGACCACCACCGTCCCACCGTCGTGGGCGGCCTCGGTGAGCCGGTCGGCGATCTGGCGGGGCTGGAAGCAGTCCGCGGCCCGGGGCACCACCCCCACCCAGCACCGCACCGGAGCGCTCTCCTCCTTCTGCGGGCTGGGCGTCGGCGGGTGAGGGGTGGGGGGACGTCCACCACGCCCGCCGCCCTGCCGACGCTCGGCCAGCGCCCGTTGGCGCAGCTTCTCCCACCAGGCGGCAGGCGGCGTGACGTACCCGGGGGACTTCTGCCGGGCGCGGCCGCTCAGGAAGGTGATCAGCCACTCGGCGACCTTCTGGTTGGACGGGACGTTGCGGCCGTTGCGCCAATCACTCCACGACGCGTCAGCCACCTTCAACGGCGGTACCTGGGCTTTCGCCTGCCGTTGGATCATCGCCGCGGTCGGCGCGCCGGCAGCTTGGTGCAACTCCCGCAGCGCGGCGGCGTACCGGCCGGTCACATCCACCGCTCCCGCCGCCTTTGCCGCGTCCGTCGCATCGCCGGAACCGCTCACCCTGCTACCTCTCGCCCATCCAGATCCGGATCGAAACCATCCGGAAAAGCCGCCCATCACCCCATTCCCCGAGATCTCCCACCCTGCCCGCCCCGCCGCGCCGGTGCGAGCGGATCCGGAAAACCCTCCGGAGCGGCCTGATGAGGCCACCGCCCCGGGCGAGCAGCGCACTGGGGCCCACGGTAAGGAGAACCGCTCATGATCGATCGCCCGTTCCTGCGCCGCCTGGCCCGCGCCGCGCTGGCCGCCGCGGTACGCAGCGCCGCCGCGGCCGCCGCCTCGGCCCCCATCACCTTGGCCATCTGGTGGATCACCCACCGCTGACAGACCGGCTGTGCCGGCTCCCGCATGCCCACCGGGAGCCGGCATAGCGCCCACCACACGACGGCCGGCCACGGAGCGGACAAGACGAGGGCCAAGAGACGATCACTGACGTGCCGCTGAGTGGTCGCGGGCCAGGCTGCGTCTGGTGGGGTTGGCCCGCGATCATTCGATCGCCTAGTGCTTGTCGTGGTGGTTGTCGAGTAGCTGGGTGAGCAGGCCCAGGGTGGCGGCGCCGGCGGCTCCGCCACTGAGCAGGGCGGTGGGCCAGGTGGCGCCGGTGGCCAGGGTGAGCGCGCAGGCGATGGCCGTCACCAGCAGGGTGATGGTCAAGGTGAGCAGGACAGGTACGGAAAACATCGGGGTCACTCCTGAAAGGGCGTCGCCGGGAAGCCGGCGGTCTGGTCATCGGCCCAGAACGCGATGAGCTCGGTGTCGGTGAGCTCGTCGGTGGGGCGGTAGGGCGGGATGCGGCCGGTGATCAAGGCCCACACCGTCACCAGCAAGGTCAGCAGCTGATCGTCGTCGCACGCCCGCGATGCGGGTGAGGTGCCCGGCCGGGTGCCGGTGACACGAAGCGGAGAGGTGAAGGCACGCGAGACCGTGAGGGCGTGCGGCATGGACGTCTCCTTCGTGATCAGTTGGGGTGGAGCCAACGATGGGGCGCCGCAAGCCGGGCCGCTACCGGTTCAAACACTCCGGACAACACCGGATCAAACGGCTCCATACGGGCCAAAAGCGTTTCCGCTTTTCCCGGGTCGTCCCTGGCGCGGCCTGGTCGGTCGTTGACGGGGCCGGCGTTTCGGAGGGTGACATCCGCTCGCATACGACCTGCTCCGGTTACCTCCGAAGCGGTCCGCTCTGGTCCGGATCGCTTCGAGGTCATCCGGTGCCATCCGGTCTCATCCGGACTCGTCCGGAGTTTGTCAGCGCAGGTCAACAACCGGTTAATCCCGGACGAAACAGAAAGTGCGATCTACCCCAGCTTGAACACCCGCAGGTGTCACTATGACTGCGACTACTACCTGTAGATCACGGATCACTTATCTCGGCTAAGGGCGATGGTTGAACAACATCGTGGTGCGGCGCTGCGCGCCTTCGTCGACCAGCTCAACGAACTGTATGAGCGGGCCGGCTCTCCGGCGCTGGCTCACCTGGACGCGATCTCGAAGCGCCTCTGTGAAGACGACCAGGATCGGACGCTGCCCACCAGCACCACGCACGACATCTTGTCCGGCAAACGCAAACGCGCGCCGCAATGGGCGTGGGTGTCGTGCTTCGTGGCCGCGTGCACGATAGCCGCCGATCGGACCGGCCTGAATGTGCGTGACATGGGGGATGCAGAGGCGTGGGCTCAGCGATGGCACACGGCCCGCGGGACCCGCAGGGCCCGGCCCGCTCCCCCGGCGACTCCCCAGCGGCCGATCACCGCTCAGGCCGGCTCACCTGCGCCTGTGCCCCACCTCGCGCAGCAACCCGCCGTGGCGCCGCTCACCCCCACACCCGCGCCGGTCACGCCCGCACCGGTCACGTCGGCACCGCTCACGCCCGCACCGGCGCTCTCGGTGCAGGCAGCTACGCCCCGCCGCCCCGCTGCTTTGGCCGTCTTCGCGCCGCTGACTGAGGAGCACCAACGGCTGCTGCAGATCTACGGCAGAACCGGTACTCGCCTGCTGGAGCACAGCCAGGAGGACAACGGCGAGGATTGCATGCGCCTGGCGGTCATCGCGCTGCTGAGGGGCTGGCCCCCCGAAGCGCTCCACTGGCTGCGCCGGGCCAGCGATGCCGGGCAAAGCGATGCCGCAGGCCTGTTCAACGACCCTCATCGCCTGCAGGTCGCCGCCGAGCTCGCCTGCCGCTACGGCCGCCACTACCAGTGCTTTCCCACCAAGCTCAGTGTCGCGATGTTCTTCTACCGCCTGGCGGCCGATCACGGTCACGCCGAGGCTGCCTACCGCCTCGCCGGGATCCACCGGGCCAAGGAAGAGGGAAGAGTCGACAGCCTGCTCGACCCGTCGGCCGCGGGCGGTCCTGTGCCGGTGACCGCTGAGCTGGTCACCGAGGAACCCTCCACTGAGTTTTCCGAGGATCTGGATGCGGTGCTGCGCCGGTGCCTGATCGACGAGAGCGACAGGTCGGCTGCGCAACCGACCTCGCCGGCCGGTGATTCTCCCCCGGAGTTCGCCTGAGGCGCCCCGCCGGCCCTCGGCGCTGCCCATCACCCCGAACATCACCACGCGACTTCCTGATACGTACACAGCGCCCCTGACGCTCGCCGCGATACGACGAGCGGGAGCGAGAGTGGGTTGGGCTAAACCGGCGATCAGGACGCGCCTCTTCCCTCGGGCGGAGGTGGTGTTGATTTCGCAACGACCCTTCGCCAAAGTGTCTATCAGTGCTCAACCGATCACTTCAGGTGAATGCTCAACTTCTATGACTCCTCACCATGCCTCCCACGCCGAAGCGACCGCCCGCGGGGCATCAGACGGTCGCGAGCTCAGGCTGTGGCTCTCCGGCCGGGCCCGGCTGTCCTACGGCCGCGCCGTCGAGCTGTTCGACAACGCCACCGCAGACCTACCAGATGGGTCCGTGCGCGGCAGTCCCGCAGGGGACAGCACCGCCAGCACCCGCAGCAACTGCGCGGCTTCGGGATGATCGTCCTCGGCGGCGGTGATCGACAGCAGAATCGCCTTGGCGGTGCTGTCGGAGTAGGCGTCGTAGGCGCCGGCGGGCAGGTAGTCCTCCAGTGGGAAGGCGGCCAGCAGCCGCTGGTGGGCGATGTAGGCGCCGGCCTGGCCAGCGCGAGCGGCAGATACTCCAGCTCGGCCGCCAACGCCGCGGCTGCCGCCTCGGCTCCCATCACCTTGGCCATCTGATGGATCACCCACCGCTGACAGATCGGCTGTGCCAGCTTCTGCCCACTGGGAGCTGGCACAGCTTCAACAGCACAAGGTCGGGCGACAGAGCGCTTCGGCTGGCTCTATACGTGACGGGCTGCGAACCCTGCATGAGAGCACAAGGAGTTGCTGATCGTCTGCGGTGGAGCGAGATCTGATGGCTACGTAGGACGACGAATCCGTATGAAGGGCCAGCCATGACTCTGTCGCAGTGCGTTCTGTTATGCCGACAGCTCTAATCACGAGGCTAAATCCAGATCGGAAGCGCCTGGGAAGGCTACTTGTATCACTATTTATACCATTTACACCCTTATGTCGCCGATGACACGGCAGGTCACAGCTCTCCCTCATTGTGAATGACGTTCTGTTACAGAACCGCTACACCTGTGTCAAAGGGCAGGAAGGGAACTAAGAGGTCGTGACATAGTCGGCTTCCTCTCGGCATCAAAGGCGGTGGGTCATCGTGACGGTCAAAAATGACAAAGAGCGGACAGTGGCGTTCTTTGAGATCGTCAGCAAGGACAACCAGCGCATGAAGCAGCTCCCGTGGGCCCGGCTCCTGGGAAAAATGTCCTGCGCGCCGATCAAGGATCGAACGCACACTGGTTTGAAGAGAACGCTCGTTGGCCAGGTGGTCACCTACCAAGAGACCGACCATCTACTGCTGGGCAAGGTCAAGGATGCTGATGAGTGGATCGAACAGGTCAACTTCGACGACGGATCGATCGAGCAGTTCGACCAGGCTGAGAACCGGGGCCTGCTTGAGACCTCGGTGGTCTGCTTCCTGTCATACGGGAACGTTCTAGGAATGATCCGTGGCTCGACGTCCGCACCTGGCTGCTCAGCGCTCGAGGAGTGGATCAACGGGCTTGAGCTGGTCGAAGATCCTCTTAAGGTTCGCGCGATCGTCAGCAAGGGGGCAATGGACAAGATCAAGCGCGCGGATGGGGCCCGGTTGATGGAGCTGCGAGTAGGTGCCAGCAAGGCTGCTGCAGTGGCCGATTCGGGCAAACGCCTTGGGCGGACCATCAACGCGCTTCGCCAAGAGTATGGTGACGCCCGGATCACGATCACCGTCGAGGTGTCGAAGGAGAACGCCTACAGAAGCGCACGTCATGAGCTTCTTGACGATGTGATGGAGCTGGCCGAGATGACCGACGTTGCTGAGCGTGCTACCGCGAAGCTGACGTACTGGGATCAATCTGAGGACGAGAAGGCAGAACACGTCAACTTGATGAAGGAGCACATCACCGCGAAGAAGCGCATCCCCAGCCGGGACGAGACCGGGCAGCTAATCCGAAATTCGTCGGCGGTAGCTGCCATCATGGGGGTAGCAGCTGACCACGAACGTGAGTTACGTCTGGCTGTCGACGCGGTTCGCGGTTAAGGTCAAGCCATGTACGTCGAGGAGGTACGTCGTGAAGCGCGCACTCCACCCCCGAGACCTACTCATTGAACACCCGATCATCGACGTCGCGATCGCCGCGGCCCTGATCGGCTCTCACCTGACCGTTGTCTTGAAATACGAGCATGGCGACGTCATCGGCTGGATCAAAGCGGAAAACCGACACGAGCTGTACGGTATCGGCGCAGCGGTTATCGCGATCATCTTCGGCTTCGCGGCAGCAGCCGTGTCGCACTACGCCACGGCTTCGGGATCGCGAGCACACCATGCCAAGGCCGAGTTTGGGGCCATTTTGCGCCGCCAGTGGATGGGAACCTTGGTGTTACCAGGGTTATCGGCCTTCGCCTGCCTGCTCGCCCTGGCCCTAGACCTAGCCGAAGGCGGTGGCCCAACCATCGCCCGCTGGATCTTTGAAAGCGCAGTGATCTTGTCGCTGATCAAGTTCATACGCGCGATGTATCTCTTCCAGGTGATGCTCGACGTCACTGACCTTGACGGGATCGATCAGGGCCGTGTTCCGGCCCCCAACATCAGTCCAGCGTGGTTGGACAAGCCCGACCAGTCGGTGTTATCCAAGACCGGCTAGTTTCAGCATCAATGCGTGTTACGCCGCAACTGCCGCCAGCGTCGACTTCACCGGCCTCACCCCGCACACCGCCCGCACGCGGCCGCCACTGCCGCGCTGGACGCCGGGGTGCCATTGGCCGATGTCAAAGAGTTGCCGAATCGCGCCGCCCCGGCCACTGTCGGCACCGCGCGCACTGAACCGGTACGCGAGGTAACCCGCCAGACCGTCGTGCAGACCCGCCTGCTCTCCCCAGCGGCCGCGGACGCGTGGGCGGTGTGCGGCTGTGGCGGACCTGGAGCAACCTACTCGCCACTATAGAGATCACGATCGGTGCGCTGTTCCGGTGAATCCACCTCTCCGGCAGCGTCGGCGGCCGCCTCTCCGATCAGGGAATCTTCAGCACCGTCCGCGATGTGGCCGAATGGGCCGGACTGGGTGAGGCAGGCATCCGGCCGCACAGCCTGCGCGCTGGGGGAGCGGCCGGCGCCTATCTCAGTGGCGCGGACCTGATCCTGATCGGCTGTCACGGCCGCTGGCGTCACGGGTTGCGCACCGTGTTGGGCCATATCTGCATCCGGCGCAAGCTCCGGCGCGAAGGTCATAGTGATCAACGAGCGGCACCAAGGGCATCACCGCGACTCGGCATAGCCCCATCGAGCCAAGCCGTCGCTGACCCAGATCATCCCGACTGACATGGGGGCAGGAGATATTTCCTGCCCCCATCCCTATGCGCGGTGACGGTGGGGACACGGTGTTGGCGGTGGTGATTATCAACACCGCCTGGACCGGGCACCGGTAAGCGATGGTTGGGATCGTCACCCTATGATCCAGCCCGGGCAGTCCCGCCGCCTCCAGGCCGATGCCCCACTCGCGGGTCGCGACAAGAGCAGCCGTGCTGGTGCGTTATTCACGGCGTTGTACGGCGGCGCCGAAAGGCGCTCAGGTCTTCGCGCTGAAGAACGGGCCTGGGTGCGCTCGACGACGATCTCGTCCGTACGCGAAGGGCACGCCTCTATGTCAGCGCGATCCAGCCCATGATGATTCGCGAGGTGACCATGGTCTGCTGCACGTTTTCAGCGGTGAGGGTGTTGGGGTCGAGGGCATGAGTGATGCCCAGCAGGAAGCCACCGAGTTCGCGGGCGCGCTGGCGATACTCGGCCCCGGCAGGAGCGTCGTAGCCATCGTTGGGAGCTATGGCCTGGAAGCGGACCGACAGCGTCGTCGAAGTGCTGTGGCCGGTGATGTTCGGCAGGGGCCTGTCGAGGAGGAGCTGATCGCCGGGTGGGCGCAGCCCCATGGCGGTGAAGGCGGAATGGGCAGTGACCCGCCAGCGCTTCTGATCGTCTTGGTGGAGCATGACCATCTCCAGGCCGGGGTTGACCAGCAGCATCGGACGCGGGTCCGGAGTCGAGCCATGAAAGATGGGCAGCATGACGACGCGCGCACGCCAGCTGACGAAATCGCCTGGCGGCCGGGCGTGCAAGCTGCCGTCGTTCCAGTCCGGAGCCTGACAGGAGGGATGGTGAAGGGTCGCCGTACCGAACGCGATCATGTCATTCACGAGCAGAGCAGGCGGTTCATCGCCCAGCGGTCGGTTGCAGGTCTGGCAGTCCCCCGGCCACATGCTGGCCAGGATCTCCTGAACTCCCTCCTCCCCTAGCTTGTCGTTGATCTTTTCGTTGGCCAAGATTCTGCGCAAAACCATGCGGTCGCCTTCGGCTCGACAACGGGGAACGTCCGGACTGTAACCTGCGGGCCGGCCGCTGCCTCTGGCTCTGAGCGTGAGACTGCAGGGCCAGACCCGCCAGGTGAGCGTGGCTTTCTTCTCCGCGCCAACAGTTATAAGAGTCATGAGCGCCCCTACACGAAAGAGTGCGGTCGTCCGGTGCCGCCCTGCTGGCGGGGGTCGTTGCTTAGGTAGGCTCCATGAAGCAAGACGAGCCGCAGGCCGCGCACGAGAACGCCGAGGAGTCGTCGCTCACCTGCGGTGGAGGGAACTGATGGCCACGCCGCAGAGGCCGGACCTGTACGAGGCGCTGACAGTCATCGCCGCCTCCTCGGGGCGGCCTACGCCGACGGCTCGAACCTGCGGGTGTGCTCCCCGGGCGTCGTACACGCGGTGGTGATGACGCACCGGCTGGGCGAGGAGCGCATGCCGGGGCCGGCGTGCATGGTCGGGGTGAGCGGCTGGGACCCGGGTGCGGCGCATCCGGGCCGGGGCGCGGTGACCTGCCGGCGCTGCCTGAAGCTGACGACCTCGAAGGTCGACGACGAGCAGCTGGGGCTGTTCAGCGCCCCCGCGCCAGGACGCATCGCCGAGGGCGCGTAAGGAGCGGTGCGGCGGTCTCGGTGAACCGGGTTCGGCTCACCGAAACCACCGTCGCCTCTACCTGGACGTCATGGCCTCATCGGCGGGTGGAGCCCCACCAGCCGACGAGGCCGGTCACCACGACGCCAGCCAGCGTGATGAGCAACGTGGCCCGCTCCAGCGGGGCCCACAGCACCACGGCGAGCACCCCGACCGCAGCGAGGCCGCCTACGCCCCACCGCACGATGTGACGGCGAGAGCGAGGACGGGCAGGATCGGGCGTGGAAGGTGAATCAGGCATGACGGTCGTCCTCCTTGATCAACGCCGGGCCGGGTAGTTCTTGCATTACGCTCTCCTTCGGTTGGTGACGCCCATGACCGACGCCATGGTGATGAAGTGACAAAGCACCTCGAGTCGCTCCGTTAGCTCTTCCAACTCGCAGCTACGGACGAGCTCGCGGGTCTCGTCCGGCTCCGCTTCGAACGCATCCAGAAGGTCGTTGGCGAGATCGATGTCACCCTTGTCGAGTCCGTCGATGAACAGGACAGGGGAACGTTCATAAGGCAGCAGGGCCTTACCAAGGGCACCAAGCTGCACGTAGTCGCCGATGTCGGGCCCGGCCCCCTCCAGCCACGTGTCCTAGACGCGGATCACTGCCTCGTACTTGTACAGACCCGAGCGCAGGGTGCTGCGGCTGTTGATGGGCCAGCGCAGCACGAGATTGAGGCTCAGTTCGCGCGTCACCGCGTAGGCGAGAGACGACTTCCCCTCAGGCAGGTCGGTGACCAGGAGAGGACGCCGCAGGTATAGGGCGGCGTTCACTGCGATGACCTCGCCTGAATCCGGACCAGACGCTTGGAGATCGAGCTGTGGTTCTTGAAGAAGACGGGGTGGCGAATTTGGGGTGCAGAGCTTGGAAGGGCTGGCCTGACCGTGTTCATGGCGATGATCACTCCTAAAAGGGGCGTGAGGTTGCGGTTTCTCGACGACATTGCGGTAGACGACCGGCACGTGACCTTCCTATTCAGAGGAGGACGCGTGGCCGGGATCTTCCGGTGTACGGCTATGCGTAGGGAGCGGGCGGGCGCGGAGTAGGGGCCGGCCATCGCTTCGAGCGCGAAGATGGTCGGGCGCACGATCAGTTCGAGGCTGGCAGGGAGATCCGGCACGTGGGCGCCGGACGGAGAGAGGGCCACCTCGTGCAGGCGCGTAACTCGCTCATCTCGTGGACCGAGGCGCTCGACGACGGTGAGCAGGACCTGGGCCATGTCCGAGCGGCAGCCCGCCCGCAGCAGTTCCTCCCGCACGCAGTCGAGGAAGCCGTAGGAAACGTCGAACGGACCGACGGACACGCTTACCCGCTCGACCGTGTTACTGCCCAGCAGTTCAATCAGGTTGGCCTCGGTGGTCCCGGTCACGAGCTGGCACCGGACCAGCGGCATCTTCGACGACATAAGCGGAACCGCGGCGAGGTACACAGCGAGCTCGAAGGTACTTGGGGAGGCGAGCAGGTGGAGCAGGGGGTGCCGGGAAGCTTTCCTCGTCCATGGTGTGGGCCGAGACCAGCGTGGTGAGCCAGAGCAGCTCGGCGGCCTCTTTCCAGGTCGGCGCGTCGGCGCCAGACGTCGACGGGGACGCAGGCGCGCTCACTTCGTGCCCGCCATGTCGAGCCGGCGCAGCACCACGTCGAGCACCTGCTTCCAGGCGCGGTCCTGGCGGACGTCCTCCGCGTTGTGGAGGGCGTTGAGCAACCGGTCGGCCGACACGGGGTTGCGGTCACGGTATTGCAGGAACGTCTGGATCAGCCGATCCTTGTACGGCTCAGTCCGTTCGGCGAAGTGCGCCACCGTCAGGTCGGCCAGCCGATCCCTGTTGGGCTGGGGCATCTCTAGTTGGATGCACCGGCGCAGGAAGGCCGAGCGGAACTTGCGCTCATCGTTGCTGGAAGGATCACCGTCGGCGCTTCGGCTGGCTGGTGCCTTTCGGCGCCACCACGACACCAACCACGCCCTGCGCGAGCTGCGCCGCATCCGCACCCCAGCTGCCCGACACCAACACCGCATCCGTCCGAGATATCCGCATTTCTGACACTTCAGGCGAGAGAGGAAGCGACGCCTGATCTGGCAGGGAATCGGTAACAGGTCGGCGACCCCGCCCCGCCCACCGTTGGCCGGTACCAAGCTGGAAGGGTGCCGCCCTCTCCCCCGCCGTCGTCGAGCTCGCCGACCACGCCGCCGCCCTCCGGTCGCTCTTGTCCTCGCCGCGCCGTGGCTATCACGGTGGCGGTGGTGTCACTGGTATTGCTGGGCGTGGGGCTGGTCGGGTTCTTCATCGACCCGTTGGACCTGCCAAACGAGGTGCTGGAGGTGCTGGACCAGCGCGCCAGCGTGATCAGCATGTTCACCGGCCTGGCCGGCCTGCTCATCGCCGGCACCGCCCTGGCGCTGCAGCTTCGCTCTTCCTCTCCTGCGGGCGCGGCACCGCCTGCGCAGGCCGATGTGTTGGCGCGTATCGGCGGCGGGGATCACGTTGATCTGTCCGGCGGGACCTTCCATGGCCCGGTCACCGGCACGGCCAGCACCCACGTGAGGGCCGACGGGACCGGCGCGGCCGCGATCGGCCACGACAACTCCGGCGTCATCGTCACCGGCGCGAACTCCTCAATCACCCTGCACCCTCCATCGACCGGGGCAGCCGCAGCTGGTCCGGCGTTGCCGGCGGTGGCCCAGGTGCCGGCCAACGGCTTGACCGGTTTGCCGCGGCGGGCCTCGGCGATGTTTGTCGGCCGCGAGGACCACCTGCGAACCCTGGCTGGGGCGCTGGATCAGGGGCCGGGGGTGATCGCTCAGGCCGTGGTCGGGCTGGGCGGCATCGGCAAGAGCGAGCTGGCCCTGCACCACGCCACCAGTCGCCGTCACGACTACGACCTGATCTGGTGGATTGACGCCGACGGCGCCGACGCCGCCCAGGCGGGCCTGGCTGAGCTGTGCCGGGCGCTGTGCGCGAGCGTGTCCTCGGCGGCCGCCGCCCACGCCACGGTGGCCGAGGCCGAGGCCTGGGCGCTGGCCTGGCTCAGTGCCCACCGGCGGTGGCTGCTGGTCTTCGACAACGCCGACGACCCTGCCCACGTGCAGCCGTATCTGGGGCGGTTGCACACCGGGCATGTGCTGATCACCAGCCGCCGCAGCACCGAATGGAGCGACGTGGGCGCCGTGGTGCGCTTGGGTGTACTGGAGCAGGCCGAGGCGGTGGCGTTGTTGCGCGAGTTGATCGGCGAGACCGCCGCGTGGGACCAGCAGCTGGCCGAAGAGCTCGCCACCGAGCTGGACGGGCTGCCGCTGGCGTTGCGTCACGCCGGCGCCTACATCGCCACCGTGCCCGGCATGAACCTGGCCCGCTACCTACGCCTGTTACGCACCACCCCCTCCCCAGACACCGGCCGGCCGGGCCTGCTGGAGGAGGTGGTAGGCCGATCCCTGGCGATCACCACCGACCGCATCCGCCAGATCGACCCGCTGGCGATCGAGATCCTGCGTCTGCTGGCCTGTTACGCCCCCGAGCACCTGCCGTGCCAAGTGCTGTACGGCATGCACGACACCGGCAACGCCGATGAGGCCGCAGTGGCCAAGGCACTGCGGGTGCTGGCCTCCTACAGCGTGATCGACCGCTCGGCCGACGGCACCGCGGTCAGCATGCACCGCCAGGTCCAAGCCGCCGCCCTGGCCACCCTGACCACTGATGAGCGCGAAAGCGCACAGCACACAGCAGCCGCCCTGCTGCAGGCCGCCCTGCTGGACGACGCCAAAGCGATGGCGAACCGGGCGGTGTATACCGAACTGCTATCCCACGCCCGCGCCGTCCTGGATCCTGCCTCACCGACCATGGGCAAAGTCATCGACTACCTGTACGCCGTCGGCGACTGGCGTACCGGCCGCGCCCTGCAACATCGGTGCCTGACCGTCCTAGATGATCGGCTCGGCCCCGAGCACCCCGACACCCTGACCACCCGGCTCAACCTCGCCATCTGGACGGGGCAGGCGGGGGATGCGGTGGCGGCGAAGGAGATGCTCACCCAGCTGCTCCCGATGTATGAGCGGGTGTTGGGGGCCGAGCACCTCGGCACTTTGAGCACCCGGCATGAGCTCGCCTACTGGGCGGGGCAGGTGGGGGATGCGGTGGCGGCGAAGGAGATGCTCACCCAGCTGCTCCCGATATACGAGCGGGTGTTGGGAGCCGAGCACCCCCACACCCTGAACACCCGGCACAATCTCGCCATCTGGACGGGGGCGGCGGGGGATGCGAGGGCGGCGAAGGAGATGCTCACCCAGCTGCTCCCGATGTATGAGCGGGTGTTGGGGGCCGAGCACCCCGACACTCTGAGCACCCGGCATGAGCTCGCCTCCTGGACGGGGCAGGTGGGGGATGGGGTGGGGGCGCGGGAGATGTTCGCCCAGCTGCTCCTGGTCCGTGAGCGGGTGCTGGGGGCCGAGCACCCCGACACCCTGAACACCCGGCACAACCTCGCCTCCTC
>NZ_JBFABE010000043.1:27991-34722 GCF_040640155.1 Streptosporangium sp. NPDC023615
GATACAGGAGCGAGTGCTGGGGGCCGAGCACCCCGACACCCTGAACACCCGGCACCAGCTCGCTTACTGGGCCACGAAAGCCCGGCGGGAAGAGTGAACAGGGTGTTCACCTGCTGGAGGCCCCTTCCCGCGAGTTGTCCGAACCCCCTCGCCCCCGCGCCAGGAACCACCGAACAGGATCCGAGATGAGCGATCACATCGCCCCGGCGCCGACCGAGTGCATCATCTACTCAGCACCGGCCCCTGACGGGAGTGACTACTGCGGTCAGGTCTGCCGGGTCGCCGACGCCGCCGGCGAGCACCTCCCGAGTGGGACCGGCGACAGCAAAGCCACCCGGGTCACTGCGGATCGCAGGAAGAGACTGTCACCGAGCCAGGCGGGTGCTGTTCAGGGGGCTGGCCGGGAGTTGTTGTAGGCGTTCAAGTGGTGTTCGCAGCTGGACCAACGACGGTCGATGCGGTCGGTGACGGTGTATTTGATCTCTTCGGTGCACGGGTCGTCGGGGCCGTTTCCACCCCAGGTACAGCGGCTGCGGCTGACGCGGCCAGGCGCGAAGTCATCTGGATCCCAGGCCTTGATGTGTGCGACTTGCATCCCGACCTCCTCAAGGGGTCATAGTGTGCCGGTGCTCACCGTGTCGACGCCACTTCAGCGCTGCAGTGGGGTCGACGTGGTTGTCCTCAACCGAGCCGCTCCTCACCGAGCTTGTCGGAGAGTCCTTCGGGGAGCCCGGCGCGGATGGCGCGCAAGATGGCGGTCTTCATAGCCGGCCCGGTGCGGCCGGCGAGCGGGGCGGGGCTGCCGGTGGGGGTATACCACTCCTCAGCGCCGGTGTATTGAACCTGTACCCGCACCTGGTCGCCGACGATGGCGATGGCCACGGTGAGGTCACCGGTGATGACCCCGACCTCGTCGGTCATCACCCCGCCCGGCCCGGCCACGGCCTTGCCCCGATACCGCTTGGCGGACGCGGTGCCGGCCCTCCTGCCGGTCGCCTTGCTCATCGCTGCTCCGCTCCGCCGGCCCGTCCCCGCTCCTGCTACTTGCAGGTGTCCAGCATCGCAGTGAGGGTCTTCTTCTCCGGGCTGGTGACGCTGAGCGTGTAGTAGGCCTTGACCTGCACCCACGCGCGGGCGTACACGCACCAATACGAGCGCTTGGGTGGCTGCCACTGGTCAGGGCTCTGGTCGCCCTTGGAGCGGTTGGAGGAGGCCGAGACCGCGATCAGCTGCGGCCGGGTGAGATCGTTGGCCAGGGCGCGGCGCCGCTGGGTGCTCCAGGTGTTGGCGCCCGAGCGCCAGGCGTTGGCCAAGGGCACCATGTGGTCGATGTCGACGCTGGAAGCGCGGGTGTAGGTGCGGTTGTCATACACCGACCGCCAGCTGCCCGAGACCGCCCGGCACTCATCATCGCGGGTGACGCCCCGGCCGTCGCGGGCCAGCACCACCTCGCGGGTGTCGCAGCCGGCGCCCTTGCGCGCTTGGCTCATCCAGTGCGGGAACTTCGCGCGGCTGTAGCCGGCCATCGACCGCGGCGCGGCGACCTTCAGGGCGCGCAGCGCGGTACGGGCCGCCGCCGCGCTGATCGGGGTCGGCATACCGACGGCGGCGGCCTGCTCGACCGGCGCGGCGACCGCGGCGGAGACGGGGGAGACGACGAGGGGAGTGAGAGCGGTGGCGCTCAGCACACCGGACAGCAAAACAGCGCTTAGGCGCCGGGGGGTCAGCACCCCTCGATCATGCCCGGCCAAGAGCGGCTGTAACGAAAACCCCGCCCCGGCACGGGGTGGGCGCGCACCGCGAACACCGCAGCGCAGGCTGGGCCAAGACGCGCCAGAGCTGCTCGCGGAAGGCAGTGTCCCCCGATGTCCTGCGGTCGATCAACAGGTCGGGTGAGCATGACCCCATGACTTTCCCCTCGCCTCCGCCCGGCTCGCCGACCGCCGTCTCGTTGAGATCGTGTTCGGCGCGTTTCGGGCCGACGCGATGGTGCTGCACGACAACGAGCGGGCCCATCACGCCTGGGGCGCCGCGGGCTACGCGCCGCAACCCCAGTGGTTCCGCTGGGTCGAGCCACTGGGGTGACCCCTGGAGGCCCGGCCCGAAACCACGGGTTCCCGGCGGTTCGGAGACTCGACGACTGGCTCGCCGGCACCGGCACAGACGACCTGCCGCGCCCGCGATCCTTCATCCAGGGCATCCACCGCGACCGCGCCGCCGTCCTGGCCGGATCCCCCCTGCCCCACAGCGGCGCCACAGGCCAAGCCTTGGTCACGACGGTCATCAGCCCCGATATCCGGCAGCTTTCAGACGGCGCCGATGGGAGCCGGGTTCTCGGGGAGCCGCCAGCCGCCGCCGCGATCCTCCTTCGAAAAGCGCGCGGCGAGATCGGGGACGTGCAGGAAGCAGGCCAGCGCGGTGGCGGCCTGGAAGGCGTCGATCGCACGCCGGGTCATCGGCATGCCCAGGCGCAGGAGGCGCGGATTCACTCCGCCCTGGATCTCGTCGACGAAGGGCCGCAGCACGGTCTCGTAGTTCGCCAGTGCGGCCGGCAGGTCGTCCGGGTGCCGGTTGATCTCGCCTGCCAGCACATGGGCTCCGACCAGGCCGCCGGAGATTCCCATGCCGCTGTAAGGGGAGGAACAGTGGGCGGCGTCGCCGGCCAGGACCACGCGGCCCTTGGACCAGGTGTCGGCGCGAACTTGGACGATCTCCTGTGAGTAGAAGAAGGGGCTCGTCCGCATGCCGTCGACGAAACGCTCTGTCTGCCAGCCCGCGTCGCGGAACCTGCTCGCCCAGAACCTCTGCTGGCGCTCGACGGATTCCCGGTGGATCGCCGAGGCGTCCTCGGACTCCTCCCGCATCACGAAGTACACCTGGGTCTCGGTCGGGTTGTGGCTGCGGCGCATGATCTGACGGCCACCCGGGACCATGTAGGTGTCCCGGATGTTGCTGTCGGACGCGATGCGCGGGATGAACCAGTAGGCCATGTGGATGCCGACCCGCCAGTACGGGTCGCAGCCCGTGGGGAGGATCGCCTGCCGGATGCGCGACCCCTGCCCGTCCGCGCCGACCAGGAGGTCGAACTCGCCGGAGGACCCGTCGGAGAAGTGCGCGACGACCTTTTGTTCGTCCTGGTCGAAGCCGTCCACGCTCACGCCGAAGACGTACTCGGTATCGTCCTTCGACGCGTCGTGCAGGATGCGCACCAGGTCACCGCGCATGATCTCGTACTCGGAGGTGAGGGTCTGCCGGCCCTGGCCGGAGGTGTTGGCCATGATCGTCGCTTTGGTCCTGCCGCGCGCGTCGACGAAGGCGACACCCGCCTCATCCACCAGCTTGCCACGGACGGCGTCGAGAAGTCCTATCCGCTCGACGGCCTCGATGCCCTGTCCTCGGAGATCGACCTGTGCCCCGGTGGCCCGCAGCGCCGGGAAGCGTTCGACGACGGTCACCTTGTGGCCGCCCCGCGTGAGCCAGAAAGCCAGCGCCTGGCCCGCTATCCCGCCGCCGGTCACAAGGACCCGCAGGGAGCGCGCTCCCGATCCGTTCGCCATGTCCATCACCCCAAAAATCTATCGGTGAATGATTTCCCTTCAGGGGAGCCTATCGGTGATAGATTTGTCAAGTGACCAAGGTGAACCGTGAGCTCGTCGTCTCCGAAGCGCTCGACCTCCTCGACGAGGTCGGACTGGACACGGTCAGTACGCGGCGGCTGGCGAAGCGACTGGGCGTCGAACAGCCCTCGCTCTACTGGTACTTCCGCACCAAAAAGGACCTCCTCGCCGCCATGGCGGAAGCCGCGATGGCACCGCATGCGGCCGCCCCGCTGCCGGCTCCCGGCGACGACTGGCGCGACTGGTTCCTGGACAACACGCGAAGCTTCCGGCGCACCCTGCTGATGCGCCGGGACGGCGCACGCCTCCACGCGGGTAGCACCCCTGCCAACGACCTCGACCGGATCCGCCGCAAGATGGACTTCCTGGTCACCTCCGGAGTGCCTGAGCAGGACGCGCAGATGGCGATGCTGGCCGCCGGCCGTTTCACGGTCGGCAGTGTCCTGGAGGAACAGGCGGACGCCGACTCCGGCGACGGCTCGGATCCACCGGCGGGCATGCCTGTGATCGACCACGAGTCGGCATTCGAGGCCGGCCTGACCCTCATCCTGGACGGCCTGATGCAGCGCACCGCGATGCGGGCCGCTCCCCCGCCGGCGAACGGTGATTGCCCGACATTCCGATAGTCCCGCTTCCGACCGCCCGGAAACCCGGACATCGGGGATGGAATGCCGTGCCGGTCAGGTGAATTCAGGCCGGGATCGACGACAGGATTTCCCGACAGGCAGAAGGGGAGCCGCTCCTTCGGGCCGCACAGGCCGAACCTTCCGCAGAGGCCGGCGCCCCGGAGCGCGACTCCGGGGTGCTGTAACCAACCAGTCATAGAAGTGTCGAATTACTCGACATGTCGAATGGTTCGACACATGATGGGGGTATGGACGCGAACCAGACCCCCGACCCTCTCCCGGGCGATGCCCGACAGGCCGCGCTGCGGGCCCTGGCCACCTGGGCCCAGCAGCAGACCCACATCCGCCCCCGCCTGACCGCGGCGGCCTGGCGCGCCGGGACGCACACCATCGCCACCCTCGCCCGCACCGCGGGCGTGAGCCGCGACACCGTCTACGCCGACCTGGCCTCCCAGGGCATCGACTACCGAGACCGCACGCCGGCCGAGGTCGTCACCACCCGGCCGCCCGGCGGCTACCTCCTGCAGGTGGTGCTCAAGAGCTACGGGATCTTGCACCGTGAGGCCCCCGACGAGGAGGTCGCGCTGGCGGTGAACGTCACCACCGCGCTGCGCAACCCGCCCGAGGACCCGGCGGTGCGCGAGCGGATGCTCCAGCTCAACGGCCTGGATGCCGAGGTGCGCGCCTACGTGCTGGACACCCCCGGCGCGCTGGAGATCATCGGCCGCACCGCCGACCAGCTGCGCGTCCTCGTCGAGCACTGGGGCAACCCCACCAGGCGGATCGTGCACGCGCACGTCTACTGCAAGGGCGGCCGGCACCGCAGCGTCGTCCTGGCCGAGGAGATCGCCACCTGGCTCCGCGAGGCCGGCTACGGCGTCGAGGTCGACCACCTCGACATCAACCAGCCCGTAGTCACCTGACCCCCACCATCACCCCCATCACCTCCACCCATTCAGCAGGGAGCACCTCATGGCACAGATCATCATCGGCGCGTCCATCCACCTCGAGGGCAACGACATCGTCGTCGGCGACATCACCACCGGATCGATCACCCGGGGCAACACGGTGAGCACCCACACCGTGACGACCCACACCATCAAGAGCAGCCGCACCGTCATCGGCCACAACGACGGCACCCTCCACCGCGGTGACGGCGACGTCTACGTCAACGGCCACAAGCGCACGAAGTAGACCCCGGCATCGGACCCGGCCCGAGAAAGCAGGACAGGTATGAGGAACAGCGAGAAGACCCCGCAGGGATACCGGCGCCTGGCCGAGAAGTCCCGCGAGACCGGCCAGCACGCCGTGGCCGCGGAACTGGAGCTCCTGGCTCAGGAAGCAGAACAAGAGATCGAACGCAAGGCAGCGCAGCAGGGGGCGAAGCAGAGCAGCACCACCAAGCGCAAGCAGAAGTGAACGCACCCCTGAGCGCGCCCGGGGCCGTCGTTACCGGCCCCGGACGCCCGCTCATCCTCCCACCTGCACCGCTCGGTGCAGGCCCCCTTCGCAGCAGGACGGGACAACCGTGAGCAGCACCGCCACCAAGGACCCGCCCACGCCCAAGCGCCGGGCCGGGCAGATGATCAGGAAAGCCGGGCGCACCTTCCGGGGCCGGCCGTGACTACCCGCTGGAGCGCCGCGCAGGTTTCCGACATGGCCACCCACATCCGCACCTGCCGCGTCTGCGGAGACGGCGGCGACGACCCCGAGATCAGCGCCGGCCTGACCGAGGACTTCTCGCCCGAGGAGATGGCCGACTTCATCGCCAGCGGTCACCACCCGGCCTGGCTGGCCCTGATGGACACCAACCCTGAGCGGACGCCGCCCCCTTCCCCCGGGGCTTGACAGAGATCGATCGTGAGCGGCCTGCCGGATGTGATGGAAATTTTCGGCGGGCCGATCTAACTATCCCCGCGGGCGCGGGGCCGACAACAGGTCGCCCTCTACCACGCCGGCGGGCTTGGGACCATCCCCGCGGGCGCGGGGCCGACCCGGAGAACGTCGTCGCGACGACGGTCACGCACGGACCATCCCCGCGGGCGCGGGGCCGACGCCCGCTACGACGGCTACATCTACGTCATCGAGGGACCATCCCCGCGGGCGCGGGGCCGACCGGGCACGACCGAGGGTTTCAGCGGCCTCAGCGGGACCATCCCCGCGGGCGCGGGGCCGACCGGTCGATACCTCGTCAGCCGAGACGCCCAACAGGACCATCCCCGCGGGCGCGGGGCCGACAGGTCCAGTGCCACCCCGAACCGCATCACCGCGGGACCATCCCCGGGCGCGGGGCCGACGCCCACATGCCCTGCACATGCGACGGTGCGTCCGGACCATCCCCGCGGGCGCGGGGCCGACACGGTGTGCGGCTGTGCGGTGTGCGGCGGGCCGGGACCATCCCCGCGGGCGCGGGGCCGACCTCGCCGATGCTCTTGCCCGGGGGCCGGGCTGCGGACCATCCCCGCGGGCGCGGGGCCGACAGCATCAG
>NZ_JBFABE010000043.1:34820-67587 GCF_040640155.1 Streptosporangium sp. NPDC023615
AGGCTCCATGCCTGGCCGATCGCGGTGGGACCATCCCCGCGGGCGCGGGGCCGACAGCATCAGGCTCCATGCCTGGCCGATCGCGGTGGGACCATCCCCGCGGGCGCGGGGCCGACGACAGCGAGGGCGCCTACGTGAGCGGGGCGAAGGGACCATCCCCGCGGGCGCGGGGCCGACCCCGGCCACTCGCCGGTCGCCGCGCGGTGCATAGGACCATCCCCGCGGGCGCGGGGCCGACCGCCGCTGGTGCGTCGCTGTCCGCGGGTGTTGAGGACCATCCCCGCGGGCGCGGGGCCGACCTCCAGATGTACATGCCCGTTGCCCTCAACGGCGGACCATCCCCGCGGGCGCGGGGCCGACGCTTGCTCGATCCTCCAGGCGGTCGCCATCAGGGGACCATCCCCGCGGGCGCGGGGCCGACCCACGTCCAGTGCCTACCGGCGTACCTCCGCCGGGACCATCCCCGCGGGCGCGGGGCCGACGTTGACGCACCGGCCAGGCCCGCTTCTATTTGAGGACCATCCCCGCGGGCGCGGGGCCGACCTTCAAATCTACATAGACCCCAAGATTCACAGCGGACCATCCCCGCGGGCGCGGGGCCGACGACCTGGAGTTGTCGACCATGGACCAGTACAGGGGACCATCCCCGCGGGCGCGGGGCCGACAACCCAACCCTTGACGGATTGGCGGAACGATCCGGACCATCCCCGCGGGCGCGGGGCCGACACCACCGCCCCCGACTTCACCCCCGCCGACGGGCCATCCCCGCGGGCGCGGGGCCGACCAGGGCGGCACGCACGGCACAGCCGGCGTCGCGGGACCATCCCCGCGGGCGCGGGGCCGACTCTCCACCTGGAAGGCCGCTCACCCCGCCACGTGGACCATCCCCGCGGGCGCGGGGCCGACGTAGGGACGGGTGGGGTCTTCCGGCTCATAGAGGGACCATCCCCGCGGGCGCGGGGCCGACTCCCAGTCACGGTGCACGGCGACGCACAGGCAGGGACCATCCCCGCGGGCGCGGGGCCGACATCTCCGTCGGGATGCGGAGCATCGCCGAGAAGGGACCATCCCCGCGGGCGCGGGGCCGACTTCTCGAGCGTGTCTCTGCGCCTTGGCGCCCCGGGACCATCCCTGCGGGCGCGGGGCCGACGTCCCGGCCCTGCCGGTCGGCGGCGCGGATGCGGGACCATCCCCGCGGGCGCGGGGCCGACGACAGCCACGCGATCCACTGCTGACGGCCGCCCGGACCATCCCTGCGGGCGCGGGGCCGACGCCAGAGGCATCCTGAGAGCCGATACCGAGGGTGGACCATCCCCGCGGGCGCGGGGCCGACGACAGCCACGCGATCCACTGCTGACGGCCGCCCGGACCATCCCTGCGGGCGCGGGGCCGACGCCAGAGGCATCCTGAGAGCCGATACCGAGGGTGGACCATCCCCGCGGGCGCGGGGCCGACGCCTTCCTCCCGTCGGTGCACACGGAGAGCATGGGACCATCCCCGCGGGCGCGGGGCCGACGCTCGGCGAGGCCGCGGCTGATGTCCTGCGGGTTGGACCATCCCCGCGGGCGCGGGGCCGACCCAACCCCTGGGGCGGCCTCCACCTGCCACCGCGGACCATCCCCGCGGGCGCGGGGCCGACACCTACGCCGACGACGCCACCGCCGCAGAACGCGGACCATCCCCGCGGGCGTGGGGCCGACGGCTACCCCGACGCGCCCCCGGCCGAAGAGACGGGACCATCCCCGCGGGCGCGGGGCCGACCGGACGTCGTCCCCCGGGCACTGCTGGACCGTGGGACCATCCCCGCGGGCGCGGGGCCGACGCGCTCCGCGATCGGCAGCATAATTGACATCGCGGACCATCCCCGCGGGCGCGGGGCCGACCTCATCGCCGGACAGCTCATCGGCGCGATCTTCGGACCATCCCCGCGGGCGCGGGGCCGACGACTCGATCCTCGCGCGCCTGTCCAACGGCGAGGGACCATCCCCGCGGGCGCGGGGCCGACACGCCGAAGCAGATCTTGCCGCCGCCCTGGCCCGGACCATCCCCGCGGGCGCGGGGCCGACAGGGTCGACTCGACCCCGCCCAGCCCCAGGGGGGGACCATCCCCGCGGGCGCGGGGCCGACACGTCCACCTTGTCCTGCTCCAGGAACAGGGTCGGACCGTCCCCGCGGGCGCGGGGCCGACAGGGTCGACTCGACCCCGCCCAGCCCCAGGGGGGGACCATCCCCGCGGGCGCGGGGCCGACACACCTGCGTCGGGGTGACGGAAGTGGAGGCCGGGACCATCCCCGCGGGCGCGGGGCCGACATCGCCGCGTTCTTCCACATCTGCGTCAGCCGGGGACCATCCCCGCGGGCGCGGGGCCGACGGTACCAGGCGGGCTCAGGGACCTCGGACCTGCGGACCATCCCCGCGGGCGCGGGGCCGACTCGCCGCCGCGCACGCCGGGCAGCGGGGCGAAGGGACCATCCCCGCGGGCGCGGGGCCGACAGCACCGCGGCGGGCGTCTGCTCGGGATCCGCCGGACCATCCCCGCGGGCGCGGGGCCGACACGTAGCGGAGGATGCGGACTTCCCCATCCCCGCGGGCGCGGGGCCGACTGCTTGCGCGTGATCACCGGAGGGTTCTTGCGCGGACCATCCCCGCGGGCGCGGGGCCGACCTCGTACGAGAAGCCCTACAGCGCCGCCTAACCGGACCATCCCCGCGGGCGCGGGGCCGACGTCTCGATGTCGGCGTCGGAGTCGGCCGCGAGCGGACCATCCCCGCGGGCGCGGGGCCGACAGCCGTTCGACCTGCGAGGGGTGGACGTCGAGCGGACCATCCCCGCGGGCGCGGGGCCGACTCTTCCGGGGCGGGCCCGGTCTTGCCCGCCGGCGGACCATCCCCGCGGGCGCGGGGCCGACCTCTCCAGGTCGGCGGGCAGGGTGACGAACGGAGGACCATCCCCGCGGGCGCGGGGCCGACCGGGAGGTGATGACCGCGACCAGGCCGCCCGGCGGACCATCCCCGCGGGCGCGGGGCCGACCGGGAGGTGATGACCGCGACCAGGCCGCCCGGCGGACCATCCCCGCGGGCGCGGGGCCGACGACCTCGCCGAGCAGCCCGCCCCCAAGGAGAGCGGACCATCCCCGCGGGCGCGGGGCCGACTTACGGCCGATCTCCTGCAGCTCCCCCACCAACGGACCATCCCCGCGGGCGCGGGGCCGACCCTCCTGGATTCGATCCGGGAGGGCCTTCCGCAGGACCATCCCCGCGGGCGCGGGGCCGACCTGTCACTGGCCACGCCGATCTTGATCACGTGGGGACCATCCCCGCGGGCGCGGGGCCGACGCCTACCGGGCGGCACTGGGCGGTGGTGAGGCGGGACCATCCCCGCGGGCGCGGGGCCGACGCGCGAGAGAGCTGCACGGCGAAGAGCTGACCGGGACCATCCCCGCGGGCGCGGGGCCGACGCCCGGCCCGGAAGTAGAAGAGAGTGCAGATCGGGACCATCCCCGCGGGCGCGGGGCCGACTTCGGCCGGGCGGCGATCTCGGGCCTGTCGGGGGGACCATCCCCGCGGGCGCGGGGCCGACGGAGCAGCATGAATTTCGACAAGGTCATGGGCGGGACCATCCCCGCGGGCGCGGGGCCGACCCTCGGACATGGGTTCCCCCTCAGCAATTCACGGGACCATCCCCGCGGGCGCGGGGCCGACACCAGCTTTGACGTGGTCGCGTTCATTTCCTCCGGACCATCCCCGCGGGCGCGGGGCCGACGTTTCCTCCCGCTTGGTAGGCACTTCGGCCTAGGGACCATCCCCGCGGGCGCGGGGCCGACGCCGGGCGAGGAGGTCGTCACCGAGGACACCGCGGACCATCCCCGCGGGCGCGGGGCCGACCGGATCCAGCCGAGCATGGTGGTGGTCATCGGGGGACCATCCCCGCGGGCGCGGGGCCGACTTTCCCACCGAGGGTCTCCACCCACCCCTGCTCGGACCATCCCCGCGGGCGCGGGGCCGACGGTAGGCGTGCGGCCGGCCCGCCATGAGCTGGAAGGACCATCCCCGCGGGCGCGGGGCCGACCACGCGGTGTGGAGCTGCACGGCCCGGCCGTCGAGGACCATCCCCGCGGGCGCGGGGCCGACTACTGGCGCAGCGTCTCCATTGCCCGCTTCGGGGGACCATCCCCGCGGGCGCGGGGCCGACTGTTCCTCGATGTCCGGATCACCGACGATGCGCGGACCATCCCCGCGGGCGCGGGGCCGACCCTGCGTGCGCCACCGCCGGTGGGTCCTCTCGGGGACCATCCCCGCGGGCGCGGGGCCGACGCTGGGCGGCCTGTTCAGCGGGGGCCGGTCGCGGGACCATCCCCGCGGGCGCGGGGCCGACACGCTGTGGGCCGGGCCGCTGGACGGGGAGCGCGGACCATCCCCGCGGGCGCGGGGCCGACTCGTCTGAGCAGGAGCCTCCCGAGTGGTTGGGCGGACCATCCCCGCGGGCGCGGGGCCGACCGGCGCCAGGCGGAACCAAGGCGGAACTGAGAAGGACCATCCCCGCGGGCGCGGGGCCGACTTCTTCTTTTTCTTCTCCTTCTTCGTCTCCGTGGGACCATCCCCGCGGGCGCGGGGCCGACGCGGAGATCGAGGCGGCCCATGCCGACACTCTGGGACCATCCCCGCGGGCGCGGGGCCGACGCGCACCCTGTAGTGCCGCCGGGTCGCCGTGACGGGACCATCCCCGCGGGCGCGGGGCCGACCAATGGGTCTAATCCCCTTTCCGCGCGAATCCAGGACCATCCCCGCGGGCGCGGGGCCGACTGTCAGTGCAAGCGCTGCCCGAAGTGCAAGAAGGGACCATCCCCGCGGGCGCGGGGCCGACCGAGCAGGCTGCACCCGCCGACGTGGCAGCTGCCGGACCATCCCCGCGGGCGCGGGGCCGACGGGTCGGTCGGGTCGGGGAGCGACAGGCAGTGGGGACCATCCCCGCGGGCGCGGGGCCGACGACTCCCGTGAGGCGAAGGCCGCCTGGAGGAAGGGACCATCCCCGCGGGCGCGGGGCCGACCCCGCGCCCAGGCCGAGGAGCGCGGCGAGCAAGGGACCATCCCCGCGGGCGCGGGGCCGACCGAGCAGGCTGCACCCGCCGACGTGGCAGCTGCCGGACCATCCCCGCGGGCGCGGGGCCGACGGGTCGGTCGGGTCGGGGAGCGACAGGCAGTGGGGACCATCCCCGCGGGCGCGGGGCCGACGACTCCCGTGAGGCGAAGGCCGCCTGGAGGAAGGGACCATCCCCGCGGGCGCGGGGCCGACCCCGCGCCCAGGCCGAGGAGCGCGGCGAGCAAGGGACCATCCCCGCGGGCGCGGGGCCGACCCGCAGGACGGAGTAGACCGTGCCACGCTGGGCGGACCATCCCCGCGGGCGCGGGGCCGACTTCAAGGCGCACGCGCGGCGTGCGCTGGCCAGCGGACCATCCCCGCGGGCGCGGGGCCGACGACCGGCTGTGACACGGGCGGGTCTTCTACCGTGGACCATCCCCGCGGGCGCGGGGCCGACTATGCCTGGTGGGAGAGACCTCGGGGTCGGGAGGGACCATCCCCGCGGGCGCGGGGCCGACACTTGGTGACCTGCGGCTCTAGCAGTAGTAGGCGCCGAAATTCTTTAGTTGCTCAGCAGGACGATGTCCCGTCATCGTAACGGCCGCCCTTCGGGATGATCTAGGTGCTAGTGCCGTATGCGGGATGAACGATATCGCAGGGCGGCTGCCGGAGCGTTTTTGTCGGTCGCGGTCTTTATGCTCCCCAACCGGACTAAGGAGGGTGTGTGTCGGCAGAGTGGCACCGTAGTTTCGGTTACGAATCCATCATTACCCAACAGTTAGGGATTTTATGGGGTAAATCCCGCAAGAAAGCAGGCGGGAGGATGAATCTTCTTTTATCGCACTTATTGGACACTGCTGCCGTGGCGGAGCAGCTGTGGGATCACTACCTGGCGCCGGCTATCAAGCAGGAGTTGGAGGACATCTCCGGCGGGCGGGGGCGGTTGTTCTTCGCCTGGCTGTGCGGGGTGCATGACTGCGGGAAGGCCACGCCTGCGTTTCAGAGCGTGGACGGTGAGGGGGCCGAGGCGGTCCGGCGGGCCGGGCTGACCTGGAACGAGCACGTCATCAAGCGCAATCCGTGGCGGCACGACAAGGCCGGTGGCCTGATCGTGCGGACCCTTCTTCGCGAGGACGGGTGGCAGGAGCAACAGATCGCCTGGTTGTGGCCGCTGGTGGCGGGCCATCACGGATCCTTCCCGTCGGTGGGGGTGTTCGCCGGGCGTAACACGGCGCGAGGCGAACCTCAGGGCAAGGGGCCGGCGTGGGGGAAGGTTCAGCGTGCGCTCGTGGAGACCTTCACCCGGTGCCTGGGGTATGAGGACCTCGCCGCGGTACAGCCGGTGAAGGCGCCCAGCCGCGCCGTGCAGTTGCAGCTCAGCGGTCTCATCGTCATGGCCGACTGGATCGCCAGCGACGAGCGTCACTTCCAGGGCATCGACGACCTGGCGCAGGTAACCCTGGTCCAGGCCAGGAAGCGGGCGGTCGCAGCGTGGGAGAAGCTCGGGCTGCAGGGGGGCTGGGGCGTGCTCGACCTCCCCGGCCAGGACGCCTTCCCGCGGCGTTTTGGACGGCCAGCGCGCCCCTCACAAGACCTCGTCATGCAAATCGCCCGGCGGATGGCGGCGCCTGGATTGTTGATCGTCGAGGCGCCGATGGGCGAGGGCAAGACGAAGGCGGCGTTTGTGGCGGCGGAGATCTTGGCGGCGCGTTTCGGCGCCGGGGGTGTGTATGTCGGGATGCCGACGCAGGCGACGAGCGATCCGATGTTCAGCCAGGTGCGGGCCTGGCTGGCCGAGGTCGGTGAGGGGTTGGCCGAGCAGGTCACGTTGCTACACGGCAAGCGCAGGTTCAACAAGGAATGGCGCGCCCTGCTCGACGGGGTCGACACCGATTTCGACGGCCGTTTCGACAGCGTCGGCGAGGACGAGTTCGGCATGGCCGAATGGTCCTTCTGCGAGGAGGAGGAGCCAGAGCGCAAGGCGCCGGCGGCGTGGTTTTTAGGGCGGATGCGCGGGTTGCTGAGCCCGTTCGTCGTCGGCACGATCGACCAGCTGCTTTACGCGGCCACCCGCACCAAGCACGTGATGTTGCGTGCTGCGGGGCTGATGGGCAAGGTCGTCGTGCTTGACGAGGTGCACGCGGCGGATATCTACATGTCGCAGTTCCTCAAGGAGGGATTGCGCTGGCTGGGCCAGGCGCGGGTGCCGGTGGTGTTGTTGTCGGCGACTCTGCCCGCGGCGCAGCGCCAAGAGCTCGTGGCGGCCTATCTGGCGGGTGCTGCGTGCCAGCAGGAGTTCGCCGTGGCGGACCTGCCCGAGCCGGCGGGATATCCCAGCGTCACCGCAGCCTGCCTGGTCGACGGGCATGCCGTCTATGACGTGGAGCATGCACAGC
Source organism: Streptosporangium sp. NPDC023615 (assembly GCF_040640155.1). Taxonomy (NCBI): domain Bacteria; kingdom Bacillati; phylum Actinomycetota; class Actinomycetes; order Streptosporangiales; family Streptosporangiaceae; genus Streptosporangium; species Streptosporangium sp. NPDC023615. The sequence continues at coordinate 42,296 of NZ_JBFABE010000043.1, forward strand.
AGTGGCGTGAGGATCTGCAGGTGAGGGTCACGGTGGTGCCCGAGCCAGAGGCGCGAGGCGAGGAGCAGGCGGTGCTGGCCGCTGATCTGGTGGCCGACCTGGTTGAGGAGCGGCTCGCCCACGGCGGGTGCGCCCTAGTGATCCGTAACACCGTTGCGCGGGCTCAGGCCACCTACGAGGCGCTGCGCGGGCGTTTCGGTGAGGAGGTGCGGCTGCTGCACGGGCGGATGACCGCTCATGACCGGGCGGAGAAGACCGAGCAGTGCCTGCAACTGCTGGGCCCGCCCACCGAGAGCGGGCCCACGCGTCCGGGCCGTCTGATTTTGGTGGCCACCCAGCTGGCCGAGCAGTCCTTCGACGTGGATGCCGATCTGCTGGTCACCGACCTGACGAGTATCGACCTGCTGTTGCAGCGTCTGGGACGCGTGCATCGCCATGACGGTGTTGAGCGGCCGCAGCGGGTGCGGCGACCCGAGGTCGTCGTCACCGGGTTCGAGCCCCACCAGCAGGGCCCGCCGTGGATCCTGCCGGCCAGTGCGGGGATCTATGGCCGCTACCTGTTGCTGCGCACCGCCGCGCTGGTCTGCCAGGCCGACGGCGGCCACTGGTCGGTGCCCGGAGACGTGCCGCACCTGGTGGGGCAGGTCTACGGTCACGCGCCCGGCGTCGTGCCGGACGGCTGGGCCGATGCGCACCAGCAGGCGTACGCCGATTGGCGGGCCGAGCAGAGCGAGCGGGCCGAGAACGCGGAGAAGTACCTGCTCACCCGGCGTAACGAGCACACCCACCCGACACTGGAGGGGTTGCACTACGGCGCGGGACATGGCCGCGTCACGGAAGGGAAGCTGCAGGCGCTCGTCCGTGACGGTGAGCCCAGCGTGGAGGTCGTGCTGGTGCGCCACGACGGTCGCGGCTACCGCACGCTGGGCGGCAGATGGCTCGGCGTGCACGGCGAGGTGTTGGCCGATGAGGTGCTGGAGGAGACGCTGGGGGCGACGGTGCGGCTGCCGTCCTCGCTCACCGAGGCGGCCGAGCGTGACCTGGCGCCGCTGGAGGGATGGCGCGATCACCCCTGGCTCAAGCACACCCGCGCCGTCGTGCTGAACGACAACGGTGACACTGCAACCCCCCTGACCAGCGCAATCAGCGCGGGCGGGATGGCCGGACTGGCCGGCCCGGTCGGGGCGGTGGGTGAGTACACGCTGCGCTACGACGAGCGTCTCGGCTTGATCGTGAACGGTGGCCCGCAGCGGCGAGGCAGACGAAAAACGTGAAATCAATTCAGGTCGTGCGTGCTTCGATAAAGCCCGAAGGGTGGTGTGGCGGCGAAAGGCCCGCACCGGCTTTGGTATCCCCGCGGATGCGGGGCCGAGAAGGTGTTCGAGACACGGCCACGAGCCATCCCCGCCGTCTTCCTTCTTTCGCTTCCAACGTTGCGGGGCGGAATCACTCTAAGCATTTCCGCCTCAAACGGGCGCGTCATCTGACACTCTTTGTTCTTCCAAGAAATTCCTAGACATGGCTAATTCGAGGATTCCTCATGTCCATGTATGACCTGATTGATTCACCATGGTTGCCTTTACGCCCTAAGGGCGAGACAGCTGTCGGGGAGTTCTCCCTTCGTCAGGCGCTGCTTGGCGCCTCGGAGTTCGACTCCCTCACGGTTGATCTGCCCACGCACGCCCCGGCGCTGCTGCGGCAGGTTCTCCTGCCGGTGGTGATGGACGCGCTGGGCCGCCCACCTGACCGGCAGGAGTGGGCGCGCAGGTTCACCGCCGGCGGCTTCACCGACTCCGAGCAGGACACCCTGGGCGCCTACCTCGATGAGCACCGGGCGCGCTTTGACCTCTTCGACGCCCATGCTCCCTTCGCCCAGGTAGGGGGTCTGCATACGGCTAAGAACGAGACCAAGGGGTCGGCGTTGCTGGTCGTCACGGCGGCCGCGGGTAACAACGTGCCGCTGTTCGCCGCCCGCACCGAGGGCGATCCGTTGCCGCTGAGCCCGGCTCAGGCGGCCCGGTGGCTGCTGCACGCGCACTGCTGGGACACCGCCGCGATCAAATCCGGCGCCGCCGACGACCCGCAGGTCAAAGCGGGCAAGACGATGGGCAACCCGACCGGCCCCCTGGGGTCGCTGGGCGTGGTCCTCCCGTCCGGGCGCAGCCTGTATGAGACGTTGCTGCTCAACATCCCCTTCGGCACCCAGCCCGAGGACGATCTCCCGCACTGGCGGCGCGAGCCGCTCACCGCGCGCTGGCAGGTGCGGGCCGCCACCGGCCTGCTGGATCTGTGGACCTGGCAGTCGCGGCGTATCCGCCTGATCGCCGAAGACACCGACGACACCAATGACTCTGACGACGTCGGCGGTGGTGTGCGGGTCTGCCGTGTCGTTTTGTGCGCCGGTGATCGTCTGCGAGAGGTCCCGGAGTGGGAGCCGCACACCACCTGGAGCTTCTCCAAGGCTCCCAAAGGGGGTGGAACGTTCCGAAAGCCGCGAAGGCACACCCCGGGTAAGGCCGCCTGGCGGGGGTTGGAGGCTTTGCTGGCCGCAGAGCGCCAAGAGGGCGGCGATGTCGAGACCTCGGTGTTGTTGCGCCAGCTCGCCGGCGTTCAAGCCGAAGGGCTGCTCGCCTTCGATTACCCGCTGCGGGTGGAGACGATTGCCATCACCTACGGCACCCAGTCCGCGGTCGTGGAGGACATCGTCTTCGATGCGATCCCGCTGCCCGTCGCGGCCTTGCGGGCGGATGAGGACGTCTACGGGGTGGTGCTGGAGGTCGCCGAGCAGGCCGAAGGCCTGGCTCGTGCGGTGAACAACCTTTCGGCCGATCTGCGCCGGGCCGCGGGGGCCGATCCCATCCCTTGGGACAAGGGCCAGCGTCCCGGTGAGTTCGTGCTGCACGCGCTGGATGCGCTGGTGCGCCGCTTCCTGATCGGCGTCCGAGCAAGCGCCGACGACCCGGAGGTGCTGGAGCGGGGCCGCGATGCCTGGGAGAAGCTCGCCCGGGACCGCACCTGGGAGGTCGCGGAAAAGGTCCTGGCCGGCGCGGCGCACAGCGCGTTCGCCGGACGCGCGGTGGAGAAGAACGGTCGCACGTTCACCTACCGGCTGGCCGGCGCCGAGCAGAACTTCCGCCGCCAGCTCGCCACCATCCTGACCCGCTGCGCACCAGCCGCCGACGACTCCCCGGGCGAGGCCGTGCCGCTCGTGGAAGGCGCGCTCTCGCCCCTGCAGGACACCGTTTCGGCCGCTGAGACAGCCCGAACCTTGTGAAGGTGAGAATCGACATGCCCCCCTTAAACGACCGGCCGCCGCGTTACTGGAGCCGCTACATCGCCGCGGACGGGACCTGGCGCAGGAAAGAGGGCCGCCCTCCTGGCGAAGACCTGGCCGCGATGCGCGCGGGACTCGGCCGCGAGGCCGGGAGCGTGCCGGCCCTGTGGCCGCACTACCGCTCCCCGGTCGACGACCGTCTCGCCCGCAGAGGTCAGGTGTCGCAGGAGCAGAAGGCCGAGCATGCGGCGCTGGCCCTGTATGGGCTGCACCAGCAGTCGCGTTCTGAGCCGATGCACCGCTCCGGGGTTCGCCTGGGCCAGGCGCTGCGCCGCCTGCACCAAAGCGGGAAGTTCACGCAGGAGGCCGTCGATCGCCGGGTGAACGCCGCGGCCGGCGCCACCCAGGTCTCGGCTCTGCTCACCCATCTGCGGGGTCTGATCACCCAGCTGCGCACCATCGGCCAGCCGATCGACTACGACCAGCTCATGGCTGACATCTACGCCTGGCAACGGCCCGATACCCGCCAGCGCGCCCGCCGCCGCTGGGGCCTGGACTACTACCGGTGGTCTCGCCCCGACGAACAGAAACCCGCCGATGACGGGCCTGCCGGCTCGACGACCGCGACCACGACCACGACCACCTCCTGACCCGCTGACTGATCCGTCTTCCCCCTGGAGCCTTTTCATGGACAAGCGCCTTTTCATCGACGTGCACATCGTGCAGACCGTCCCGCCGGCCAACCTCAACCGCGACGATCAGGGCAACCCCAAGGAGGCCTATTTCGGTGGGGTCCGCCGCGCCCGGGTCTCCTCCCAGGCGTGGAAGCGCGCCACCCGCACCGCCTTCGCCCAGCACGCCCCCGAACACGACCACGCCACCCGCACCAAGCGCATCGTTGCCGAGCTGGCCAAGCGCGTGAGCGCCCGTACCGGGCTGGAGGCCGACCACGGCGCCCGGTTGGCGGCCAAGCTCCTGGAACCGCTCGGCATCAAGGAGGGCAAGAAGGCCGGCGACACCGCCTACCTGCTGTTCTTCGGCTACCGGCAGCTGGAGGACATCGTCGACCTGATCGCAGGCCAGGCCACCGACCTCGCGGCGCTGGACGATGAGCAGCTGGTCGCCGCGCTCAAGGAGCTGCCGGTGGCGCAGAAACTCCAAAGCGGGCACCCGATGGACGTGGCGCTGTTCGGCCGCATGGTCGCCGACATCCCCTCCCTCAACGTCGACGCCGCCACCCAGGTCGCCCACGCCCTGTCCACGCACGCGGTGGAGCTGGAATTCGACTACTACACCGCCGTCGACGATGAGAACCTCAAGGAAGAGACCGGCGCCGGCATGATCGGCACCATCGGTTTCAACTCCGCGACCCTGTATCGCTATGCCACCGTCGGCCTGCACCAGCTGGCCGCCAACCTCGGCGACACCGACGCAGCCCTCGACGCGGTCGAGGCCTTCGTCCAGCATTTCGCCCGCTCCATCCCCTCCGGGCACCAAAACTCCTTCGCCCACCGCACGCTGCCCAGCCTGGTCGCGGTCGTGGTCCGCGACGACCAGCCGGTCAACCTGGTCTCCGCCTACGAAAAGCCCGTCACCAAGCGCGAGGATCACGAAGAAGGGCTCGCCGAGCTCTCAGCCCTGTCGCTGGCTGATGAGTACGAGCGCGCCGTCACGCAGTGGGGGGACGCTCCCGTGCACGCCGCGGTCTGTCACACCTACGCCTCCGGCAGCGACACCGCGACCCGGCTCGGTGCGGCCTTCGGTGAGCAGCAGACCTTCCCCGAGCTGACCGCCGGCCTGCGCGGCAGGCTCGTTGAGCTCCTCAAGCAGAGCGCATGAACCCGCCCAAGACCGGAACCGAGGCCGAGGCCGAGGCCGGGCAGGTGACGCTGGTGCTGCGCCTGGGCGGGCCCTTGCAGTCGTGGGGGGATCGCAGCGTGTTCAACCGCCGCGACACCCGGCCCGAGCCCACCAAGTCCGGCGTGCTCGGCCTGCTGGCCGCCGCGGCCGGCCGCGACCGTGAAGAGCCGCCGGGGGAGCTGCTGCAGCTGCGGATGGGCGTGCGGGTCGATCAGCCCGGCACTTTGCTGCGCGACTACCACACCGTCAGCGACTACCGCGGCCGACCGCTCCCGCAGGCGGGGGTGTCGGCCAAGGGCGTGCAGAAACTCACCTCGCCGGCCAAGCACACCCACATCACCCAGCGCTTCTACCTGCAGGACGCGATCTTCCTCGCCGCGTTGCAGGGACCCGCGCCGCTGGTCCAGGCCTTGGCCGAGGCCGTCCGCCACCCCGCCTTCCCCCTGGCTTTGGGCCGGCGCTCTTGCGTACCCACCCAGCCGCTCTTCCTGGCCGTGCGCGAGGAGCCGCTGGAGGAGGTCTTGCGCACCGAGCCCTGGCAGGCCGGCCAGAGCGCGAAAGACCTGCTCGTCCGCACCCGGCGGGCACGCCCGGCCACCGTCGACCTGCCCGTGACCCTGGACGACCCCGACGGCCCCGACTCCCTCAACGACGTGCCGCAGTCCTTCGCCCCCCGGACCCGGCGCTTCGTCAGCCGCCGTATCCGCCACACCTGGGTGAGCCTGCCGACCGGCTTTCCCCACCCCGATGCCGCCGCCGACGGCCACGACCCCTTCGCCCTGCTGGGCTGGTGACCACCATGACCTACCTGTCTCGAATCCGGATCAACCCGCTGCGGGAGAAAAGCCGGCTATTGCTGGCCAGCCCGCACATGATGCACGGCGCCGTCATGCACGCCATCCCCGACGACCCCGCCAACGAGCGCATCTTGTGGCGGCTGGACGCCGACAACCCCCACCGGCCCTTCCTGTTCGCCCTCACCCCGACCCGGCCCGACTGGTCCCACCTGATCGAACAGGCCGGCTGGCCCGACGCCGACGGCGAGCACGCCGCGGTCCGCGACTACGCGCCGCTGCTCGCTCAGATCGCCGTCGGCCGCGAGTTCGCCTTCCGCCTCACCGCCAACCCCGTCCAAAACACCCGCACCCCGATCAGCCCCAGCACCGAACAAGCCGAGAAAACCGAGAAGGCCAAGGAGGCGGCAGGTGAACGGCAGCGCTCCTTCCGCATCGGCCATCGCACCGCCGCCCACCAGCTCACCTGGTTCCTCACCCGCACCCAGCGATGGGGATTTGCGATCCCCGACGCCCACACCGACCCTCCAGCGCTCGGTCTGGACCCGCACCAGGGCGTCGAGGTTTCCGCGGCCCAGGAGGTGCGGATCACCGCCCGGGGCCGCCGCTCCTTCACCAAGAAGAACGGCACCAGCCGGGTCGTCTTGAGCACCGCGACGTTCGAAGGCCGGCTGCGCATCACGGATGCGACGGTGTTCACCGAGCGGCTGCTGGGCGGTATCGGCCCCGCCAAGTCCTACGGCTGCGGCCTGCTCACCCTCGCCCCGCTCCCCGCCCCGCCCCTGCCCTCGAGCGGTCCCGGCCGGGGACAGGGCAGGTAATGGCCGACATCTGGTGGAAGGCCCACCCGCACGACCTGCACCGCATCACCGATCGCGTCTCCAGCGTCTACGTCGAACGCAGCCACCTCGACCGCGACGAGAACGCCGTCGTGATCATCAACAAGCGCGACACCGTGCGGGTGCCGGCCGCGATGGTCGCCGTCATGCTCATCGGCCCCGGCACCCGCGTCACCCACGGCGCCATCCGCCTGCTCGCCGACTCCGGCACCGCGGTGTGCTGGGTCGGCGAACAAGGCGTGCGCATGTACGCCTCAGGTCTTGGCCCCAGCCGGGGATCGGGCCTGCTGCACCGCCAGGCCTGGCTCGTCACCCGCCCCAAAGAGCGCCTGGGTGTGGCCCGCGCCATGTACGGGATGCGTTTTCCCGGCGAGGACGTCTCGGCCATGACCATGCAGCAGCTCCGCGGCCGCGAGGGCGCCCGCGTCCGCAAGCAGTACCAGGCACACTCCCGCCGCACCGGCGTGGCATGGACCGGCCGCGACTACCGCCCCGGCGACGCCTACGCCACCGGCGACGACCTCAACCGCCTGCTGTCGGCCGCCAACGCCGCCCTGTACGGCATCTGCCACGCCGTCATCGTCGGCCTGGGCGCCAGTCCCGGGCTCGGCTTCGTCCACACCGGAGCAGCGACCTCCTTCGTCATGGACATCGCCGACCTCTACAAGGCCGAATACACCATCCCGCTCGCCTTCGACCTCGCCGCCAAAGGCCTGACCGAGGAACGCGACGCGCGCCTGGGCCTGCGCGACCGGATCGCCGAGGACAAACTCCTGGGCCGTATCGTCGGCGACCTCAAAACCCTGCTGAGCCCCGACGGCGTGGACATCCCCGACATCGAGGTCAACGAACTGTGGGACGAAAAGCTCGGCACCGTCGCCGGAGGCGTCAACTGGGCAGGAGCCGAAACCTCCTCCCCCGACACCACGATCGAGCAGCTCATCCCCGCCGTCATGGGCGAGGAACACATCGCGGTCATCGGCCCGGAACTCGAAGAACAGACCTCCGAGCGGCCTGCGGACGGCCACACAGCGAGCGGCCCATGACCGTCATCGTCCTCATCGCCGCCCCCGAAGGACTACGCGGCCACCTCACCCGCTGGATGGTCGAGGTCAACGCCGGAGTCTTCGTCGGCACCCCCAGCAAACGCATCCGAGACCGCATCTGGGAACTGCTCGCCTCCCGCATCGGCGACGGCCAGGCCGTCCTGGTCGAACCCGCTGCCAACGAACAGGGCTGGGCCATACGGACAGCGGGAAAGGACCGCTGGTATCCCATCGACTTCGACGGACTGATTCTTTCTGCCCGCCTCCGCCGATGAAGCACCTGGTGTCGGCCCCGCGCCCGCGGGGATGGTCCCGCCAGCTGTCCGCTGTCGAGCATGCGCACCACGTCGGCCCCGCGCCCGCGGGGATGGTCCCGGCACGCACGACGACTGCGTCGACGTGGTTGCGTCGGCCCCGCGCCCGCGGGGATGGTCCGACGCTGAGGTTCGTGTGATGGCACGCGGCCGAGTCGGCCCCGCGCCCGCGGGGATGGTCCCGGCGCCACGTTCGCGCTCCAGCTCGCGCGCGCGTCGGCCCCGCGCCCGCGGGGATGGTCCGGTTCGGGATGTGGTACTGGCCGCCTGTGCCGCGTCGGCCCCGCGCCCGCGGGGATGGTCCCGTCGAGTTCGACCGGGGCCGCCCGTCCATCGGCGTCGGCCCCGCGCCCGCGGGGATGGTCCGGGTCGCGACATGCAGGGCAAGGCCCCGGGCAGTCGGCCCCGCGCCCGCGGGGATGGTCCAAGGTCGTCACCGAGCCATTTCGCCTCGATTTTGTCGGCCCCGCGCCCGCGGGGATGGTCCGGCGGACGAGTACCCAGCGATCGACGGCGGGTTGTCGGCCCCGCGCCCGCGGGGATGCTCCGTTCTTGGAACCCCGAGAATGCCTGTCTCAAAAGTCGGCCCCGCGCCCGCGGGGATGCTCCCGGCAGGTCTGCTCGCGCCAGGACGCCCAGGGCGTCGGCCCCGCGCCCGCAGAGATGCTCCCCCCGGTCAATGAGAGGAGCCTCGGTGAGCAGGTCGGCCCCGCGCCCGCGGGGATGGTCCGCGACCCGGCTTGCCGCGGCCAAGCAGGCGTACGTCGGCCCCGCGCCCGCGGGGATGGTCCGGCGATGACGGCCGCCGACATCAACATGACCGTGTCGGCCCCGCGCCCGCGGGGATGGTCCCTGCTGCGCTATGACCTTGACGTCCCTGTAGTAGTCGGCCCCGCGCCTGCGGGGATGGTCCCGGATCCTCATCGGCGCGCAGGGTCGGCCGCTGGTCGGCCCCGCGCCCGCGGGGATGGTCCTCCTTGATCTTGAGTGCGGGCCAGCAGTTGAGCGTCGGCCCCGCGCCCGCGGGGATGGTCCCTCGGGAAGCCAGCGACGATCCGGCTAAGGGCTGTCGGTCCCGCGCCTGCGGGAATGGTTCCCGCCACCATGTCCGCGCACACACGCACCGAACGTCGGCCCCGCGCCCGCGGGGATGGCCCCCCCGACGTCATCGCCTACCGCATCGAGCGGCTGTCGGCCCCGCGCCCGCGGGAATGGTCCTGCGGAAGGCCCTCCTGGTTCATCACGAGAGGGGTCGGCCCCGCGGGCGCGGGGATGGTCCGTCGGCATCGGCCATCGGGACCGGCATCGAGTTGTCGGCCTCGCGCCCGCAGGGATAGTCCCCCGCGTTCACCGCCAAGGGCAGGATGCTCAGAGTCGGCCCCGCGCCCGCGGGGATGATCCCGGCACCACCGTGCTGTACGCGTCGGTGTACAAGTCGGCCCCGCGCCCGCGGGGATGGTCCCCGAGATGCCCTGTGTGATGTGGCGCGCGCCGCGTCGGTCCCGCGCCCGCGGGGGTGGTCCTCTGGCCAGGGGGACCTTCACACAGCCCGAACTGTCGGCCCCGCGCCCGCGGGGCTGGTCCCGGCGACGACATCTCTGGGAACTGCGACCTGTAGTCGGCCTCGCGCTCGCGGGGATGGTCCGCACTGGGAGAAGCTGCCCGGCGTCCTGCGAGCGTCGGCCCCGCGCCCGCGGGGATGCTCCGATGGTTCCGATCGCAAGGCCGCCGGCCCCGTGTCCACGGGGATCGCCCCTCCTGATACGTGCAGGTTGCAAGATCCATGCGGTCGGCCCTGCGCCCGCGGGGATGGTCCGGCCCGCGAGGTCTATGAGTTCCTGGCCGAGTTGTCGGCCCCGCGCCCACAGGGATGGTCCTCACGGACTCCCGCAAGTACGGCCCACAAATACGTCGACCGCGCACCCGTGGGGATGGCTCCAGCCCCTTGACCTGGATCGGGTCGGACTGGACGTCGGCCCCGCACCCGCAGGGATGGTCCCCAGTTCGACTCCGCGATGGCCGCCCAGGCCAGGTCGGCCCTGCACCCGCGGGGATGCTTCCGAGCGTGACGGCGTGGCCGGTGAGCGCAACTTGTCGGTCCCGTACCCGCGGGGATGGTCCTCGCTCGGCGAGGAGCTGCATGCCGACGAGACCGTTGGCCCTGCGCCCGCGGGGATGTTCCCTCGCCGCTCGGTAGTCCGTTGAGGGCTGGAGCCTGCTCACCCAGGCGACAGCAGAGCCTGCCCCACCGTGACCTGGTCGCCGCCTAGGTGGCTCTATACCGTCCAGGAATGGGCAAAAGTCGGGTCCGGTCCTACATACGCACGCTGCCCAGCGGTAGACGAATCCGTGTGCGTGGCCACTCCCGCAGAACCGCAGCGAAAGCGGCTGGAATTAGTGTTGCCGTCGTCCTGGCTATCGTCGTCGTCATGATTACCCTCTCGGTCCGCTCATCGACGAGCGACCCAGCGCGGGGCCCGGGGCAGGGTGTCCCTGCCGAAACCAGCACAGCTCCCGCGAACCCCGTAACCGAACCCCCACCGCCAGACCCGACTTGATCTCCCTCGGCCCCTCCGGCAAGGGCAGGTGCGTCCAGAGTGGGTTAGCTCGGAGAGGAGGGGCAAATCACGTCGAGGTTGGTCCAGGTCAGTCCCTACACTCACCACCGCACCGTCGCCGCACGGCGCCCGCTATGCTGAAGGCGCGAAAGAGTTCCACGAGGGCCACCCCACGGGGTGGCCCTCGTGCTTTGTCCCGTACTTTCCGCACCGTATCTCTAGGATGGTGCGCGCGTGCCGTGTGGTGCGCGGACTCTTTCGCAGGAGACGATCATGCAGAACCCCCACGCTGGCAGCTGGTCAAGATGACCCTTGCTCTGCCTGTTCCTCCGGTTCTGGACGAGCTGCCCACATGGCTGCAGCCTCGCATCCCAGACCTGTTCAGCCCGTTGAAGACACCCTGCCGGCTTTGCTGCATCATGCAGAAGGGCGGAACCAGCAAGACCACCACCACGGTCTGCTTGGCATGTGAGCTCGCCCTCATGGGATTCAAGGTGCGAATTTGGGACCTTGACCCTCAAGAGGGCAGCGCCACCTCCTGGATGCCTCCCCAGACCGGTGTTTCTGGCACCCCCCGGAACCTGCTCCACATGTTCAAGGGCGAAGCGTCACCGGATGAGGTCACCTATCCCACGGCGGTTCCGAATCTGTCCATCGTCCCCTCGTACACGAGCCTCAAGCAGGCAGAAGTCGACAGCGAAATCGTGGGCGTCGAACAGGGAGTCGCCTGGGGCATCGAGAACAGCACCGAGACCTTCGACGTGGAGATCGCCGATTGTGGGCCCTCGCTCGGCAAGTTGACCGTCGCGGGCATGATCGCCTGCCCTGAACTGATCATTCCGCTCAAGGCGTCCGGGCTCGACATGCGCTCGATGACCAGCTTGAACCGGACCATCGAGCTCACCAAGCGGGTCCAACCGAAGCTGAACCGCCGTGCTGTTCTCCTGGCTGAAGTACTGAAGACCAACCTCACCCGAGCGATGTTCGACCTCATGTGTAGGGACTTTCCCGAAGCGCTGGTGATGGGGGTGCGCTCGTCGACCGCCGCGCGAGAGGCACCTCTGCCTCACATCCTGAAGCCGCTGCACGAGTACGCACCTGAGGCCACCGTACGACTTGACTATCAATTCCTCGGGGCCGCGCTTGTCGAGAGGAGGACTGCATGAGCGGGAACCCTAAGACGTTCAACCTGGGGTCGACCCTCTCGGACACTGCTGGCCTGATAGATGATCTGTTCCGCGACGGACAAGATCAGGCGGCGCCACCCGTGCCAGTTCAGTCCTCCCCGGCCAACGCTGGCGAGGCCACTGGTTTAGAACAAACAGAAGCCGGGGTTCTCGCCTCCGTCGATGACAAATTTGTCATCGCTTCGGCCGCCGATCCGTTCACCCGCAAACTGGCCGCTGGCGTCATACCGACCCTGGAGGACTGCGAGCAGCACATCGTCGCTCTCACTACACAGTGGCTCCTCGGCGTCGGCCGCGCCCTGGTTGTGATCCGCGACTACGAGCGGTTTCTCGAGAAGGGCTACTCGTCCTTCACTAGCTACATCCGGGCTGAGCACCAGTGGCACCCCACCTACGTCTCCCGGGTCATCGCTGATATCCCCGTGCTGGAAGCCCTGTCCCGCCATGGTGTCGATCGCGATGTGAACGAGGGGCAGGCGACCGCATTGCGACCCGTCTGGGAGAAGCACGGCGAGGAAGCCCTGTTCGAGGTATGGGACGCGACTCCTGGCAAACGGTCCGCTGCCGCTCTTGAGCAAACCGCTCGCGCCAAGGGCTATCTCGATCAGCTTGCCACCTCGCACAAACCAACTACGACCTTCGCCGCGGAGGCCGGAAAGCTCCGTGCGATCCTCCAGCGAGTCGTGAAGCGGGACCTTGCCCAGACCGCCGCCAGCGAAGACCCTGACGAGGTCAAGAAGGTGGTCGCCGAGTTGCGCGTCTTACTCGACGAGATCGAGAAGAAGACGCTGTAGTGAAAACTGGAGGCCTTGGCCACAAGACCAGGGCCTCCTCATTCTCGAACATCAGCAAGGTCCTCTAATGGAGACTGGTGGACCCCACGTTCGAGGTTGATATGTCAATCCAGACCGTTTCGTACATCGATGACGATCACGGTGACGTTGTCGTGACCGCCCTGGTCGATGGCTAGCTTGATGAGGTAATCGGCGACTTCGTCCGGAGAAGTCGACGACCGTAGGGCGTCTTGGATGAGTTCGTGGGGCACGAACGAGCTCAGCCCGTCCGAGCACAACAGGATCCGATCACCGGATCGGAGCTCCCGGACGGTGAGGTCGGGGGAGCGGCCATCGGTCCGGCCGTCCAGGAAGCGGGCGATGCGGCCGGGCAGGTTCGGCACGCTGCCGGCATCCGCCACCAGGTTCCCGTAGGTGTGGTCCTCGGTGATCTGGACGAGCTCAGCAGTCTCGCGGGCGTCAGCGCCGCGCAGCAGGTACGCGCGGGAGTCGCCGACGTTCGCCATGACGGCCGTCGATCCGGACCACAGCATCGCCACCAGCGTGGTGCCCATGCCCTCCAGGCCGGGGTCGGCTTCTATCGTGCGGCGCAGGGCCTGGTTGGCGTCGTAGACCGCTTGGCCCAGGACGGCGAACAGGTCGGTCGGGCCGGTCAGCCTGTTCTGCTGGTCGTGAGGTCGCACGGCCTCGATCGCGGCGGCGCTGGCGATGTCGCCAGCAACACGGCCGCCGAGACCGTCAGCGACCGCGAACAAGGACTGACCTGCATAAAAGGCGTCCTCGTTACGTCGGCGCACGAGCCCGACATGAGTGCGGGCCGCTGCTTCAACGATGACAGTCATAGCCGCTCACCTGTCCGTCTCGGTGTCGTCGGGCCAAGGATCTTGGGCGGATTCATCGCGGTGCAGAACGTGCACGGTCTCGACCCGGTCGCTGGCCACGATGTACTCCGTCACCTCTATTGGCTGGCCGTCGCGTCCCGACGTGCCGATGCGCACGATCTCCAGGACGGGCAGGGTGTCCGGGATCTTCAACAGGCCGGCTTCGTCCTTGGTGGGCATCCTGGCCCGGTGGATCTCCATCCAGCTGATCGGCCAGTGTCCCGCCTTCTCCAGTCGATACAGCCAGTCCCCGGGGCCGGGAGCTTGAGTGGCGACCTCTGCCGCGTCAGCGACACCGCGCGGATGGATCCACGAGATGTTGATCTGGAATGGAGGCTCCGATTCGGGGCCGGTGACCCGGAACCGGCGCATCACCTCTGCGCCTACCGGGACTCCTAGCAGCTTCGCGATGCGCGAGTCGGTGAGCGGTTCAGGGCCTGCGACCGGCGGGACGTGGTGCTTCCATACCTCCTGTCCGGACGCTGATGGGAACGAGTAGCCAGGGTTGTCGGTGGCGAGATTCCGCTTCACCAGGTTGCCCCGCGGCCTGCGCAGCCGCATCGTGCCCTGCCGGACCGTGGTCCCCCGCCGCGGGGTGGATACCAGCAAGCCCTCGGTTTCAAGCTCGTGGACGGCGGCCGCGACAGACCCTCGCGCTGCCCCGTAGTGGGCAGCCAGATCGGCCATGCGAGGGATGGTCTCGCCAGGTTGCCACTCGCCACTTTGGAGGCGTCGTCGCAGGTCATCGGCGATTTTCTTGTATCGCGCTGCCCCAACCATGATCCCCTCCCTCCTTCTAGAGTATTTGTTTGAACATATTGACAGTCAGGGGATCTTGTGGGCAACATTCCAATTGTTTGAACAAATCCTAGTGCCCCTGCGATCCCCTGCCAATGTCCGGTTCGGGAACGCGTGCGGCCCCAGCGATTCGAGCGCTGGGGCCGCACGCCTCTCCGGCTTACCGACGGGAGGAACAGTCGTGAAGAAGTCCGTGGACCATGGTCTAGGCCAAGGGCTCGGCGGGATACCTGTACCGCAACGACCACTGGTGAGTGGGCATCACGTACACCGTCGCCTTGACCGGTCGGTCGTCGCCAGTCCAGCCGATGTGCAAGATCTCGTAGACCCGCTGGTCCTCGCTCATCTTCAGGAAGCCGGCCTCCTCGGGCGCTGGTGGGCGCACGGTGATGCGCTCCTCGATCTCGACCTGGGCGTGTCCGAGTTCGGCCAGCCGGCTGCTGATTCCGCCCACGCCAGAGTCGAGTTCCGCGATCGGAGTATCGGCGCCGATGCTCAGCGGGATGTAGCTGGTGGCGATCTGGATCGGTATGTCGTCAGCAAACATGTGCCGGGCTCGCACAATCACACTGTCGGTTCCGGCGTCAACGCCAAGCACTTCAGCGACAACGTCCGGCGGCCGCCCCGGACCGACCGAGTTGTCCGAGCGCAACCGGTACCCCAACTCGGCAAGTTCGGTTGCCAAGGAGCCACGGCTACCGCCACGTTCACGATGAGCTCGGCTGTGCCGGACGGCAGCGTCGCGAACAATGGGCGGCAGTTCGGTGACGAACATCCCCTTGCCGCGATGGATGCGCACAAGTCCTTCGGCGACCAAAACCCGAATGGCGTCGTTGACCGTAGCCCGGGAGACGCCCAACTGCTCTGCCAGCTCTTCCTCTTTCGGCAGGGCTTCCCCTCTGGGGTGGTCGCCGCGTTGGACGGCCGCGCGTATCGCGTCAGCGACCTGCCGAAATTTGCTCCGGTTCGGGGTGATGCTCATGGCGCCACTCTATCGACTAGGTACCGCCTACTTGACAAGAGGCGGGCATGCATCGTCTACTCAAGGGGTTAGGCGGTACGTACCGCCTAACGCCCTATAGGCCCCGCGATACCCCGTAAATGTCCGATTCGGGAAAGCAAAGCGGCCCCGGCGATTCGAGCGCCGAGGCCGCACAGGGCCGCCTGTCTCTCCACTTGCCAGCAGGGAGGAACGACCCGTGATCAAAGAGCCTACCGAGCGTCTTCGACTCCGGGAACGGCTGATGACCCCCCGTGAGGTGGCGCGCCTCTTCGGCGTCGAGCCCACCACGGTCATCGACTGGGCCAAGAACGGCAAGCTCAAGTCGACTCGCACCCCCGGTGGCCGCCACCGCTTCCACCCCGCCGACGTCGAGGCCGAAATGGCCGCCACCGAGGCCGCCGAGGCCGACGCCCTCCAGGCGGTGAGCGTCTGATGGTCACCTCCTACCGCCTTCGCTACCCGACGCTGGCCGCGATGGCCGGCGAGGGTCCGCTGGCCGATGTCCGCCTTGAGGTCTCCTACGAGCGGCCGACCTTCCACGGTCACGAGCGGCTGACCGTACGGCCCGGTGTGGTCGACGAGGCCGCGATCGAGCTGTACGCCTACAGCTCTTGTGCCGTGCTGGCCCGCGCGCTGCACTGGCGCACCGGCTGGCCGCTGGCCCTGCTGGAGGTCCCCGGGCCGCCGTGGCGCTGGGCGCACGTCGCGGTGATCACTCCGGCCGGGGACGTCCTGGACATCTACGGGGTGCGCCCGGTCGAGCAGGTCCTGGCCGACGTCGAGCGCGAGCACGACCTGCAGATCCACCTGCGCCCTATCCCCACCCTGGGTGAGCTGTTCACGCTCATCGGCGAGCGCGAGGCCGACCGGCGGGCATGGCTTTCCGGGAGTGGCACCCCGCCGCTGGTCATCGAGCTCTCCGGCGTCTTCGCCGACCTGCTGCTCGCCTGGGCCGAGGCCGTCGAGGCCGTCGGGGCCGCCGGGGCCGCCGGGGCGGTGAGCATCTGATGCAGGTCTTCGTCGTGATGACTCTGGCCAAGGTGACCGGTTCTGGCATGAAGCAGCTGACGATGTACCAGACGGTCACCGCTTCCCCGCAGTCCACCCGGGCCGCGCTGTTCGACTGGATGCTGCAGAAGGCGCCCGAGGACATGCAGGGCAGCAACGTGGTGTTCTACTCCGCCGAACCCAACGCCCTAGTCGCCCTGGCGGCCCCGGCCGCCGTTGAGGCGGTGAGCGGCTCATGAGCGGCACCTTCTACGACCCGCGGGCGCAGCGCGCGGTGGCCGGCGCTGAGGCCGAGCGGGCCCGCGCCGAGGCCGAGGCCACCCGGGCGCAGACCGCGATCGCCTTGGAGCGTGAGCGCCGCCTGCTGGATCGCCAGCACGCCCAAGACGAGCGGCAGCACCGTGATGAGCGGGCCCGCACCAAGGCCGCCGCGCGCAAGGAGCGGCGTGAGCAGTCCCGGCGTGACCGGGCCGCCCGCCGCGCCGCGGCTCGTCGTGGCGCCGGTGCCTTGGCCGCCGCGGTGGCCGAGCGGGCTCCGGTCATCGTGGGCGCTGTGGCGATGGGGGCGCCGATCGCGATCGCCTGGCGCGGCCAGCTGGAGTTCGCCACCGATGTGATGCACCTGGGCTTCATGGCGCCGGCCTTGCCGATCGCCCTGGAGGGCGGGGTGTGGTACCTGGCCTTCCTGGTTCATCGCGCGATCATGGCGAAGCTGCCGATCGGCCGCTACCGGGCCGCGACCTGGATGCTGGCGGGCATCGCGGCCGGCATGAATCTTTGGCACGGCATCCACGCCAACGGCGACGACGGCCTGCAGGTCGGGGTGATCCTCGCGCTGGCCTCCTTGCTGGGTATCGCCTTGTGGGAGCTGACCGCGTCGCTGACCCAGCAGACCACCACCAGGCGCAGCGCGGCGGAGATTCGCCGGGCGGCCTGGCGGCGGCTGCGCTACCCGCGGCTGTCGTGGTCGGCCGCCTCGATCCGCGCCTCGCGCGGTGAGAGCTGCTCGATCGAGGAGGCCTGGACGGCGGCGTGGATCGACCGTTTCGGCGTCGGCCCGTCCTCCTCGCGCCGGGATCGCAAGCTCGCCCGCTCGATCGTGTCGTATGAGAAGAAGGCCGATCGAGCCGCCGCCAAGGACGGCCGGCTCGTCATCGTCGACGGATCGATCGTCCGCCCCGGCGCCTCCACCGCGCAGCAGTCCGCCGAGGGCGAGGAGGCGATGGCCCGCCTCAAGGCCTTCTCCGCGCAGCGCCAGGACGTGGCCCGATCGATCGCGTTCCCCTCGATCGACCGCCCGCCAGTGCAGGCCGATCGTCTTGCGTCGATCGAGGCGGCATCGATCGATCGAGTCCCGGCGCGGCCGCGGAAGGCATCGTCCTCGGCCTCGATCGAGGCGCCTCGATCGAGCGGCCCGGACTCGATCACCGCACCTCGCCCCTCGATCGACGGGTCGATCGAGTCCCGATCGATCGAGGCCTCGATCGAGTCGGAGTCGCTGCTGGACCCGATCGATCCGGAGTATCCGAGTGCGCCGCGTCGATCGATCGAGGCGCACCGCACCGCGCTGCGCGCCGCGATCGGGGCCGGGCTCATCGATCCTCAGGAGGCCACCGCCGAGGGGATCCGCAAGATCCTGCGCTGCGCGCCCAAGACGGCGCAGACCCTGCGCGACGAGATCCGCATGGAGGTGTCGGCATGAAGCCCCAGGTGATCTACGACGTGCGTCTGTGGCCGGCCGACAGCCCCAAGACTCCGCTGTCGGCGGTGCTGACCTACAGCGCCGCGGACCCGCACGCGGTCGCCCTGCTGTTCACCTGCGGCCGCACCGTCACCGCCGAGTACATCTTCGCCCGAGACCTGCTCGCCGAGGGCCTGCGCGCCCCAGCCGGGCAGGGAGATGTGCTGGTGGCCCCGCACGAGGAGCTCGGCGACCTCTACCTGGCCATCACCCTGACCCCCGCGTCGGGCTACCCCTTCCTGCTCTACGCGGTCCGCGAGCTGGTCGTCGACTTCGTCGACCAGACCTTCCGGCTCGTGCCGCACGGCCGCGAGCAGGTCGACGTCGATGCCGCGATCGCCACGATCCTGGGCGAGGTGACCTCATGAGCACCACCATGAGCACCGTCCTGACCAGGAACAACGCGATGACCCGCCAGGAGCTGGCCCTCATGGTGGCCGAGTACGCCGAGCTGCTGGCCGCGGCCCGCGCCACGGTGGCGGCCGCGCAGCTGGGCGAGATCGACCCGCTGGTGCACCTGCGGCACGCGCTGTCCGCGCACGGCCAGCTCCCGCCGGCCGGGGCGCGCCCGGTGGTGCTGCTCGCGGCGTGCGCTGCCCCCGCCTTGCCGCCCCTGTCGGTGCTGACCTGCGGGGAGGTGGCGTGATGGCCGTCATCGTCACCCTCGCCTACGAGCGCGCCTTCCCCGGCGCCCCCGACCGGGTCGCCGAGGTGCGCTCCTGGACGCTGAGCTGCCTGCCCGCCGGGTGCCCGCGGGCCGATGACGTCGCCGTGGTGGTGTCGGAGCTGGCCACCAACGCCGTGCTCCACTCCGCATCCGGCGCGGCGAACGGCCGGTTCACTGTTCGCGCCGAGGTCGAGCCCGGCTCGACCCCGGAGGCGGGAACGGTCGCGCTGACCTGCACCGACCAGGGCCCGGCCCTGGTGCCGGCCTCCCGCGGGGAGGGGGAGTACCAGCGCGGCCTGGTCCTGGTGCGCGAGCTCGCCGACGCCTACGAGGTAACCGTCACCGAGGCCTGCCGCGCCGCCTGGTGCCGCCTGGACTGGCCGGTCATCACCGGCGCCCACCCCGGCCCGCACACGGCCGCACAGCAGGTCAGCGGCCCCGCACACCCCCCGCACAAGATCACCGCACATGCCCCGCACACGGCCGCACACGCCCCCGGCGAGCGCGCCGGCGGCCGTCACGCGCAGGAGGACGGCCGGTGAGCGCCCTCGTCGGCTGGCTGGCCGCGGCGTTCGCGCCGGGCTGGCCCGAGCGGGCCGCGCACGCCGTCGCGGTCGGGCTGCTGGCGGTGGCCGCGGTGCTGATCGCGTTCGCGCTGGCCGAGGAGAGCAGCCTGCGCGGCCGGCTGCGCGCCGTGGTGCGCTCCTGGGCCCGCTCGGCGGCCGAGACCACCACGGTGCAGGTCCTGGCCGATGGCACCTTCATCGCCTGCACCACCACCGAGCAGACCGCACGCCATCTGCTGCATGCGGTGATCCACGAGGAGGACCTGTGAGCAACCGCAGCGATGACCTGGGCACCCAGATGGTGCGCTTCGAGACGGCCGAGATCATCACCTCGCACGAGGCGTTCGAAAACCACCTCTACACCGTCCAGCAGATGGCCTGGACCCTGGCGCTGATGGTGGTCCAGGACGGTGAGATCGCCTCGACCTGGCTGCGCCACCACAAGCCCAAGAAGGGCAAGCGGGTGCCGTTGCTGGAGCGGGTCGCGCTGTCGCGGCGCACCAGGGCCCACAGCCGCAACGTCGCCGATGCGCTGCTGGAGGCCGTCAGCAGCGTGCAGAAGATGGCCGGCGTCCACGCCGAGTACCTCGGCGCCGAAAAGGCCTCCACCCCCAAGTAGCCGTTCCACCCCGCTGACCAGCGCCACCACCAGGCATGTGAGGTAGCCGATGTCCAAGCAGATCGATCTCGTGGAAGCCGCCAACGACTTCTGTGACAGCGACCTGGTGCGATCCCACCAGACCTTTCGCGACTACCAGGAAAACCTCCGGGCGATGCTGCTGAGCATCTCGCTGACCATGTCGGAGGACTCGCGCCAGGCCGCGGCCTGGCTGCGCCACCGCACCGCTCCTGATGGGCGCCGGGTGGGCTGGCTGCAGCGCATCTTCCTGGCCTCGCGATTGCGCGGACACGGCAACAACGCCGCCGAGGCCTTCCTGGAGGCGGCCAAGGCGGTGGTGCGGATGTCGGCGGTGCACGCCGAGTACATGCTCGCCGAGCAGCAGACCAACAAGACCACCGGCGCCGGCTCCGGCGCCAAGCGGCAGGGCCGCTACGAGACGAAGGACGGTGCGTGATGGGACGCAACAAGACCAAGCCGGCCACCACGCAGCAGGTGGTGCACGTGGAAAGCGTCGACCCCGCTAGCCGGATGGGCGGCGGGTGGCTGCTGGTGCACGGCTTGCCGCTGGTCACCCCGGGCATCGGGTGCGCGCTCTTCGCCGCGCTCATCGTTCTTGCCCACGCCAAGTGGGGCGGTGACCCGGTCTGGACGCCGCTGCTGAGCATCGCCCTGCTGCTGATCGGCGGCCTGATCACCTTCTTCGCCCACATGTCGGCCGGGCCGCGGCTGCTGCTGCGCATCCTGATGGTCGTCACCGGCTCCCTGGCCACCGGCGCCCTGGTGCTCGGCCTGGTGGTGGGCATGGCCGCGATCTGGCCCGCCTACATCCTGTGCAGCCTGATCGTGTGGGTGCTGTGGGTCATCTGGCGCGGCACCAAGTACGCCGGCGCCACCCCGGCCACCGACAGCGCGGGCAACCCGCTGCTGGAGGCCATCAAGCAGGCCCGGGTGCAGTTCGCCACCCCGACCGTCGACGAGCGCGGCGTGGTGCGAGCCAAGGTCGAGACGCTGCCCGGCGGCACCTTGGAGAACGCCCGCGCCCTGATGCCGATGATCTCGGCTGCGAGCCGGGCGGTGCCCGGCAGCACGAACCTGGCCGTCGACCTGGACGAAGACGGCCGCGGCGTCATCGAGATCGCCACCCGCGACAACCTCAAGCACGGCCTGGACTGGCCTGGCCTGGCCGGCCTGCAGCTGGGCTCGCTGCCTTGCGACCCGTTCGCGATCGGCGAGTACCAGACCGGCGTGTGTGAGGTGCAGATCGTCGGCGACTACAGCCGCGACAAGCGCGCCCCCGACATCAAGCACCTCAAGATCGGCGGCGTCACCGGCTCCGGGAAGAGCACCGGCGCCCAGACCTTCCTGGGCTCACAGATGGTCAAGCGCCGCCTGAACATCATCGGTATCGACCTGTCCAAGGGCCTGCAGACCTTCGGGGTGTTCACCCCCGGCCTGACCTGGCTGATCATCGAGGATGAGGAGGCGCGGCTGTTCCTGCACCGCCTCAAGCACGTCATCAAGGGCCGCACCAACCACCTGGCCAGCGAGGACCTGAAGCGCTGGTCGCCCGATTCCAGCCTGAACATGCTGGAGATCTGGGTCGAGGAGTCCAAGGAGTTCCGCCGCTTCCAGACCCTGTACTCCGACCTGGTCGCCGACGCCCGCTCGGCCGGCATCTTCTTCGTCAGCAGCACCCAGCACTGGAACTACCGCCACGCCTCCACCGACGCCCGCTCCAACCACGGCGCGGCCATCATGTTCGGCGTCGAAAACTACGACCAGGCCGAGCAGATCCTGCCCAAGGACGCACTGGAGGCGCTGGGCAAGAACCTGCAGTACTGGGGATCGAACAAGCCCGGCTACTGCTACGTGGCCGGCATGAGCATCCCGACCAACCGGTGGGGCTCGATGCTGCGCATCTACGAACCCACCACCGAGCAGCTGGCCGAGGTCGTCGCGGCCGGGGCCGCTTACCGCGATCCGATGGACCCCGTCACCGAGCAGCTGTTCGGAGAGCTGTTCGCCAACCGCACCCGCTACCCGCTGGGCGGCCTGAGTGGCTCTGAGAGCGCCAATCCGGCTTTCCGGGGTGCGGTAACCCTCACGGGCGCCTCCAGCGCTCCTGTAGCGCCTGCGGCGCCGCCGTCGACCCGGCGGCCCGCCAGCGCGACCGGGGACGAGGAGCAGGAGATGGCCGCGATGGCCGAGGAGGAGATCGCCGAGGAGCGCGAGGCGATGCGCCAGGCGCTGCGCGACTCGCGCCGCTACCACCTGGGCGAGGACGCCCGGCCCGAGGACCTGGCCGACGTCGACGCCGAGGAGGTCATCAGCGGCGTCATCGTCACCACCGGCACCGACGACGGCGACGAGGACGACACCGAGGACACCGAGTCGCAGGCGCCGCTGTCTCCCGAGGAGGCCCAGCGCGTCTGGGACCAGGCGCTGGACGGCTGGTACCGCGAGGGCCGCACCCACGTGCGCACCGCCGACCTGGTCGACCTGCTCGGCACGGTGCGCCGGGACCGGCGCTTCCTGTATCGCCAGCGCGACCGCTGGCAGGGACTGGGCTGCATCTCCCCCCGCGACAACGCCGACGGCTGGGACCTGATCGCCTCCCCGCTGGAGAGCGCCGCCCGCCGGTAGCCGACCGCACCAGCACCTGCCACGACCCGCACCACCAAGATCACCAAAGGAGGCCGAGATGGCTGACGAGACGACCGGCGCGATGAACGAGCAGGACAACACCGTTGAGCGCGAGGCGATGCGTGAGGCCCTCGCCGAGGCCCGGCGCCGCGACCTGGGCGCCGACGCCCGACCTGCGGACCTGGCCGACGTCGACGCCACCGACGTCATCAGCGGCGTCACCGTGACGACCGACGACCCCGACAACCTCGACGACGACAGCGACGACGAGCAGGCGCCGCCGTCGGAGGAGCAAGCTCGTCAGATCTGGGACGAGGCGCTGGAGGGCTGGCGCCGCGAGGGCCGTGACCGGGTGCACACCGCCGACCTGGCCGAGTTGCTGGCCGGCGTGCAGCGGGGACGCCGGTTCCTGTACGCGCAGGTCGCCCGCTGGCAGCAGGAGGGGCACCTGGTGGCCCGGCCCGAGGCCGACGGCTGGAACCTGATCCCCTCCCCGGCCCCCGACGCGCCTCACTCGCCGTGAGGCGGGCCGGGCGTGTGAGCGCGTGCACGCTGCGCGAGCGCCCGGCCCGCCTCAGGCAAAGTCACCGACAGCGAACCCCCGGTGTGCGGTGTGCGGCGGGCCGCTTTTTCTATAGGGCCGAAGGGGGTGTGCGGCCCCCGCACATGGCTGCGCACATGCCCCGCACACCCCGCCGCACAGGGTCCGCACACCCCCCGCACATCAACGCAGAGTAACCGCACGCCCAGCGCCGGGCCCCGCACATGTCCCGCACAAGCGCGAAGAGTAAACGCACAGTCACCAAAAGTGAGCACACATCGAGCGCACAGTAACCCACCGTCACCACCACCCCGTACGGAGAAGAGGAACCATGGCCACCCGATCCCGTAAACCCGCCGCCCGAAAAGGCCCGGCCACCATCCGCCGCCGTGCTCGCACCGTTCGCAGCGGCCCGCTGCTCGGCCTGGCCGGGATCGCGGTGAGCGTCGCCTGGAGGTGGCTGGCCCGCGGCACCGGCAAGAGCATCCGCGCCCTGGGCACCGGCCCGACCGGCCCGACCGGCTCGGCCGACCTGGGAGCCGCCTACCAGCGCGACGGCCTGGGCCTGGCCAGCGCCCTGGCCGCCGTGGTGGTGGCGCTACCGGCCTGGAACCTCGTCGGCGGCATCGTCGTCGACCTGATCGAGATCGCCGCCCGCGCCCTGATCGGCTCCCTGCTCGTCGCCGCCCCGCTGGCGTTCGCCGCGCTGGCCTGGCGGCTGCTGCGCGGCGGCGACTCCGAACTCACCCTGGTGCGACTGATGCTCGGCTCGATCGCGACCACCACGGGTGTTGCGGGCATCGTCCAGGTTCTGAACGGGCCGGGCGCCGAGGCGATGACCGCAGGCGGAGTGATCGGCTACGCCGTTGCCTCCCCCCTGGCGCTGCTGCTTCCCGTCCCGGCGAGCCTCGTGCTGCTGGTCGTGCTCGCCGCCTGGGGGCTGCTGGTGGCCACCCAGACCCCGGTCCGCCAGCTCCCCGCCCGCCTGGCCGGCCTGCGCACCCGCCGCACCGCCGGGACCCGGGGCCCGCGGTCGGACAACCCGCGCTACGCCACCGATGACACCGACGGCCCCGGCCGCGCCGACCACGGCGACAGCGCGGACGCCGCGGACGGCCAGGACGTCGACCAGGACGACGCGGTCGACGCGGTCACCTCGCGCCGTCTGGTCGAGGTCGACCCCGACCTGATCGGCGAGCGCGGCCCCTACGACACCCCGGTCCTGGGCGCCGCCCCCGGCACACCCGCCGCCACCGACGTCGCCTCGCTCACCGTCGAGGCTCCCGCCCCGGGGACGGCCGGGACGCCGGGGACGCCGGGGGTGCTGCCGAGCTTGGACCTGCTGCGCCGGGGCAGCGCGCCGCGTGCCTCCACCAAGGCCAACGAGGTTACCGTCGCCGCGATCGACACGGTGCTGGCCGACTTCAACATCAACGCCAGCGTGACCGGCTTCACCCGCGGCCCGACAGTGACCCGCTACGAGGTCGAGGTGGCTCCCGGCGTCAAGGTCGAGAAGGTCACCGGGCTGACCAAGAACATCGCCTACGCCGTGAAGTCGGCCGACGTGCGCCTGCTGTCGCCGATCCCCGGCAAGTCCGCGATCGGCGTGGAGATCCCCAACACCGACAAAGACCTCGTCTCCCTGGGTGACATCCTGCGCAGCGCGGCCGCCCTCGCCGAGCGCCACCCTCTGGTCGTCGGCCTGGGCAAGGACGTCGAGGGCAAGACGATCCTGGCCAACCTCGCCAAGATGCCGCACCTGCTGATCGCCGGCGCCACCGGCGCGGGCAAGAGCGTGTGCATCAACACCCTGATCTGCTCGGTGCTGATGCGCGCCACCCCCGACGAGGTGCGCATGGTGCTGATCGACCCCAAGCGGGTCGAGCTCAGCATCTACGAGGGCATCCCGCACCTGATCACGCCGATCATCACCAACCCCAAGAAGGCCGCCGAGGCCCTGGAGTGGGTGGTGGGGGAGATGGACCGGCGCTACGACGACCTCGCGGCCGCGGGGTTCCGCCACATCGACGACTACAACCGGGCCGTGCGCGCGGGCAAGGTCCCCACACCGTGCGGCGGCACCCCGCGCCAGCCCTACCCCTACCTGCTGGTCATCGTCGACGAGCTCGCCGACCTGATGATGGTCGCCCCCCGCG
>NZ_JBFABE010000044.1:0-67470 GCF_040640155.1 Streptosporangium sp. NPDC023615
CGCCGTCGCATCAGGAGTCGCCGCGATCTGCCGCCGGAGCAACCCGTCCACCGACACGTCGGCGGCGACCTCCGGCGCCCTTCCCACACCGGCCGGGGCGTTCCGCACGGGAAGGGCCGTTTCGGCGAGTTCGTGGAGGGTGGTGTCCGGCCCCGCACCGAGCGCCCGCTCAAGGAACAGGGCGAAGGCGGCCGCGTGCCGTTCCACGTCCGCCACGGAGGTGATCGACTCGTGTCCGGCCAGTTCCAGGCGCAGCCCGGACACCGGATCGCGGTAGACCGACAGATCCAGTTTCCCGATCTGTCCCGGGTTGACGGTCTCCACCGTCCCGGTGACCTGATCGAATCGTGCGACGTACTCGAAGAGCTTGATGTTGATGGAGGGCAGCAGGAAGTAGGACAAGTCGCTTCCCGGCCAGCTCCGGGCGATGTGGTGGTCCTCCACGGCGGAATGCGCCTTCGCCTGCTGCATCTGCCGTCCGACGGCCTTCATCAGCTCCGCGAGCGTGCGGCTCGGACCGATCGAGGCCACCACCGGCAGCACCCGCGACATCGCGTTGGGCGTCCGCAGCAGGCCGGGGGTGTCCCGCATCATGAACGGCACTCGCACCGCGATGTCGGACCGTTGCTCGGCGAACGACGTGTAGAGCCCCCACAGGGCGATCAGGGTGTCGGTCCAGTTCGCGCGGACGCTCCGCGAGAACACCCGCAGACGGTCGAACACGCCGTCGGCCGTCGGTAGCCGGACAGGCCGGTAGGAGAAGGAGAAGAGTTCGGCCGCGACGGTCGAGGAGCGCTCCTGGGCGACGTCCACGTCCAGCAGCCGGCGCCAGTACTCCACCGCGCCGGCCTCCGGCCCCACCGGGTCGTGCGGCGGCGGCAGGGCGTCCGCCAGCCTGCCGAACCAGGCCTCGGGAACGGGTTCGTCCTGGACGGCCGCCGAGTAGATCTCCGCGACGCGGCGGATGAACAGCGTGACGCTGTACCCGTCGAGCAGGATGTTGTCCGCCGTGAAGACCCATGCCCAGGTGCCGTCCGTACGCCGCAGCAACACCGAGGCCGTGGACAGCTCCACGGACAGCTCCACGGCGGTCGCGGCGGGATCGTCGAGCGAGGCGCGAACCAGGTCACGGATCGCCGCGTCGTCGTGCGGCTCGTCCACCACGGTCGTCTCGAGGCGCCTCGTCGTGTCGACGTACTGGGACGGGATGCCCTGCTCCTCGTGGAACCGGACGCGCAGGGCGTCGGTCTCCGTGAAGGCACGGCTGACCGCGGCGGTGAAGGCGGCCGTGTCCACCGGGCCGGGCAGCCAGGTGATCTCGGCCGCCCGGAACGCCGCCGGCGCGGAGAACAACCTCTGGGCGGCCCAGATGCCCCGTTGGCTGGCGGACAGGGCTACCCGCTCGTCGGCGTCCACCGGAAGGGTCCGTCCTCTCAGTTCTGTCGAACTCGTTGCAGCCGCTTGCTGACCTTGCCGACCGCCGTCTGCGGGAACTCGGCGACGACCTCCAGCGCGTCCGGCAGCTTGTACGAGGCGAGGCCTTGGTCGCGGAGGTACTTCCGGATGGAGGGCAGTTTCAGCGTGGCCGGGTCGGCCTCCGCCCGCGGGATCACGAACGCCTTGACGCGCTCGCCCAGGATGGCGTCGGGGATCCCGATGACGGACGCGTCGTGTACTCCCTCGTGCCCGAGGATGAGGTTCTCCACCTCTTCGGGGGCGACCTTCTCGCCACCCCGGTTGATCTGGTCCTTCGACCGTCCCACCACGGCCAGGTAGCCGTTCTCGCCGAGCTCGATGATGTCGCCCGTGCGGTAGAAGCCGTCGGGGGTGAAGCTGCGGGCGTTCTCCTCGGGGTTGCGGAAGTAGCCACGGATGGTGGAGGGGCCGCGGGTCAGCAGATGCCCCGGCACGCCGGGCGGCACCGGCCGGCCGCCGTCGTCCACGACGAGCAGTTCGTCGCCCGGTGAGATGGGGCGGCCCTGGCACCGCACGCTCGTCTCCTCGTCGACGTCGAACCGGTTGTAGTTGACCAGCCCCTCGGCCATGCCGAAGCCCTGTTGCAGGATGACGCCGAGCTCGGGCCGCACGCGCCGGGCCGCCTCGATGCTGAGTCTCGCCCCGCCGACGTGCAGGCTCTCCAGGCTCGACAGGTCGTAGCGGTCCTTGAGCGAGGAGTTCAGCCAGGCCAGCAGGAGCGGCGGGACGATCGACGACTGGGTGACGCGGTGCCGCTGGATGAGCGGGAACACGGTGTCGGGGCTGCCGTCGTGGGCCAGCACCACGGTTCCGCCGACGCTGAGAACGCTCAGGAAGCCCGGGGAGCGCACCGACATGCTGTGGCAGATCGGCACCGCGGTCAGCTGCACGGAGGCCTCGGTGATGCCGCAGAGCGGGATGCTCGCCCTTACGGAATGGAGGTAGGTCTCGCTGGTGTGCGGGATCATCTTGGGCCGCCCCGTCGTGCCGCCGGACAGTTGCAGCAGGGCGACGTCGCCCGGCAGGGAACGCCGCTCGTGGGGCAGCGGGTCGTGCGCCAGCAGGCGGTCGAGGTCGGCGCCGCCGCCGTCGGCGTCGAGCACCACGGTGTGCTCCAGGCTGGGCCACGTCGCCTTCAGCTCCGCCGCCAACGCGGCCAGGTCGGCGCCGTCGTGCCGTGCGACGGTGACGTAGACGCGGGCGTCGGTCACCGAGACGAAGTGCTCGATCTCGGTACGCCGGTGCGCGGCCGGCGCGAAGACGGGGATGGCGCCGATCTCCCAGAACGCGTAGACGAACGCGATGAACTCGGGAATGTTCGGCAGGTGCACGACGGCCCGGTCTCCGCGGCCGACGCCGAGGTGGCGCAGGCCCGCGGCGATCCGGAGGATCCGGTCGCCGAGCTCCGCGTAGGTGAGGCTGGTCTCACCCGCGACGATCGCCGTCTTCCCGGGGACTCGCGCGACGGTGGCGAACAACGGCTCCGGAAGCGTCTGGTCGATCCAGTACCCCGCCTCGCGATAGCGGGCGGCGGTCTCGGCGGGGTAGGGCACGAAACCGTCGAGGGGGAGCGGATCGAGATCGGCCATCAAAGCCCCCGCGACGAGACCTGGTCGACCGCGCCGGGTACCGGTTCCGCGGGGTCGTGTCCCAGCGCGACGATCCGGTTGCCGGCGTCGACGTGCACGACGCGCGGCTCGTGGGTGATCAGCTCGGTCTCGTCGGCGAGCAGGTAGGACATGATGATCACCAGGTCGCCGGGCTTCACCAGGTGCGCCGCGGCGCCGTTGATGCAGATCTGTCCCCCGCCGGCGGTCCCGGTGATGACGTAGGTCTCGATGCGGGCGCCGTTCGTGATGTCGACGACCTGGACCTTCTCGCCTTCGACGAGGCCCGCGGCCCGGACCAGATCTTCGTCGATCGTGATCGAGCCCACGTAGTGCAGATCGGCCTGCGTGACGGTGGCACGGTGGATCTTTCCACCGAGGACGGTACGGAACATGGTGTTCTCCCTGGGTCGAGAAGTCGGTCAGTTGCCGGTGCGGACCGCGTCCCGGGACGCGCCCTCCTGCTCGGCGATGAAGTCTCGAAGGGACTTGGGACGAAGGTCGGTCCAGGTCCTGTCGATCCAGGCGAGGACCTCCTGGCGGGGAGCACCGTCGGGGGCGCCGAAGACGATCGTCCAGCCACCGGGCACCGGTTTGAAGGTCGGCCAGAGGGAGTACTGCTCCTCGTGATTCACAAGGGCGTAGAAACTGCCGCTGTCATCGTCGAAGGGGTTTTGAGGCATGGTTCCTCCCTGTGGACTTCTGTGCGGAGTTCGATGGCAGCGACGAGCGAGCGACAAGACCGAGGCGTTGTCACTTGTCTTATTTAGGTAAGCCTTGCCTATCTTGTGATCGCATCCACCTCATCGTCAAGCCCCGATCTTCCCCGTGTCCGGTCGGTCACGGAGACGTGAAGTCGGCCCCGGAGCTGCTCGTGTGCCCCTGTCCGGCACGCGTCTCAGGGCAGGGGTGAGACGAAGCTCACCCTCCCTCCACCACGATGTGCCCCCGGGCCGCCGTGCGCCGGGCTCCGCGAACCGTCCGGCCGGCGCCGCGCGGACCCGCGCTCTGCCGCGCACCGGTCCTGCCCGGCCTCGAACGAGAGGTAGGAAAATCCTAAAATCAGAACAGCGTCAGACAATGGCCGTCCAGATCGAATCGCCGCGCGTTCCCGGGTTTTGACACCCGGTTCCCCCTGGGTACTGTCCGGTGTTGGAACACCGATTTCAACAGGGGGAATGATGTCTGTTTCAACCGAGCACCGCCCGCATGCCGAGCACGACCACCGGCACGGCGAGGGGTGTGGTCACGTGGCCGTCCCGCACGACGGCCACATCGACTACGTTCACGACGGTCATCGCCACGCCTCGCACGAGGGGCACTGGGACGACCACTGACGGCGGGACGTGCGATCGCGGCGTCCGGGAAATCGAGAACGACAAAGCCGGATTTAATCAACGGGCACGAAAGTGTCATGGAAATCCGGCCGACGCCTCCGTTCAGGAAATGCGCGGGGAGAACGAAACGGCCGTTCTCCCGGTGGCGGCGGGCCGATGAACTCGCCGCGGGCCCGCGGCGGCCGGCTTACGGCGAGGTGCCCGTGCCGTCCCCGGCGCCGGGGGCGTCCGGCAGGTAGCGCCGCAGGGTCGCCGCCTCCCTGGACAGCACCGCGGGGTCGTCGTCCGGGACGAATTCCAGGGACGCGTCGATCTCCCGCCCGGTCGCCGCGACCACGGCCAGGGCCCGGCGCCACAGCGCCTCCCGGTGCTCCAGCGGCCACCGTTCCCGGGGCGTCGGCCACCAGCTGAACACGTGCACCCCGTCCACCCGGTCCAGCACGGCCTCCAGCCCCGCCAGGGCCTCGTCGTCCGGCATCCCGTTCGGCGGCTGCCAGTAGGTCCGAAGGCCCGGGACGTCGTCCAGCATCGACCGGGCCGAGACGATGTCGTCGGTGAGGGTGTCGGCGTGGAACTCGGTGGCGACCGTGATGCCCGTGGCGCCCGTGACGCCGTCCGTCGTCGCCTCCGCCGCGCTGTCGACGCACCGCCTCAGGCCGTCCACGATCCGGCGGCGTCCGGCCGCCCCCACGGCCGCCGAGGCGGCGTTCCCGGCCCAGACCCTGATGCGCGGGGCGCCGAGCGCGCGCGCCGCGTCGAGGACCTGCCGCCACACCCGCCGGTCCTCCTCCGCGTCGGCGATGACGCCCACCCGGTAGTACGAGCCCAGCGCCGAGACCTCCAGGCCCGCGGCCCTGGTCGCCTCCGCCACGCGGCGCGCCTCGGCCTCGTCCCCCAGCGGGACGTGCGCGTCCTGTCCCCACTCGACGCGGTCGAGCCCGGCGTCCGCGGCCAGCCCGACGATCCGGTCCGCGCTCAGCGACCGGTAGGTGACACTGCACATCCCCGGCCGCGGGAACGGCGCCCGTCTCGTCGCGTCCGGCCTGTCGCGCCCGTCCTCCCGCTTCCCTCGTCCGTCCTCGTCGCGTCCCGCGCCCGCTGTCATCCCGTCCCGTCCCGTCGTGTCCCGCTCCGCCCCGCTCCCGCTTCGCCGCGCCCCGTCCGGCCGCGCCCCGTCCGGCCGGGCGCCGTCCGCGCGGACACCGATCACCGTATCCCGGCCGGGCGGAGCGGACCCGGTGTTCCCGCACCCGCCCGCGGAGCGACCACGCCTCGAACGCCCGCGGAGCGACCACACCCCGAACGGTGGCCGCCGGAGAGCCCGCTCGGGGACGCCGGTCCCGTGCGGGACTCGTCACGCCATGTACGGAAGCTGCTCCGGTTGCACCTGTCCCAGCAGCGGTATGCCGCTGAGGAACCGGCCCACCTCGGCAACGGCGAACTCTCCGAGGCGCCGCATCTCACGCCCCTGGGCCCCCGCCAGGTGCGGGGTGACCAGGACGTTGGGCAGGGCGAGGAGGGGGTGGCCGGACGGCAGCGGCTCGGGGTCGGTGACGTCGAGGACGGCCGAGATCCGGCCGGTGACGCAGGCCCGCGTCAGCGCCTCGGTGTCGATCAGGGACCCTCGGGCGGTGTTGACGACGGTCGCCCCGTCGGGCAGCAGGTCCAGTCTGCGGCCGTCGAGCATGTGGCGGGTCTCGGGGAGGGCGGGGGCGTGCACGGTGACCAGGTGGCTGCGGCGGCACAGGTCGTCCATGCCGACCGCCTCGGCACCGAGACGGTGGGCGTCGTCGGCGGTCAGGTACGGGTCGTAGAGCAGGACCTCGACGTCGAACTCCCGCAGCCGCCGCAGCACCAGACGGCCCACCCGGGAGGCTCCGATCACGCCCACGGTGCAGCCGTGCAGGCCGGTGCCGTCGCCCGAGAGCCAGTCGGCGGGGCCGCCCTCGACGGCGGCGGCGTACCGCCTGGCGCGGCCGAACACCTGCTTGGCACCCAGGACGAGCATGGCCATGGTGTAGTCGGCGACGGGGACGGCGTTGGCCTCCGCGGCGGTGGACACCAGGAGCCCGCGCTCGAACACGACGGGATCGACGGAGGTCTTGACGGTGCCGGCGGCGTGCACGAGGGCACGCAGCCGGGGCGCCGCCTCCAGAACGGCGGCGTCGACGCGCGGACACCCCCAGCCGGTGAGCAGGATGTCCGTCCGCGCCAGGACCGCGGCGGCGGACGGTCCTTCGAACGAGGTGAACGTCGTCGCAGGATCGATGTCGACCAGATGCCGCAGTCGGGTGACGAGGTCGGCGGGGAAGACTCCGCCGAACGCCCAGGGGGCGATGGCGAAGACCGCGACGGGTCGCCGTGGCACGGAGGGGACTCCTGTCGGTAGGTCGGCGGGAGAACCGATGTAAACGGTTCCACAAACAGGGTCACCTTACGCGCCGGACGGATCGTCCACAACGGCCTCTCGGGAGGGCAAGCATCGCCTATACATGGATGTTCACCATCACAGGAGGAAGGTGACGGACTATTGACGCGCTTATGTAAACGTTTTATGTTGATGAACATTCTGTTTCCGCTCGGTACCGCAGGAAGGGCGTTGGACGTGAGCATGACGCGGATCCGCGGTGACTCCGGTGGCACCGGCCCGCCCGTCGAGAAGGCCCGGGCCTCGTCCTCCGTCGGCGGTTCCCCCGCCGGCCGCCTGCGGCGCGTCCGGACCGACCGGGTACTGCTGGTCATCGCGGTACCGGGCCTGGCGTACTTCCTGTTCTTCCACTACGGCGCGCTGTTCGGCAACGTCCTGGCCTTCCAGGACTACATCCCCTTCCTCGGCGTCCGGGGCAGCGAGTGGGTGGGCCTGGCGCACTTCGAGCGCATGTTCGGCGACCCGGCGTTCTGGAACGCGGTCGAGAACACGCTGATCATCGCCGCGCTGCAGCTGGTGTTCTTCTTCCCCGCGCCGCTCGCCCTGGCACTGCTGCTGAACAGCCTGGTCGGCGACACCGTCCGGCGGTTCGTGCAGAGCGTGATCTACCTGCCGCACTTCCTGTCCTGGGTGATCGTCATCGCGCTCTTCCAGCAGATGCTGGGCGGCGCGGGCGTGGTGAACGGCTGGCTGTCGGACCTGGGTGCGGGCGGCGTCTCGATCATCGGCAACCCCGACGCCTACGGGCCGCTGGTGATCGCGCAGCTCATCTGGAAGGAGTGCGGCTGGGCCACGATCATCTTCCTGGCGGCACTGTCACAGGTCGACGAGCAGCAGTACGAGGCGGCGGCGCTGGACGGCGCCGGCTGGGGGCGGCGGCTGTGGCACGTCACGCTGCCCGCGATCAGGCCCGTCATCGTGCTGCTGCTGGTGCTGCGGCTGGGCGAGTTCCTGTCGATCGGGTTCGAGCAGTTCTTCCTGCAGCGCCAGTCGGTGGGACCGGAGACCGGCGAGGTGCTGGAGACGTTCGTCTACTTCACCGGCTTCGCGGGCGGGGACTTCGGTTACGCCGCCGCGGTCGGGCTGTTCAAGGGACTGATCGGCGTGGTGCTCATCTACACCGCCAACAAGGTGGCGCACCGGCTGGGCGAGCAGGGGGTGTACAAGGCATGAGGAGCGTGACGGCCCCACCGGCCTGGAAGGGCCGCCCCGGCCCGGCCGTGCGCGCCGCCAAGGCCGTGGCGCTGACCGTGGTGGTCGCGCTGGTGGTCTTCCCGCTGTGGACGGTCCTGGCCACCAGCCTGGCCAGCCCGCGGAACGTCATCGAGAACGGCGGCTGGGTGATCTGGCCGCGGGAGTTCTCCCTGGACGCCTACGCCGACATCCTGCAGGGCGGGATCATCACCCGCGCGCTGCTGGTCAGCACGGGCGTCACCCTGGTGGGCACGGCGCTGAGCCTGTCGTGCACCATCGGCCTGGCCTACACCCTGAGCAGGCCGCGGGTCTACGGCGGCAAGCCGATGCTGCTGCTGGTGCTGTTCACGTTCCTGTTCCCGCCGGGGATGGTGCCGCTGTTCCTGGTGGTGCAGGGCGCCGGCCTGTTCGACCAGTACGCCGCCCTGGTCCTGCCCTTCCTGATCAACGTGTTCAACCTGGTCGTGATGCGCGGCTTCTTCCAGGCCATCCCGCAGGAGCTGCTCGACGCCGCGCGGATGGACGGCGCCGGCGAGCTGGCGATCCTGCGCAAGGTCGTCCTCCCGCTGTCCAAGGCCGTCATCGCGGTGATCGGCCTGTTCTACGCGGTCGCGTACTGGAACCGCTTCTTCGAGGCCATCATCTACTTCAACGACCAGACCAAGTGGCCGATCGGCACCGTCCTGCGGCAGTACGTCACCGGAGGGGCCTCCCTGTCCGAGAGCGCGGGCGAGCTGGCGGCCACCTCGCCGCAGTCGGTCCAGATGGCCGTCGTCATGCTCGCGACGCTGCCCATCGTGTGCGTGTACCCGTTCCTGCAGCGTTACTTCGCCAAGGGCGTCCTGACCGGCGCCCTGAAAGCCTGACAGCGTCCTGACCGGCGCCCCGAAGGCCCGACAGGCGCCCCTGAGCGGCGCCTTGGAACCCCCCACGAGAAACACTCCTTTCGGCGCCACGCCGGGAGAGGAACCCCCGCCATGGACAACCCCATCGACCGCCGTTCCCTGCTGCGCCTGGCCGGCACCGGCGCGCTCGGCCTGGCCGCCACGCCCCTGCTGTCCGCGTGCGCGGGCCGGAGCCCGTCGGGAGGCGGGAACGTCTCCAACGCGGGCAAGAGCCTGACCCCCTGGCCGGCCTACGTGCCGTTCACCGGACCGGCTCCGGACCTTCCCGGTGACGCCTCCGGCGTGCAGCCGCTCTACCTGTCCTACCCCGAGAAGCTCGTGCGGTCGGTGAACGACACCGTCGGCGACGGCTCCGAGGTCAAGGCCATGGTCGTGTCGTTCGGCGCCCCGCCGAAGCCGGTCGGGCAGAACGAGTACTGGCAGGCGCTCGACAAGGCGCTCAACGTCGGCCTGAACGTCACCGTCGTGCCCGACCCGGAGTACGCGCAGAAGATGGCCACGCTGATGGCCTCCGGCGACGACCTGCCGGACATCATCATGTTCAACAACCTGGCGCTTCCGCACGCGGCCGA
Source organism: Streptosporangium sp. NPDC023615 (assembly GCF_040640155.1). Taxonomy (NCBI): domain Bacteria; kingdom Bacillati; phylum Actinomycetota; class Actinomycetes; order Streptosporangiales; family Streptosporangiaceae; genus Streptosporangium; species Streptosporangium sp. NPDC023615. Next base: position 9,520 of record NZ_JBFABE010000044.1, read on the forward strand.
GTTCGTCCAGGCCCGCTGCGCCGACCTGTCGGAGTTCGTCGGCGGGGACGCGGTCAGGCGGTTCCCCAACCTCGCCAACATCCCCACCTACGCCTGGCAGGGCATGGGCAGGGTCGGCGGCAGGATCTACGGGGTCCCGCTGGAGCGGCCGAAGCCGGCCAACAGCCTGTTCGTCAACCGCTCGGCCATGGAGGCGGCCGGCATCCCCAAGGACTGGACGACCGAGCAGTACCTGGACGCCATGAAGGAGCTGACCGGCGACCGCAGGTGGGGCGTGGGCTGGTTCAAGACGCTGTTCGGCGGCCTGGGCGCGATCACCTACCACGCCGGCTCGCTGGGCGCGCCGAACACCTGGTCGGCCTCGGGCGGCACGTTCTCGCACACCATCACCACCCCGCAGTTCGAGCAGGCCCTGGAGGTCATGCGCAAGCTGGTCGAGGCCGGGGCGCACTACCCCGACAGCCTCACGGTCAGCTCCACCGACATGCAGAGCTTCTTCCACAACGGCACGGTCGCCTCGATCAACGACGGCTTCGGGTCGGTGAACCTGGCCACCATGACGAAGATCGACGACCGGTTCGACCTCGACCTCGGGCGGCCGTACGGGGAGAACCCCACGCCCTGGCAGAGCCCGGGCACCTTCGGCTACGTCGCCTTCAAGAAGGCCTCCCCCGAGCGGATCAGGCTGCTGCTGCGCATCTGCGACTACCTCAGCGCGCCGTTCGGGACCAGCGAGTACGAGCTGGCCAACTACGGCGTCGAGGGCCGGCACTTCACCAAGGACGCCGACGGCGTCAAGACCACCGACCTGTACACCCAGGAGAACAACACCCTCCTGCCCGTCAAGTTCCTCGGCGCGGCCCCGTCCGTCCTCTACCTGCCGGGCCACTCCGACGTGGCCAGGTCCGTGTACGAGTGGCAGAAGGCGACGCTGCCCGACAGCGTCCGCAACCCCGCCACCGGCCTGCGCTCGTCCACCGAGGCGAGCAAGGGCGCCCAACTGGGCCAGATCCTCGGGGACGGGATCACGGCGATCACCTTCGGGCGCAAGCCGCTGTCGGCGTGGAAGGACGTCGTCACCCGGTGGCGGCAGGCGGGCGGCGACCGGGTCGCCGCGGAGCTGGCCAAGGAGCACGCGGCCAACCAGTAGACCGGAGGCGCACGACGAGCCGGCGGGCCGGGACGGGCGGCCCGCCGCTCCGCCGTGTTCTCCGGGCGCGGGGCGCCGGCCGTTCGCAGGCGGGGACGCCGGCCATGCGCACGGTCACCGTCTCCCCGCCGGGCAGCTCCAGGACGACCAGGTCGCCCCGCACGCTCACGCCCGGCGCGGGCGGCGGGTCCGGCGTCACCGCCAGGTGCACGAGGCCGACGTAGAGCGCGGTGCCGCCGGGGTGGGCGTCGGCGACGGCGTACGGCGTGGCCGAGTGCGCGCCGAAGGCGTTGGTGCCGCGCGAGGTCACCACGCCGGTTCCCGTGTAACCGTGCAGGGCGAGCACGGCGCTGCTCAGCCCGTCCGGGCGGCGGGCCCGCGCCGCCCCCTCCCCCCGGCTCGTCTCCGGGGGGACCGCCGCGGCCAGGGCGTGGCCGCCGTCCCTCACCCGGTGCCCGGCCGGGGCCGTGACCCGGTGGATCCTGATCTCCGCCGGGCCGTCGACGACCGAGGCCGTCACCACGCGGACCGGGCCGTCCTCGTAGGCGGAGGCGGCGAACCGGTCGGAGACGGCCAGGGGCTCGATACGCCGCCTGAGGGAGGGCGTCCCGTCGGGGGCGACGACGGCCAGGTGGTTGTCCACGCCGTGCGCCCCCGCCCCCACCTCGGGCCCGGTGTGGCTGGTGTAGGCGAGCTTGAGGTAGTACGGGTCGGGCGGCCCGGCCGGGTCCTGGACGCGGTCGCGGTCGCTGCCGTGGTTGACGAGCCGTACGACGCCGTCGGCGCGGGTGGCGTGCAGCAGCCAGCCGGGCGCGGGCATGGACACCGCCTGGTCGGCCAGCTCGACGGGCGCGGCCTCCTCGGCGTCCGTCCAGACCGGGTGCCCGGGCGGCAGCAGCAGGCCCAGGAACGCCTTGCTCGCCCAGTACGGCGACGCCGGCCCCGAGTAGTCCTGGGCGACGGGCGGGAACGGGCCGTACCAGCCCAGCGTGAGCAGGCCGCGCCCGTCGGGCGCGCCGCGCTCGGCGAAGTGGCGCAGGACGCCGCCGGCGATGCGGCGGGTGCGGCCGGGCGACAGGGGCGAGGCGCCGGTGAGCGCTCCCAGCCACAGCGGCGCGACGGTGGCGAACCGGTAGGTCAGCGAGCGCCCCTGGTGCACCGGCCCGCCGTCGGCGGCGAAGAAGTGCTGGTAGTCGTCGAGGAAGCGGCGCAGGCGCGCCGCGTAGAGTTCCCGGCGGGCGGTGTCGCCGGCCATCCTCGCCCACAGCGACGGGTACAGGTGCATCGCCCAGCCGCAGTAGTAGTCGAAGTTCTTGCCCCTGCCGTCGGAGTACCAGCCGTCGCCGGCGTACCACTCCTCGATCCGCTCCAGCCCGCCGGTGATCTCCGCCGGGTCGTGCGGCCCGCCCGCCTCGGCCAGGAACTGCCCGACGACCACCGTGAACATCACCCAGTTGTTGTCCGGGGTGCGCCGCCCGACGCACCCGGCCAGCCAGGCCACCACCCGTTCCCGCACGGCCGGCGACAGCCGGTCGAACAGCCAGGGCCGGGTCTCGTGCAGCGCCAGCGCCACCGAGGCCGCCTCGACGAGCTGCTGGGACATGTCGGCCGGCGCGGGCCAGGCGTGGGGGTGGGCCGGATCCGTCCCGGCCGCGAGGCCGCTCGCGTAGCGCTCCAGCAGCGTGGGCGGCACCGCGCCGCCCGCCCCGGCGATCCTGAAGGCGGCGAGCAGGAACGTGCGGGCGAATCCCTCCAGCCCGTCGCTCACCGGCCCCGACCGGCTCGCGCTGCCGGGCAGGTGGAACCGGGCGAAGTCCTCCGTGGCGTACGGCACCACGGAGGCCAGCAGGCGGTCGGCGGCGGCCTCCCAGTGCGCCCGGGTCCAGCCGGTGTGGCCGGAGAGTCGTTCGTCGGGCGATGGGAGGCCGTTCTGCGACATAAAACGGATACTACAGTCCTACGTGGCTTTTATCGGCTATGTACCGGAAAAAGCAGTAAACGGTTTAACATCGACGCCTACTGGCCCGCGTAGCGGATGCTCGGGCGGGGCGGCGCGGTCATGCCGTGGCCGAGGAAGTAGTCGGGGTGGTGGGACTGCATGTAGCCCTTGAGGGTCATGGCGTTGCGGTAGGCGGGGTTGTGCGCCAGCGTGTACAGCCTGGTGCTCGTGGGCCGGTCGGTGGTGAAGATGATCAGCTGGTTGTAGCTCGCGTTGGTGTAGACGACCTCTTCGCGCCAGTCGCCGAACAGGTCGCCGACCAGGGTGGGGTTCACGCCCTGGGCCGCGCTGACCGCGCCGTACTGCGAGATGTTCAGCAGCCGGGGGACCCGGTTGGTGGGGGTGGGGCCGGCCGGGTCCCACTTCTCGAACTTGCCGTCGTTGAGCAGTTCCATGGTGAGGTCGCCGTCCCACCACAGGCCCATCTGCGGCCAGGGCCGCAGCGAGGTGTTCGGTTCGGCGAGGCGGTTGGCGGGCGCGTTGTACAGGCCGGAGAAGGACCAGACCTCCATGCCGGGGTGGCGGGGGTCGATGTCGCCGGCCATGCCACGCCCCACGTCGGCGGTGCCGGACCCGGTGTGCCGCCAGATGACGGAGCCGTCTCGGGCGTCGTAGTAGTACTCGCGCAGGCCGTTGGGGTTGTCCTGCTGCACGCCGTAGCCCTGCAGGCCCGGACGGGAGGGGTCCATCTTGGTGATGTGGAAACGGTCGCCGTGGACGATGCCCGCGGGCCCCAGCGAGTAGCGCAGGGTGCCGTCCCCGTTGAGCACGAACCCGATCTCGGCGACCTCGTCCCTGCCGTCGCCGTCGACGTCGACGATGCGGGTGTTGTGCCCGTCGGGTGCGTTCTGGTTGCCGCGCAGCCACTTCCACCGCTGGGTCAGGGCCTGGCCGTCGAACCTCCAGGCGGCCATCATGAGGTTGAAGCCCCCGTTGCCGATCCGGTTCTTCATGAACGCCACCAGGCTGGGCGTGGTGCCGTCGAGGTGACCCACGCCCAGGCGGGCGTACATCGGGCCGTCGGACAGGTAGTCGGTCGGCACCGGGGCCGTGGCCCGGGCCGCTCCGGTCCGGCCGTCGAGGACGGCCATGAACTGGCGGTTGTCGTTGCCGTCGGTGAACCTCGTCCCGTTGCCGAAGGTCACGCCGTTGGCGATGCGCACCGCGACCTCGGCCCGGCCGTCGCCGTCGAGGTCGGCGACGGTGACGCCGTCGTTGTGGCCCACGTCGATCGTGGACGACCCGCCCTCGATGTTGTTCTGGTTCGTGCTGTTGGGCCCCATGTCGACCTGCCACAGGAAGCGCCCGTCGCTGCGGTAGGCCTCGATCTTCTGGGGGGAGGTCTGCCGGTCGAGCACGTAGTCGTACTCGCCGTCGCCGTCGAGGTCACCGGCCCAGACGAACTTCACCGGGCCGCCGGCCCGCAGCGGCAGGCGGACCACCGGCTCGACGGCGTGGTCGGCCGTCAGCGTGAACGCCGCGCTCGCCGCCTGCTCGGTGCCGCCGGCCACCGGCCGTACGTGGTAGCTGTTGGAGCGCGTCAGGTCGGCCGTGGAGTCGACGTGGTTGGTGCCGCCGGTCAGGACCGCGGAGTTGAGCTTGACGTAGGAGCCGCCGGCGGTGGAACGGTAGACGTTGAAGCCGATGCCGTCGGGGTCCAGTCCCAGCAGCCGCCAGCTGACCAGGACGTTCCTGCTGCCGGAGCGCACGGCCACCACGCCGCGGCCGAGGTTCTCCATGGTACGGACGGGGGCGGCCGCCGACCCGCCGGAGGAGGCGGTGGTCGCGGACGTGGGGCCGGCGACCAGGGCCGCGGCGGCCACCGCGAGCGCCGAGGCGATGGCGGCGGGCCGGCGGACGGCTCGCCGTCGACGCGTGACATGCATGAGGGTCTCCTTCATCGTGGGGGGCGGGGGTCAGGCGGGAAGCCGGTCCCCGATCAGGGCGAGGCACTGGACGGCCGCCAGGCCGTACTGGGCGGAGGCGTTGACCGAGGCGAAGGCGGCCTCGTCGACGGGCTTGAGCACCTTCGGGCCCTCCAGGCGCACCGACGCGAACTCCAGGGTCTTCGGGTATCCGGCGTGACCGGTGTAGAACTCCTGCCACGCCCGGGCCGCGAGACCCGCGTCGCCGAGCCTGGCGGCGGCGTAGGCGGTGAGGCGGGAGTGGGCCTGGCGCAGGTTCTGGTTGCCGAACGACTGGCCGGCCTCGGCCTGCTGCTCGGCGGCGGTGGCGTTGTACAGGCGGCAGTACTGCAGCCACGCCCTGGTGAACGCCTCGTCGCCGGTCAGGGAGATGACCTCGCTGCACAGTTCGACCAGGCCGAACACCGCGCCGAGCGAGCCGACGCTGACCGCGGGCTCGGTGGGTTTGAAGGTGCCGTCGTCGAGGTCGTACAGGCCGCTGCCGCGGATGAACCCGTTGGGCATCACGGCGATGCTCCGCATGCCGTTCAGCAGTTTCTCCCGGGCGATCGGCGCGCCGCCGCGCTCCCACTCGGTCAGCCAGGCGAGTGCCAGGCCGCTCCAGTCGGTGCCGGTGCTGACGCCGAGCGCGTGCGGGTCGGGCTCGTACGGACCGGTGCGGATCTTACGGACGGGGTCCAGGACGAGGAAGGTCCTGTCGACGTCCACGAGGTCGCGCAGCAGGTCGCCGATGCGCTCGTCGGCGGTGAGGAAGTACAGGAAGCGCCGGTAGCCGGCGTTGCTGATGCGGGCCTGCTTGGCGCTGTCGGCCCAGTGCTGGACGCCGTGCCGCGTGCCCAGGTCCCGCCACTTGCCCAGGTGGTAGACGTCGACCTCGCCGGTGTGGCGGGTCATCGCCTCGGCGAAGCGGAACGCCTCGGCCCTGCCGGTGCGCAGGTAGTGGTACCACAGCCACAGGTCGGTCGACAGCTCGGAGTTGTCCCACGCGTAGCCGCCGACGTCGTAGCGCCACACGTGCCGGTCGGGGTCGTAGCTGTGCATGATGTCGCCGTAGTCCCAGAAGCCGTACCAGGAGCGCTGGTCGACCTGCTTCCTGTGGTGGTCGAACAGGAAGTCCAGGCGGTCCTCGATGAGCTTCCTGGCCGGGGTCGAGCGGTCCACCGGCGACCAGTCGCCGAACACCCCGGCCGCGTGCAGGTGCGCCGGCGGCGCGACGATCAGGGGCGGCGTCCGCACGGCCTCGGCCAGCTCCGCCACCCGCTCCGCGGCCGGGGTGGCTCCCAGCGCCCAGAACATCAGCTCCGTGGTGCGCGCGATGCCGTACGGGGTGCCGAAGGCCGGCTCGTAGTCCTCGTAGGTGATCTCCAGCCCTTCGAGCTGCTCGGCGTAGGTGTCCTGGCCGAGGCCGTCGTGGTAGAAGCGCAGGTCCATCGGCCCGGCGTCGGGCGACCACAGCCACACGGTGACCTCGGCCCGCTCGCCGGCCGCGCCGCGGACGTCGAGCCGGGTGGGGTGCAGCTGCCAGAAGTTGCGCATGCCGAAGGCGAGGCCTCCGGTGGGGCCGCCGACGTAGCCGAGCCCGCCGGCCCGGCCGCCGGAGTCGACGGGTATCCAGCCGTGGCCGGTCCTGGTGCGCTTGCGGATCTGGAAGCCGTCGGCGCTGACCTGGCTCAGCGAGTAGTCGCCGAAGGCCGGGACCAGGTGCAGCCGGGAGGAGACCCGGGTGTCCCAGGTCGCCGTCGGCGGGGTGGTCTGCCCGGCGACCTGTGCCTGGCGGACCGCCGCGCCCGGGTCGCGGCGCAGGCCGGTGATGCCGCGCACCGCCTCCGACAGCACGCCGTCGCCGTTCCCGGCGAAGCGCACGTGCCGGTCGTGGAGCTCACCGCGCATCGGCACGTCGAAGCGGATGCCGAGGCCGCCGATGAAGTCCTTCCTCTCGTCTCCGTCGAACACGAAGCTGTGCACCGCGCGGATGCCGTCGCTGCCGGCGTAGAAGTACAGGCGCACGGTGAACGGCAGCCAGGAGCGCCCGCCGCGCCGGTGTGCCCCCTCGATCCTGACCACCGCGCGGACCGGGCCCGACTGCTCGACCGTCACCTTCTCGGTACGGCCCTCGAACCTCTCCCGCCTGACCGCGCCGGTCTCGTCGTCCCCGGACTCGTCCTGGCGCAGGCAGATCAGCCGGCCGTCGCGGGCGATCTCCACCTCGCCCCGCAGGAGGGAGCGCACCAGCCGGTCGCCCCTCTTCGGGATCAGGCACCGGATGACGCCGGTGCCCACCTCGACCTGGTCGCGGCCGTCCTTGACGGTCACGGCGGCCGCCGGCGCGGCGGGCCGGCCCCCGGACAGGACGTAGTGCTCGGCCGGGGCGACGTCGGAGCCGATGGCGTGCGCGGTCCACTTCAGCGACCCGTCGGGCCAGTAGGCGGTGGCCCACGTCTGGACGGGCACCTGCTGCCCGGCGGCGCTGCGCAGCGCGAACTCCTGGCCCTTGGGCACGGCGCCCTTCGGCCACGGCACGCCCCAGGTGGCCCCCCCGGCCAGCCGGCCGGGGACGCCGCCCTCCAGCCAGTGCAGCCGGACGCCGTCGTCGAGCACGCCGGGCGCCGCCGTCCGGCCGGTGGTGGCCGCGCGTGCCGGTCCCGGGGGCAGGCCGACCTGGCCGGCGGCGGCCGCCGCCGCGCCGAGGAGAAGTCTTCGTCGGGACATCATCGCCATGGGAGCTCCACTGGGGGGTTGGCGTTCACACCGATGAAACGAGGAGGTGTTTAAACGTTTACATCGCAGATGGCAGCATGCCCCGCAGGAGCTGTCAAGAGGCCCGCACCGCCCCGGAAGGCGATTTCCCAGCACGGGCCCCACGAACATCACCGGATTCTCCGTCCGGTGACGGCCCCGCGGTCACCCGAGGGTGGCGAGTTGACAGCGGCCCAGGCAGAGGGAAGCATCACGCGTAAGCGGTTTACCGCCGTGTTTCACTTCGGTTGGAGGTTGGATGGTCCGGCGTGCGGCATCCCGCGAGGACGGGCAGCGGCCCACGACGATCCGGGACGTGGCCGCGCACGCGGGCGTGTCCGTCGCCACGGTGTCGCGGATCCTGTCAGGCACCTACCCCAGCGCGCCCGCCACCCGCGGCAAGGTGATGCGGGCGGTGCGCGAGCTGGACTACGTGGCCAACGCCAACGCGCGGGGGCTGGCCGGGGCCAGCAGCCGCAGCGTCGCCATCATCGTCAACTCCGTGATCTCGCCGCACTACGCCTACGTCGCCCAGGGCGTGCAGACCCAGGCCGCCCTGGAGGGCAAGCTCTGCATCGTCGGCACCACCGGCGGCGACCCGGAGCGCGAGTTCGCCACGGTGCAGCTGATGCGCCAGGAGCAGGCCGAATGCGTGATCCTCGTCGGCAACGTGGTGAACGACGCCGCCTACCGCGAGCGGATGGGCGAGTACGCCCGCGCGCTGGCGCTCGCCGGATCGCAGCTCGTCCTGTGCGGGCGCCCCGCACTCGGCCCCGGCGTGCCCGCCCTCGTCGTCGAGTACGACAACACCGCCGGCGCGTACGCCGTCACCAGCCACCTGCTCTCGGCGGGTCACCGGCGCATCCTGTTCCTCGGCAGGCGCGACGGCTACACGACCCAGGACAGCCGCGTCGCCGGGTACCGCGGCGCCCTGGCCGACCACCGCGTGCCCCACGACCCCCGCCTGGAGGTCGAGGGCACGATGGAACGCCACGAGGGCTACCGCATGGTCCGCGAACGGCTCGACGCCGGGCCGGCCGACTTCACCGCGATCTTCGCCTGCAACGACCTCATCGCGGCGGGCGCGCGCCAGGCCCTGCGCGAGCGCGGGCTGCGCGTCCCCGACGACATCTCCATGGTCGGTTTCGACGATCTGCCCACGGCCGCCGACATCGAGCTCACCACGGTCCACGTGCCGCACGAGGAGCTCGGCCGCACCGCCGTCCGCCTCGCCCTCGAACGCCGGCAGGACGCCTCCGGCATGACCGGGCACCTCATGCTCGGCACCCACATCATCGTCCGCGACTCGGTCCGGCCCCTCAGGGGCGCCGGCGACCCGACCCCGTAGGGTCCTCTGCCCACGGCCGCGGCGGACGGCCCCCGGCCCCTCGGCCTCCGGCCCCTCGGCCTCCGGATCCCGGAGCCCGGCCGCCGTGAGAGGCCTCCCCCGTCCGGGCGGCCGTCGAAGCGCTCACCCCGGTGGTCTCCGGGGCCCGCCCGCCGTGGTCACGGGGCCGCCCGCCCGAAGACGCGCCAGCCGTAGGCCCCGATGACGTCACCGGCCTCGCTGCCCGCCTCGATCGGGCGGCCGAGGGACGAGGGCGGCGTGAAGGGCTCCTCGGAGTGGTTGACGAGGAACAGGTGCCCGTCGCGCACGACGGCCTCGACGTGCTCGGGCAGGCCGTCCACCACCGGGCGAACGCCCGCGCCGGCGAGGATCCGCGCGACGAGCGCCCCCATGCCCTCCTCGTCGGGAACGGTGGCCAGGTAGTAGGCCGTTCCCGCACCGCTCACCCGTGAGGTGAGGGCGGGACGGCCCCGGAGCCTGCCGTCACCGAAGCGGCCGAGGACCGTCGCGTCGGTCACGTCGAGCTCCTCGGCGAACAGGCGGCCCTTCAGCGAGGTTCCTTCGAGGGACACGGTCACCGTGGTGGCGTCGTGCGTGCCGTCGACGGGAAGGGCTCCGAAATCGGTGACCCTGAGGCCCAGCGTGTCCGCCAGCCGCGTGGTGAAGCCCCCGAGGGGGAACATGTCGTGCTCGTCGACCACGTCGCTGAAGGCCGACATCAGCAGCGTCCCGCCGCCGGCGACGTAGGCGGCGAGGTTGGCCGCCGAGGCGTCGGTCAGCAGGTAGAGCTGGGGCGCGATGACGACCGCGTACCCCGACAGGTCGTCCCCGGGGTGGCGGACGTCGACACCGACGTGCCGGCGGTGCGCCGCCGCGTGCCACTGCCGCACGACCTCGAGGTGGTCGAAGCGCACCGGGTGGTCGGAGTTCTCCACCGCCCACCGGTTCTGCCAGTCGTAGACCAGCGCCACGGGGGCCTCGACGTCCGCCGACATGCGGGGGAAGGAGGCCAGGTCCCGGCCGAGCTCGACGATCTCCTTCCAGGTGCGGGTCCCGGTGCCCGCGTGCGGCACCATCGCCGAGTGGAACTTCTCCGAGCCCGAGCGGGACTGGCGCCACTGGAAGAACATCACCCCGTCGGCGCCTCGCGCGACGGCCTGCACGCTGAGCGCCGCCATCTGTCCCGGCGCCTTGGGCGCGTTGCTCGTACGCCAGTTGACCGCGTCCGGCGCCTGCTCCATGAGGACCCACGGGACGCCCGGCTTGAGGGAGCGCATGAGGTCCCGGTCGAAGGCGGCCGCCCGGAACGACTCGGCGTCGGCCGGATCGGGGTAGCTGTCGTCGGCGATCAGATCCAGGTCCGGCGCCCACGAGCGGTAGTCGATCGGCTCGAACGCGCCCAGGAAGTTCGTGGTGACGGGCTGGACGCCCCCCGCGGCGCGGATGATCGACTTCTCCATGCGGTAGAGGTCGAGCAGCGCGTCGGAGGTGAAGCGCTTGAAGTCCAGCAGGCCGGAGGGGTTGAGGCTGTAGGGCGCCAGCCGGGGCGGGACGATCTCCTCGAAGTCGCCGTAGCGCTGCGACCAGAAGGTCGTGCCCCAGGCCTCGTTCAGCGCCTCGATGCCGTCGTACCGCCCGCGCAGCCAGGCGCGGAACGCCACGGCGGCGTTGTCGGAGTAGTCGGCGTGCAGGTGGCAGCCGTACTCGTTGTTGACGTGCCACATCACGACCGCGGGATGGGAGGCGTAGCGTTCCGCGATCGCCGTGACGAGCTCGGCCGCCAGGCGCCGGTACACCGGCGACGTCGGGGCGTAGGCCTGCCGGCTGCCGGGCCAGTAGGTGGCCCCCGAGGCGTCCTTCGGCAGGATCTCCGGGTAGGCCCGGCTCGCCCACGGCGGCGGGGAGGCGGTGGCGGTGGCGAGGTTCACCCCGATGCCGCCCGCGTGCAGCTTGTCCATGACCCGGTCGAGCCAGCCGAAGTCGAACTCGCCCTCGGCGCGCTGGATGCGCGCCCACGCGAACACCCCCAGGCTGACCAGGTTCACCCCCGCCGCCCGCATCAGCCGGACGTCGTCGTCCCACACCGGCTCGGGCCACTGTTCCGGGTTGTAGTCGCCGCCGTAGTACACCTGAGGTGCTCCCCTGCCCGTGGTCGGTGCGCGTGTGCGTGCGCCGCCGGCCCCGGCGGCCCTCGCCGGACCGCCGGGCGGCGGGTACGTCGTCACCGGAATTGAAACGTTTCTACGCCCGGGACGCAAGCCCGCGGGAGGCGCACGCGAGCGCAGGGCGGACTCGGGGCGGGCTCCGGGCGGACTTGGGACGGGCTCGGGACGGACCCCGGGCGGGCCCCGGGCGGGCTCAGGGCGGGCTCAGGGCGGGCTCAGGAAATTGCGAGCCGTTCGGAATCCACAACAGTCCATTTGGTTTGTTAAGGTGGCGTCATGCCCACAACGAACCCCTCCGCCCCGGCGCGGGCCGGTCGTCGCGAGTGGCTCGCGCTCGGCGTCCTGGTCCTGGTCGTGCTGCTCCTGACGATCGACGGCACCGTCCTCTACCTGGCGGTCCCGTCGCTGACGGCCGACATCGGCCCGTCGGCCACCCAGCTGTTGTGGATCGGGGACGTCTACTCCTTCGTGCTGGCCGGCCTGCTCATCACGATGGGCAACCTGGCCGACCGGATCGGCCGCAAACGGCTGCTGCTGATCGGCAGCGGCGCGTTCGGCGTCGCCTCGGCGGCGGCCGCGTTCGCCTCGGGTCCGGAGACACTGATCGCGGCTCGGGCCCTGCTGGGCGTCGCCGGGGCGACCCTGATGCCCTCGACGCTGTCGATCGTGCGGGCCATGTTCGCCGACGCCGCGCAGCGCACCCGTGCCATCGCGATCTGGTCGGCCGGCGCCACCGCCGGCGCCGCCGTCGGCCCGCTGGTCGGCGGTGTGCTGCTGGAGAACTTCTGGTGGGGCTCGGTCTTCCTGATCAACGTGCCGATCATGCTGCTGGTCCTGGTCGCCGGGTACCTGCTGCTGCCGGAGTCACGCGGCCGCTCGGACCAGCCGATCGATCTGGTCTCCTCGGCGCTGTCGATCCTCGCGATCGTCCCGCTGGTGTACGCGATCAAGCACTGGGTGGGCAGCGGACTCGACCCGAGCGTCCCGGCCGTCGCCGCGATCGGGCTCCTGGCCGGATGGGCGTTCCTGCGCCGTCAGAGGCGGCTGAGGTTCCCGCTCCTGGACCTGTCGCTGTTCAAGGTCCCCGCCTTCGCCGGGGCGGTGATCGCGAGCACACTGTCGATCTTCGCTTTCATGGGCCTGCTGTTCTTCTTCTCCCCCTACCTGCAGCTCGTGCGCGGGTACGGCCCGCTGAAGGCCGGGCTGGCGGAGCTGCCCGCGACGATCGCCTCCATGATCGTCATCGTCTTCATCGGCGCCCTGGTCGCGAGGCTGGGCACCGGGCACGCGATCGGCGCCGGCCTGGCCACCGGCGCCCTCGGTCTTGCCGGGCTGGGGCTGACCGCCTCCCTGTCGTCGTACTGGGGGCTGGGAGCCTTCCTGGTCGTGCTCGGCCTGGGCATCGGCGTCTCCATGACGCTGTCCACCGACGCCGTGGTCAGCGCGGTGCCCAAGGAGCGGGCCGGCGCCGCCTCCTCGATCGCCGAGACCGGCTACGAACTCGGCGGCGCGCTGGGCATCGCGGTCCTGGGCTCGATCCAGGCCGCCGTCTACCACGCCGCCCTGGACCTGCCCGCCGGCCTGTCCCCGGCCGAGGCCGCCACCGTCGAGGGGTCGCTGGCCGCCGCCGTGGCCACGGTCACCGACGCCGCCGCCGTCACCGCCGCCCGGGAGGCCTTCACGACCGCCGTGCAGACCACCTCCTTCATCGCCGCCGCGATCCTCGCGGTGTCCGCCGTGCTCGCCTGGCGCATCATCCCCTCGCCCCCCGCCCGGACGGGAGAAGGACAGGACCGTGTCTGAACGTCAGAGCCGCGACAAGGAACGCACCCGCCGCGCGATCCTCGACGCCGCCGAGAAGGCCTTCACCGAACGCGGCGCCCAGGTGAGCCTGGCCGACATCGCCGCCGCCGCCGGCGTGACCAAGGGCGGCCTCATGCACCACTTCCCCAACCGCGACGCCCTGCTGCGGGGGATCTACGAACACTGCGTCGCCCGCATGTGGGAGGAGGTCCGGGCGCACATCGACCTCTCGGAGAACCGGCCGGGCAAGTTCACCCGCGGCTACGTGCGCGCGCTCACCGGCGACAGCGCGTACCTGACGAAGGCCTTCTCCCCCACCGGTCTCATCACCGTGCTCGGATGCGTGACCCCGGACGGGGATCTCGACCGACGCGACGCGCGGGCCTGGAACGCCGCCTTCGCGGCCGACGGGCTCCCCCCGGGCCGGACGCTGGCCGTCCGTTTCGCCGCGGAAGGCCTGGCCACCGCGCTCTCGAGCCCGTACCTGACCCCCGAGCAGCTCGCCGTGGCCAGAGCCGAACTGCTCGCTCTCACCGAGGTGTCCCAGTAGTGCTTTGTCAGGCCATGTCATACGACGCAGACCGGCGCCGCCTGCATGATCCGCAGACAAAGCACGGCCGTCTCCATCTCCTCACGCCGGTTGGTGGAGATGTCGCCGCTCTTGCCGTGGAAGATGATTCTCGTGGGTGATGGTGTCGGAGCTTCGTTGACCTGGGCGGGCTCAGTCGTCGAGCAGGATCCGCGTGGACCATGCGGGGACGGAGAGGGCGGCCCCTGCCTCGTGGGCGGTGCCGGCCACCGGGTCGGTGGTGGGCCGGAGAGTCGTGACGGAGGTCTCGTCCCAGCTCCAGTTGAAGAGGAACCAGGCACGTCTGCCGTCCGGAAGGGTTCCCGACGAGATCGTGACGGGCAGTGCGCGCGACGGGGCGAGCTCGTCGGCGACCGCCGCCGGTAGCGCCCAGGCGATCACTGCCGCAGACAGGGTCGGGTCCGGGACGGTTCCGACCGTGGTGATGCGACCAGCCCCGTGGGCTCGTGTCACTGCGGCGGGGAAGGCGCCGAAGCGCGGGTGGATGTATTCGGCGATCGGTTCGGCCTCCTCCGGGATGAGGCCGTCGATCCAGCAGGTGGCCGCCGCGGTCGCGGGGGAAGAAAAATCACCGCGGCCGGTGACCGGGATCGGCTCATCGATGTTGGAGAATTCCTCGTAGTGCACTCCGGCGGGCTCTCGCAGGACCGCGGGGGCGACATCGACGCGCGCGCGGGCCTCGTGGTCGCCGTAGCCGGTGCGGATGCCGACGACGAGGTGCCCGCCGGCTGCCGCATAGTCGCGCAGCAGTTCAAGCTCGCGGTCGGCCGCCACATAGAAGGCGGGTGCGATCAGCACCGGGTAACGCCTCGCCAGCTCGGCTGCGCCGAGTTCGACGGCCTGCTGGGCGTGCAGGATGCGCGCCTGCGCGCCCGCATCGATGACGCCGCGGTGGAAGGCGTCGAAGATGCGCTCGTAGGATGCCGGGTCGGGGCGGCCGGCCACGCTCAGCGGCGGGAAGAACTGGAATGCCCACCGCGTGTCGTTCGACCACAGCAATGCCACGTCACCGTCGGGCTCGAAACCGTCCAGAGCGTCGCCGATCTTCTCGAGCGCGGCACCGATGGCGGACACTTCCTGGTACACACGACCCGGCTGCAAGGAGTGCGGGAGCACACCACCCCAGTAGGTCTCCGCCCCGTAGGGAATGGTGTGCCAATGCCAGTATTCGATCATGGCGGCGCCGCGGCTGATGAGGGCGAAGGCCGCCTGCTGCAGTTGACCAGGCCACGGGGGCAGGTTGTTGGCGCTGCCGTCGATGCTCTGCGCGTTCGTCTCGGTGACCAGGAAGCGTTCCTGCCGCGAGGAGAACAGGCGGTCGGCCTGCCGGAACAAGCCGGCGACGCCCGTGGTGGTCCATTCCGTCTGCGGGGCCAGTTCCTTGGTCACATCCAGGTGGTCCTGCATGGAGTAGTAGGGGTTGCCGGCGGTCACGCTGAGCGCTGCGGAGAGCTTCAGGTCGTCGTGCGCCTTGCGCGGGTAGTTGATGCAGGTGGTCACGAACTGGTCCTCGTGCGCGTACTCACGCACGATGCCGGACTGCCACGAGATGAACTCGGTGGTCAGTTCCGACTGGTACCGCCGCCAGGCCAGGTCGTACTGCGGCAGGCTGTTGCCGTCGGGGCGCCACAGCTCGGACCAGTCGGCGATTCGGTGGGACCAGTACGTCAGGCCCCACTCCCGGTTGAGCGTGTCCACATCGCCGTACTGCACCTTCAGCCGGCGCACGAAGCGGATGAACGCCCCGCGGTTGTGAAACAGCTCCAGGCCCGGCTCGTTGTCGACCTGGTAGCCGATGACGCTCGGGTGGTCGGCGTAGCGGCCCACCACCTTGCGGATCACTCGCTCCGCGTGGAACAGGAACGCCGGATGTGAGTAGTCGACCTCTTGACGGGCCCCCCAAGGAATCGAGTTCCCTGTCGCTCGCTCGGCGGCGATCTCGGGGTAGGCCTGCTGAAGCCACGGCGGCACGGCGTAGGTGGGCGTGCCCAGGATGACCTTGATGCCGCGTTCATAGGCACTGTCCAGCACCGGTAGCAGCCACTCCAGCTCGAAGCGCCCTTCTTCCGGCTCCCAGCTCGACCAGACCGACTCACCCACCCGGATCACTGTGAACCCGGCCTGCTTCATCAGGTCCAGGTCCTGCTTGACCCGGTCGCTGAGGTGGTACTCGGCGTAGTACGCGGCGCCGAAGAGAACACCGGTCGGCCGATAGGGCGGCACAAGACTCACGCAAGGACTCCGTTGTCTGTCGAAGAGGATGCCCGGCGGCACCTCTCACTGGCGGCTGACGAGCACGCTACCTCTAGCGCCGCGGCGGCGATCGTGGCCAGCGCCTCGGGAAGGCCCGGGACGTCTCGCGTCCCGTACCCGCCGCGCTCGTCCATAAGGATCAACCTAAACGCCCCGCTGCAGGCTTGCCGGGCAACTCCTGGCCGAAGGCGTTGTTCGCCGCCGGGGCCGCCTTCGGCGCCGTGCTCGCCGTCGCCAACACCTTCATCGGGCCCTCGGCGTGACCGCCGGCAAAGGCAGGTACACCACCCCGCGACGGCCGGCCGAACGGCTGCTGCGCCCCGGAGGCGGACTCGCCGCCCTGCTGGCCGACGACCTGAAAGAGGTGCGGCCGGGAGATCGGCTCTGGGCGGCCGAGTACCTGTCCGCCCACTACAGCGCTCCCGAACATCAGCACGATTCTTACCGACACCCATTGATCGAACCCCCATGGGGGTTCGATCAATGACGAGCGCCTGCCGCTCGCGAGCGAGACGGTTCGATGCGTTCACTGCGGTGCTCTGCCGGCCCGTACCGATGGGAGCGGAGGCAAGGTGCTCGGTGGTGGTCGCCTGCCGGCGTTCGGAGTCGAACATCTCGCCGCTACCCCTGGCCGCAGGGCCGAGCGGCCAGGGGTAGCGGTCAACACCGCGGCAGCAGGCGAGAACCGGGTCGTCCGGTCAGGCCGGGTTCAGTTGCCATTGCTGGTTGGCCCCGCCGTTGGCGGCCCACTGCACGACCTGCGCCCCGTCGCTCGTCGCCGCACCGGAGACGTCCGCCACCAGTCCGCTGCCGTGGCTGACGATGGTGTAGTAGCCGTTGCCGGTGGATCGCAGATACCACCTCTGGTTGGTGCCGCCGTTGGCCGTCCACTGCTGCAGTTGCAGCCCGGCCGTGCTGCTGCCGGCGTTGACGTCGAGCATCTTTCCACTCGGGACGTACTTGAGGGTGTAGGAGCCGTCGGAGGTCGTGGCGATGGTCCAGGTGGCGGTGCCGCTCTGCTGGACCACCTTGGCGCCGTCCGCGGTGGAGTTGCCCGCGACAGCGAGCGGCTTGCCGCTGTTGCGGTTGACGATGCGGTAGTTGCCCGGTGCGGGCCCGCTTGCGCCGAGGTTGAAGTACTCCACCGCGTCGTTGAACGTCGTGGCGCCCGACTTGGTGGTCGTCAGTACCAGGTACACCCGTGAGCCGCTCGCCGGTGCGGTGAAGGTGACCGGCTGGGTGACCCGCGAGCCGAGCGGGACGGTCAGGGTCGTGCTTCCGGACGCGACGACGGCGCCGTCCGGCGCGTCGAGCCGCGCCGTCCAGGTGAAGCCCACCGAAGTGTCGGCGAAGTCGTCGTTGAAGACGGTGATGTTGCGGGTGACCGTGGCGTTCCGGGCGTAGGTGGGCACGGCCTGCGGCAGCGGGAAGGTGCCGTTCGCGTCCGAGTTGCCGGAGGCCGACCAGTACGGCAGGTCGACCGCGGCCACCGGGTTGAACGCCGCCTGCACGCGCTGGAACTGCGGGTTGCTCCAGGGGTTGGGGAGGTTGTCCGCGCCGTAGACAGGGCGACCGCCCTCCTCCGGGACGAAGTCGGTGGTCCGCACTCCGGGCACGACGCCGGCCCAGGCGGACAGCAGCGTGTACGGACGTAGGTCGGAGGCGTCCTTGCCGCGCTTGGCCAGGGTTGCGGTGGCGAACCACTCGAAGCCCTGCTTGGTGTTGCACGCCGGCCAGATGTACTCGCCCTCGCCGTCGGGCCGCCCGTTCACGGTGATCAGGCGCTCCCCGTACTTGGCGAAGCCGTCGACGTAGTGCGGGATCACCGCGAAGTTGGCGTACGTCATCCCGGGATAGCCGTTGACATTCCCGTTGACGCCCACCTCGGTGATGATCGGCCGGGTGCCGTCGGCGCCGTTCATCGCCGTGTACAGGTCCTTCTCGAACTGTTCGGAATCCTGGCCGCTCTGGTTCGGCTCGTTGGACTGACTCCAGCGGATGACCGCGGGGTGGTTGCGGTCGCGCAGGACCAGCGCGCGGGCGTGGTTGACCATGTTGTCGTGCCCGGCGATCCAATCCTGCTTGCCGGAGGAGCCGCGAATCGCGGTCTCACCGATGATCATCAGGCCCATCTCGTCGGCGACATCCAGCATGTACGGGCTGGCCGGCTCCTGGTGGATGCGCACCACGTTGAAGTTCAGCCGCTGGTAGTTGTCCACGGCCTGCGGCCAGCCGCCGTTGCCCGACGAAGGCGGAAGGAATCCGGGCAGCGTGTCGAAGGCGTCGCCCTTGCCGCCGTTGTTGACCCGGTCGTAGTCGGCACCCTGGAGGTTGTCGCCGCGGAAGTTCACGCGCACGCCGTTGAGGTAGTAGTACTCCCCGTTCTGGGTGGCCTCCCGGAACCCGAACCGGTACGTGGCGTCGCTGGTGTGCCCGTCATCGGTGGCGGCACGCACCGCCAGCCGGTGCAACTGCGCCCGGTACCCCGGCCGGTAAGGCACGTTGGGCCACCAGTACGAGGTTCTGTCGAGGTTCCACGCGATCGGCCCGACGGTCACGGTCGCGGTCGAGCGGGCCGCCACGGTGACCGTACGGCTGGGCAGTTGCGGGTAGCTGAAAGCCGTTCCGTTGTCGGACGACAGCGACCCGGTCAGCGTCACCGACCGGGAACTGCCCGACGTGTTACGCACCGACACGTCGTAGCTCAACGTCTTGTTCGCCACCGACGTACGCACGAATGTGTCGCTGACGTACACCTCCGGGTACACCCGCAGGAACGCCGACCGGAAGATCCCCTGCGGTACCGCCTCGGACCAGTCGGCGGCGTCGGGCACCAGGTACCGGCCGTTGGATGCCTTCAACGCGCCGCGGCCCTTCACATCGACGCTGATCGTATGAGTGGTGCCCGGGGCGGCGTAGGCGCTGATGTCGAACTTCGAGGGAGTGAAGGCCGTGGTCTGCGTCGCGACCACCCGGCCGTCCACCGACAGGGTCGCCTGGTGGTTCACGGCGCCGAACTCGATCCACGCCGACTGCGGCTGCCCCGAGTCCGGCACCGTCACCGTACGCGAGTACACCGCCTGGGACACATCGGTGAAACCCTGCTTGTACCAGCCACCTCCGGGCACCTTGATCGACGTCGTCGACCGGCCCGCCGGCGTGAAGCTCCACGTCCCGGCCAGATCGACCGAGGCGACCGCGGCATTGCCCGCGGTGAAGCCGTCGAGGTCTCCGGCGGCGGCGACCGACGCGGTGGACTCCGACGCGGTGGACTCCGACGCGGTGGACTCCGACGACGCTGACCGCTGTGCCGCCACAGCCGGCTGAGGCCCGATCAACGGGACCAGTAGTAAGGCCGCCATCACAGCCGGCCACCTGCTCGCCCTACGTCGAGGACGGGAGGAGGGATCGCTCCGCTTCATCGGTAATCCTTTCGGGTGAATCCCGTTCGTGAGGCACTTCCCGGGGCCGGCCGCCCCTCCGCCCGGCCGTTCGGGCCGTCGCCGTTCGTCGGCGAAAACCGACGGCTTGAGGGGGCATCCTGTCTCCTCGTACTGGGAGCGTCGTATCGGTTCGACAGCATGGCCGAACATCACAGATAAGTCCCGAACTCCCACCTGTCAATGCTCAGGGTTCCACAGAGATCGGATCGCTTCGGCCCATGGCTCCCATCAGGCCCGATGAGAGCACGCGGTCCTAGACGTCGTGTAATTTTCAGGCTGCGTGGACGCCTCGAACACGGTTCCGAGATCGAGAATCGGCATGCTCGGGACCATCCAGATCTGTGTCGAACCTTCACAGTTAAACGGATCGATTCGATGCCGCCGCCACCTCCGTGGACGCGACCGAGGTGCGGGGCGCGACCGGCTCCATCCCCGGCTGCCGGACGTTCGCCTTCGCCGACGCCACCGGCAAGCGCCGGATGACGGTACCGGTCAACGTGCAGCGCAACGACCCGAAGGTCGCGATCATGCTGCTGGCCGCCGTCGACGCGCTGGACCGCTACTTCTGCGGTGAGCCCTACCCGCCGCTCACCTCCAGCGCGACGGGCCCGGGCCGCTGGCACCCGCGGCTGATCAGCGCCACCAGCCCATGGCGTCCAGGGCCTCGCGAGGCAGGCCGCTCATCCCCTCACCGCCGTTCGGTAGGGACGGAAGAACGCGCGGAGTTCCTCCGCGTAGAGCTCGGGCACCTCGAACGGTGCGAAGTGGCCGCCGGCGGCGGGTTCGGTCACGCGCACGAGGTTCGTCGTACGTTCGAGCCACGCCCGTGGCGGCCGGAGGATGTCACCGGGGAAGAGTGAGAAGCCGGACGGGACCTCGACGCGGCGGGTGTGCTGCGCGGCCGGGATGGCGGCGTTGGCGTGGTACATGCGCATCGACGAACCGATCGTCCCGGTGAGCCAGTAGATCGTGAGATTCGTGAGGATCTCGTCCTTCGTGAAGCGCCGCTCGATGTCACCCTCGCAGTCGCTCCACGCACGGAGCTTCTCGACGATCCACGCCGCGAGCCCGGCCGGCGAGTCGTTGAGCCCGAAGGCCGGGGTCTGCGGCTTGGTGCGATGCATGGCGGCGTAGGCGCCCTCGTCCCGGCCCCAGACCATGACGCGTTCGATCCAGGCGCGTTCCTCGGGTTCCAGACCCGCCGGGTCGCCGGCGAGGACGGGCACCCCCGCGTCGGTGCGGTGGACGGCCACGACCCGCTCGGGGTGGTCGAGCGCGAGGTAGCGGCTCACGTGGCTGCCGATGTCCCCGCCCGCGGCGCCGAACCGCGGATAGCCGAGGACGCGCATGAGCTCGGCCCACAGCCCGGCGACGGCGATGGAGTCCAGGGGCGGGCCGGTGGGACGGTCGGAGTACCCGTAGCCCGGCATGTCGGGGACCACGACGTCGAACGCGTCGGCGGGGTCGGCACCGTGCGCGCCGGGGTCGGTCAGCAGCGGGATGACCTTCTGGTACCGCCAGAACGAGTCGGGCCAGCCGTGACTGAGGACGAGCGGCAGCACCGGCCCCGCCGGAGCGGCGGCCCTGGCGTGTACGAAGTGGATCCCGAGGCCGCCGACCGGGACGCGAAAGCGGGGGAGCCGGGAGAGAGCCGCCTCCTGCGCTTCCCAGTCGAAGCCGTCCGCCCAGTAGGCGACGAGCTCACGGAGGTAGGCGAGATCGGTCCCGAGCGACCATCCGGCGTCCTCCGGCGCGTCGGGCCAGCATGTCGCACGCAGCCGCGCCCGGAGGTCCTCCAGCGCCGCGGGAGTGGTCGGCGAGGTGAACAGCTCGGGGCGGGGCGTGGCATCCGACATGAGCCGCATGCTACTGAACGAAACCCGGACCACCGCTCGCGGGCTTCGATCGGTGCGCTCGGCAGGGCCTGTTCACCATCGGCTGTTTCGCCACCGACCGGCATGTCCGTCGAGCATCATGCTCAGATCGCTCCAGGTCGTCCCGCGTCCACGGTGCAGCAGCACTCTTGTCAGGTTCACCCCCGGAGCGAAACCGCTCCGGCTGTTCAACGACTTCGACAAATCGCCTGAAGTCTCCTAGGCCGTGTGTCATGAGTGGCGTTCGACACGACGGACCCACGTGTCGATCATGCTGATGATTACGGTGGTTTCGTACCGCACGGCAAGTTTGTCGTAGTGGGTCGCCACGCTGCGGTGTTGTTTGAGCGAGTCGATGCCGCACTCGACGGCGTGTCGTAGCCGGTAGGCGGCCTTGTCGAAGGCTGGTGGTCGCCCACCCCCGTCAGCCACGGGCGCGGCGGTGGGCGACCTGGTCGGCCTTGATCGGGATGACGCAGCGGATCGGCCGTTGGCTCAGGTAGGCACGGTCGGCCTCGCTGCTGTACGCCTTGTCAGCTGAGACCCGGTCCGGGCGGCTGCGCGGCCGACCACCACCAACGCGCGGGACCCGGATCCGGCCGAGCACCGCGATGAATCGCGGGCAGTCTCCGCGTTGTCCGGCAGTGAGCACCATCGGCAGACCTTGCGCCCCTGCTCGCAGGCCAGGTGCAGCTTGGTCGTCCAACCGCCCCGAGACCGGCCCAACGCGTGATCGTCCGGCTCCGCGCCACCAGCACCACCCGGCGGCTCGACTTGCAGGTGCGACTGTCGCCCGGCGCCGGCGGCGTGCTGATACGCCGGAGCGATCGTGGAATCCATACTTATGTCCCAGTCGATCAGACCCGACGTGTCAGCATGACCCTGCAACCCGGCCAGGACCCGAGTCCAGACACCCTCACGCTGCCGCCGCCGGAACAGCCCGTACACCGTGCGCCGGTGTCCGTAACAGGCCGGCACGTCCCGCCACGGCGAACCAACCCGAATTCGCCACCGAAATCCGTCGATCAGCTGTCGTCCACTCCACTTCGGTGGTCGGCCAGGCTTCTTCCTCTTGGGCGGCAGCGGTTCCAGTACCGCCCGCCGCGCGTCGGTCACATCGAACCGCCTCGTCACCGCCACGCTGAATGGCACGCCGAGCCGTACTGCAGGCGCGGTCAGTGCACGATCTTGTTCGATGGGTACCACTCCTCGCCGGCGGGCTCACCCGCGAGATTCCAGCTCCACGACACGGTCGGCGTGATGCGCAGGTAGGTGCCGGGGCCGACCAGGCCGACCCGCTCGAAGGGCTGCTCGGCGTCGCCGTACACGCGGATGCCCCGGGCGATGAACGGTTCGAGCGACACGAGGTCGTCGACCACCAGCGCCACCTTGTGGTTTCCGGAGGCGATGTTGCGGAACTTGCGGGTGTCGCGCACGGTACCGGCACCGCCGACCCACAGGAAAGTCCCGTCGAACTCGACGGCCACGGGTACGACATCGGGCTGTCCGCCCTCGCCGAGGGTGGCCAGCCGTCCGAGCGGCTGCGAGCGCAGGTACGTGATCTCTTCGTCGGTGAAAGCCATCACGGCAAACTACACCGTTCAGTTTAGTCTTGCGCAATGGGTGAGAACCGCTCCGACCGTAAGCACCGTGCCATCCTCGACGCCGCGACGGAGGTGTTCCTGCGCAACGGCTACCTGGGCACCACCGTGGAGGAGGTGGCCGCGGTCGCCGGGGTGTCGAAGCCGACCGTCTACAAGCACTTCACCGACAAGCGGCGGCTGTTCCTCGAGATCGTCGCCGCCACCGTCGACGAGGCCGGCCAGGTCGTCCAGGACGCGGTGTCCGGCCTCGCCGACACACGTGATGTCGAGGCGGACCTGCGCGAGCTGGCCCGGCGGCAGCTCGCGCTCGTGCTGCGCCCGCGCGTCGTCCAGCTCCGCCGGCTGGTGATCGGCGAGACCTCTCGCTTTCCCGAGCTTGGCCGCACCTTCTACGAACGCGGTCCCGGACGAACGATCGCGGCGCTGGCCAAGGCGTTCGCCGACCTCGACGCCCGGGGGGCGCTGCTGGCAGCCGACCCGGTCACCGCCGCGACCCAGTTCAACTGGCTCGTCATGTCCGCACCGGTCAACCAGGCCATGCTGCTCGGTGATGACCGCGCTCCCACCGCCTTGGAGCTGGACCACCACGTCGAGGGCGCGGTACGGGTCTTCCTCGCCGCGTACGGCCCGGCGGCACGCCCACGGGAATCACCTGGCTCGGCTGAAGACGTTCACCGCGTCGGATCCGGGATCGTCCGCACGGAACACCAGCGGTAGTCGCCGTAGCCGTCGAGCCGGACGAGAGACGGCCGCCCGTCCGGAGGCGCCTGTCCGCCGATCCGGAACCTGCCGTGTCCACTGTCGTCACGTCAGGCGGGCAACCATCCCCAGCCACTTATGACACACGGCCCAGGGCGGTGGCGGACGCGGGCGCGGACGCCGTGCCCGAGCGTCGTCCGCCGGCGGGCGGCGGTCAGCCGAACCGCCAGCCGAGCAGGTTCCAGTGCAGGCAGAACCACACCAGGGCCAGTATTCCGGCCAGCAGGATCACCTGGTGGCCGCGGGCCAGGACGCCGACGGAACGGTGTCTCCAGCCGATCGCGGTGGCCACGGTCGCGGCGACGGTGAGGGCGAGGAACAGCGGGGGAAGGAGCAGCAGGGCCCGGAGGGTCGCCGGCACGCCGTACAGGATGCTCGTCTCGCCGGTCAGCGTCAGCGCGAACAGGACGACGAACACCAGCCCGGCGGCGCCGGCCAGGCCGGTGAGGAGGCGGGCGGCGCGCCAGGCGCGGGGCGTCCGGGCGGGACGCCCCCGCAGTCGCCGGAGCGCGGCGGCCGACGGCAGGCCGAGTACGGCCGTCAGGGCGGTGACGGCGAACACCGAGACGACGACGAGATTGACCGGAGGGGTCTCCCACCAGGGGATGAGCTCGTAGGCGGGCCCGTCGGTGGCCGCGTACGTGACGCCGGCGCCGTTCGTGACGAACGCCAGCCGCTGGGAACCTCCCTCCTGCTGATAGAGCCCCGGGGCCAGCGGGCTCCACGTCATGCCCTTGAAGGCGAGTCTCCCGCCGCCCTCGACCCGCAGCCGGGAGGAGCCGGTGAGGGTGAGCACCTTCTCGATGGTCGACTCGACGGTGCGGGCCGGCTTGTAGAAGCCCGCCACGGGCGTGGCCGTCCTGCCCGGAGGGGCGGAGGGCGCGGCGCGGTCGCCGGGCAGGAAACGGTCGAAGAAGGCGGGGATGAGCTTGCTGACGGCATCGACGCCGCCCGTGCCGTTGGTGGAGACGAACAGGCCGACACCGGCGCCGGGCACCAGCAGCAGCGCGCTCTGGAAGCCCTCCCAGCTGCCGTCGTGCATGATCACGCGATGCCCGTTGACGGTCTGCTCCTTGAACCCGTGGGCGTACCCGTCGACGCGGGGGTCGGCGGCGAAGGACCGCCGGTGCATGAGACGGGCGGTGGGCCCGTCGAGGACGGGCCCGTTCTCCAGATGGGCGATCATGAAGCGGGCCATGTCGTCCGCGGTGGCGCTGATCGACCCGTCGGGCGGGAGGTTGTCGAAGACGAAGGGCTTGCGCCGGTACGTCCCGTCCTCGTGGTCGTAGCTGCGTGCCAGGCCCGCGGCCAGGCGGGCGGGGACCGGCTCGGAGGCCGTGCTGTGGCGCATGCCGAGCGGGTCCAGGATGTGGTCCTGGACGTACCGGTCGTAGGGCTTCCCGCTCACCTGCGACACGATGTGCCCGGCCAGCGCCGCGCCGTGGTTCGAGTAGGCCGACACCTCTCCCGGCGGGCGTATCCGCGCCGGCATGTGCTCGGCGAGGTACGTGCCCAGGGGCGGCACGTCGGCCTTGCGCCGCGAGCCCACGCCGATGGCGCTGTCCTCGAACCCGGCGGTGTGGTCCATCAGCTGCGCCAGCGTGACCGGCCGGGGGTACGTCGCGGGGACGCGGAACGTGGTGAGGTAGCGGTTCACGTCCGCGTGCAGGTCGAGCCTGCCCCGCTGCACCTGTTGCATCACCGCGGTCCAGGTGAACAGTTTGGTGATCGAGGCGATCCGCACCAGCGAGGTGCCGGGGTCGAAGGGCGTCCCGTTCTCGCGGTCGGCCAGGCCGTACCCCTTGCTGAAGAGGGTCCTCCCGGCACCCACCACCGAGACCACCGCGCCCGGCACGTGGTCGGCCCGCAGTCCTGCCGGAACGGCGGCGTCGAAGAAGTCCGCCAGCCGGCGGGGGTCCGGTACGCGCGCCGAGGCCGTCTGGCCGCTCGCCGCGGCGGGCGGCCACAGGGCCACCAGAGACAGCGCTGCGACGAGCAGCAGGCGTGGAAGGGCGAATGACCACACGGCGTGACTCCTGACGTTGTCGGGGGTCACCAACGGTGCCGCCGGCGAGGGCTCGGCCGCATCGCCGTCACGGCCATGGTCGTATCACACCGAAGTCGGAGATTCCCGGCCGGAGGCATCGACGTTCGTAGGAGGTGGTGCGCCGCCGCCCTGGTTACGCTGGGCCGATGGTGACGTACCGGGACGCGCTGCGGCGGGTCGTCCCACCCGGCCCGCACGCGATCGGCGCGGCCTCCGTGGCGTCCTGCCTGCTCCTGACCGTTGTGGCGGTCAAGGTGCCGTGGGCGCCGCTGCCGCGCGTGGTCGTCGCGGCCGCCGGGCTGGTCGCCACGGGCGCCGTGTGGTTCCGCGATCGGTGGCCGATCGCGGTCACCGCCGTCGGGGCGGGCGCGTACGCGCTGTCGGGCAACCCCGGGCCGCTGCTCATCGGCCTGTTCTCCGGTGCGGGGACGCGGCTGAACCCGCGGTTCGCGGCGCTGGCGGCGATCGGCGTGGCGGGATTCCTGGCCCAGCAGTGGGTTGACGGCGGCGGGTTCGGCACGGACGCGCTGCTCTCGGCGACGGCCGCCACCGCCGCCGTGCTGGTGGCCGGCGGGTACACCGCCACCCGCCGCGAGCTCACCGGGTCGCTGCGGGAACGCGCGGAGCGCGCCGAGGCCGAACGGCACCTGCGCGACGAACAGGCGAAGGCCGCCGAACGCGGCCGGATCGCACGGGAGATGCACGACGTGCTCGCGCACAAGGTCACCCTCATCTCGCTGCACGCCGGCGGGCTGGAGGTCAACCCCGGCGCGGAGTCGGCACGGGTCGAGCGGGAGGCGGCGCTGATCCGGGCCACCGCGCAGGAGGCCCTGGAGGAGCTGCGGAAGATCGTGGGCGTGTTGCGGGCCGGACATGACGACGGGTTTCCCGACCTGGGGCGGCTGGTGGAGTCCTGGAGGTCGGCCGGCAACGCCGTCACGCTGCACGGCGACCTGGGCACGATGCCGCCGGCGACCGCCCGGGCCGCCTATCGGCTCGTGCAGGAAGGGCTGACCAACGCGCACAGGCACGCCGCCGGAGCACCCGTCACCGTCTCCGTGACGGGGAGCCCGGAGGACGGCGTCACGATCACGGTCGTCAACGAGCGATCGCTCCGGCCCGCCGCGGGCCCTTCCGGCGGCCGGGCCGGGCTCGTGGGCCTGGAGGAACGTTTCCGGTTGATCGGCGGAACGGTGCGCAGCGCGCCCGGCGATGCGGGAGGCTGGCGTCTCGAGGGCCGCTTGCCGTGGGACGCATCCACGAGGGACACACATGATCAGGACGCTGCTGGTGGATGACGAATCGCTGATCCGCGCCGGGCTGCGGTTCATCCTCGAATCCGCGCCCGACGTGGAGATCGTGGGGGAGGCCGCGGACGGGGCCGAGGCGGTCGACGCCGTGCGCCGCCTGGGGCCGGACGTCGTCCTGATGGACATCAGGATGCCGCGGACCGACGGCCTCGCCGCCACCGAGGCCGTCCGCCGGCTCCCCCGTGCGCCCGCGGTGGTGATCCTCACCACGTTCGACGGCGATGAGCACGTCTTCACCGCCCTGGAGGCCGGGGCCTGCGGATTCCTCCTCAAGGACACCTCGCCGCACGATCTGATCGGCGCCGTACGCCTCGCGCACAGCGGTGACGCGATCCTGTCCCCGCGGGTGACCCGCCGGCTGATCCACCGGGTCACCACCGACGCGCCCGTCCGGCGTCGCCGTGACGCGCTCGCCCGGCTGGAGACCCTCACCGGCCGCGAGCGGGAGGTGCTCGTCGAGGTGGGGCGCGGCCGCTCCAACACCGAGATCGCGGCCGGTCTGCACATGAGCGAGGCGACGGTCAAGAGTCACATGTCCCACCTGTTCGACAAGCTCGCCGTCACCAACCGCGTACAGGTGGCCATCGCCGCCTACCGCGCCGGCCTGGTGGACTGAGCGTTTCCGTACGTCGATCGTCCGCCGGCGGGTGTGCCCGGCGGCGGCCGGCGGCCCCGTCGGGGCCCGCCCCGGCCGGGCTAGCGGTCGAGGAATCCCCCGACCGCCTCGGTGAAGGCTCCCGGGGCGGTGACCCAGGGGTAGTGGGCCCCGGGCAGCACGACGTCGGTCCCGCGCGGGAAGATCCCGGCCAGCTCGGCCGTGTGCGCGGGCAACGGTCCCGGATCCCGCTCTCCCGCGACCACCAGGACCGGCGCGGTGACCTTCGCCAGGCCCGCCCGGGTCTCCTCGGCGGCGGGCATGCCGGTGTTGAAGCGCTTCGCCGCCTCGGCCGAGCGTTCGGCGAACCGGGTGGCGTGCGCCTCGGCGGTCTCGTTCCAGGGACTGTAGAAGAACGGCTGCGCCCTCAGGCGCCGGCTCTCGTCGCCCGCCTCCCACGCCTTGAGGTCGGGCAGCCTGCTCTCGTACCAGCTCTCCCCGGCCCGGCGCTCGATCTGGGCGTACCACTGCTCATCGGTTATCTCGATCCCCACCGGGTGCACGGCCGGCGTGACCAGCACCAGGTGGCCTATCCGTTCGGGATACCGGGCCGCGTACAGCAACGCCAGTCCCCCGGCGGCCGAATGCCCGAGCAGGTCCATCCGCTCCAGCCCCAGACGCTCGCGCAGCGCCTCGACATCCTCGACCATGCGGCCCATCGCGTACGTGTCCGGGTCGAGTGGCGTCGCGGAATCGCCGGTTCCCCGGTTGTCCAGCAGGAGGAGCCGGCGCCGGGCCGCCAGGCCGCCGAGGTCTCCCAGGTACCGCGAGGACCGCCCCGGCCCGCCCGGCAGGCAGACCAGCGCCGGCCCCTCCCCCCGCTCATGACAGACGAGCACGGTCCCGTCGTGGGAAGCGAAACCGATCATCTCTCCATCCTCGCACCGCGGCCTCCCGTGAACCGCGCCGGGGCAGGCCACCGCCTCCGGTCGCGGCGAACCGCGCCGCTGTTCACGGGACGGGGCCCGGACTACTTCCTGCCGGCGAGGGTGTGGGCGACCAGGGCGTTGGCGTGACCGTGGCCCAGGCCGTGTTCGGTCTTGAGCCAGCCGACGAGTTCCATGTGCTTGGTCAGGGGTGAGGCGTTGATGAGGTCGATCCAGTCCTGGACGGGGCGGCCGTACTTGGCCTCGATCGAGGGGAAGTAGCTGGCCGGGTTGCCCTTGGGCGGTGTGGTCATGTTCCACGGTTCCGTTCTCTCGGTGACGGTCGGGGCGGCGTCATGTGGATGATGCCGGAGCCGGTGGTGGCGTCGGCCACCGGGTCCCGGTGATCGCCGGGAAGGGACGGCGATGCGGTGCCGAGCCGGTCGTCCGGCTCCGGCTCCGGCTCCGGCCCCGGCTCCGCGGGACGGAGGTCCGTCCCCGGAGGCGCTTTCGTCTCCGGTCCCGTCCGGCCTCGCTGACGCGTCGAACGAGCCCGGCAGGGATCGACACCACCACGCCGGAACCACCTGACCTGCGAAGACATCGTCCGAAACGCATTCCCTGTCACATCACGCGCCTGTCACATCACGCGGATGCCCTCGCCGGGACGGCCCGAGGTCCCTCAAAAAATGATCAGCCCCAGGTGAGCGGGTCGAGATGGAGGTAGAAGCGCAGGCGCTCGTGGTCCAGGGCGATGCCGTACCTCTCGGCGAACGCCATGTCCGCGGCCCGCCCCCGCTCCTCGTCTTCCCATGTCTCCCGCGCGTTGGCGAGCAGCAGCGCCAGGTCCGCGTAGCGGTCGGCCCGTCCGAGGCGGCCCAGGTCGATGAAGCCTGACACGTCCAAGGTCCGCGGATCGAGGATGATGTTGGGCAGGCACAGGTCCCCGTGGCAGACGACCGTGTCGGCGGCCTCCTGCTCCCGTCGCCGTGGCACCTGCCGGGTGAGGCGGTCCAGTAGCTCCCCGGGGGGCGTGTGCTGCTGCTCGACGGGGAGAAACTCCGGGTTGACGGCGTCGCGGGCCACGACGCCGCGCGCCACGGCGACCATGGCGTCCAGGTCCCGGCGGAACGGGCACCGCGGCACCGGCACCTCGTGCAGTCGGCGGACCGCGTCCGCGATGCGTTCCCAGGCGACCCGTAGGTTCTCAGCGGGCACCTGATCGGCAGACATGCCGGAAACGGCACTGGTCACCAGGCAGGCGCCCACGTCACCGGAATGCCAGTCGAGCACCCGGGCACCGGGTACGCCCTGATCGTTCAGCCATGCGACCCTGTCACGCTCGGCCTTCAGGCCGGCCGCGTCCGCGGCGGGCACGCACTTGGCATACCGGGTGGCGTCCGCGTCGCGAAAGACAGCGGCTCCCGACTCGCCCGCGGTGACGGGCAACCAGTCGCCACCACCCACGCCGAGCAGCGCCGGCGATATGGCCCGAGGTCCGGAATGATCACTCATGGCGGCCACTTTAACCAGCTGTCCGCCACTGGTTTCGGCTCGTCCTCGGCGGTGAGAACCGGCCTGTCGTTGACAGGGCAACACCTGACCGCACCCCAGAACACGGACCGGTTACCTCGAAGTCCCAACCTCTATCGGCTTTCCAGCCTTTAAGGAAATGTCGAATTAAAAGAGGACGAGGAAGGGAGGTGACCGGTGTGCTGGTTGTTGTCATCGATTCCGAGACGGTGGCTGCCCTGATCGCGTTCGTGGTCACGGGTGGAGAGGTAATGCGGGAGGTCAGGCAGAGGCAGGAACGGAAAACCGCCGCCGAACACGCCCGGCAAGAAACGATCACGGAGGTCATACGTCTGGCGGTCCTGGTCCACAACGACCGGTTACGGAGTCCACGCCATGGAAGCGTCGGCATCTGTTTCACGCAGGCAGGGCTGCTCCGCGATCGGGGGCGATGCGCACAGATCACCCCGAGGGGTGGAGGGACGCACCACCGAGTCCGCGCAAGAAAACGGAACCCGGGCGCGGGTGGGCGGGGTCGTTCAGCGCAGGGCCAGCCGCAGCAGCAGATCCTTCACCTCGGTGGCGGCGATCCGGTCACCGGCCACGGACGGATCGGAGCAGAGCAGCACCGGCCCGTCGAGGGGGTCGCCGGGCAGCCGGCCGTGCGAGCCCCGGACGGCGCGGGCGCCCGCGTCGAGGCCGACGACGTTCATCGTGTAGCGCATGCCGGTCTTCTTGCGCAGCAGCGCCACGGCGGCGCGGCGCTTGGCGGCGCCGGGGGCCGCCGGGTCGAAGAACAGCTCGGCGGGGTCGTAGCCGGGCTTGCGGTGAATCTCGACCAGGTTGGCGAAGTCGGGACGCCGGGCGTCGTCGAGCCAGTAGTAGTAGGTGAACCAGGAGTCGGGCTCGGAGACGAGGACCAGTTCCCCGGCGCGGGGGTGCGCGAGGCCGTTCCTGGCCTTGCCCTCCTCGTCGAGCACCTCGGCGACACCGGGCAGGCCCGCGCAGAGCTTGGCGACGGCCGGGACGTCGGCGGGGTCGGCGACGTAGACGTGGGCGACCTGGTGGTCGGCGACGGCGAACGCGCGGGAGGTCCAGGGATCGAGATACTCCATGCCGTCCTGGGTGTAGACCTCCAGCAGTCTCTCGGTGCGCAGCAGCCGGTTGACGTCGACCGGGCGGGAGACGTCGGTGATGCCGTACTCCGACAGGGCCACCACGGTGGTCCCGCGCGCGGCGGCGGCGTCCAGCAGGGGGGCCAGCACGGTGTCGAGCTCGGAGGCCGCGGCGGCCGAGCGCGGGTCGGACGGGCCGAACCTCTGCAGGTCGTAGTCCAGGTGCGGCACGTACGCCAGGGTCAGGTCGGGGTCGTGGACCTTCATGATCTGCTCGGTGGCGCGGCAGATCCAGGTGGAGGAGGCGATTCCCGCCCCGGGACCCCAGTAGGTGAACAGGGGGAAGGTGCCCAGGGAGCCGGTGAGCTCCTCGTGCAGCCCCGGCGGGTAGGTGTAGCAGTCGGGGTCCTTGCGCCCGTCGGCGCGGTAGATGGGACGGGGGGTGACCGTCCAGTCGACGTCGGCGCCCATGGCGTACCACCAGCAGACGTTGGCCACGGTGAAACCGGGCCGCTCGCGCCGGGCGGCGTCCCAGAGCTTGTCCCCGCCGACCAGCGCGTTGTGCTGGCGCCACAGGAAGACCTCGCCGAGCTCGCGGAAGTACCAGCCGTTGCCGACGACGCCGTGCTCGGCGGGCGTGACGCCGGTGAGGAAGGTCGACTGGGCCGAGCAGGTGACGGCGGGCAGCACGGTGCCGAGCTCGGCCTGGAAGCCGCCGTCGGCGACGGCGCGCAGCCTGGGCATGTGCGCCAGCAGCCTCGGGGTCAGGCCCACCACGTCCAGGACCAGCAACGATGTCATGCTCTCACTCCCAGGTCGCACATCTCGGCACGGGCGAAGTCCAGCTCGTCGGCGATGCCCGCGGCGAGCTCGCCGGGCGTCCGCGGGCGCAGCGCGACCGGCAGCACGCCCCAGGTGTAGGTCTCCACGTCGAAGTGGTCACAGAGCGGCTCGGGGCCGCCGGCCAGCTCCGCGAGGGCCTCGCGCAGCACCGGGACGGTGGTGGTGAGCGGCGCCCGCGGTGCGGCGTGCAGCGGCACATGGTAGTGGACCCGCCACGGTCCGGGCAGGTCGCGCTCGAACGCCTCGTCGAGGTCGTCGGCGGCGTCGCCGGCCGCGTTGCGGGTCTGGTGCAGGAAGCGCGGCTCGGCGTACTCGCGCAGGGGCTCCGGGTCGTCGCTCTCCAGGGCGGCGGAGACCTGCACCTTGACGACGGGCAGGCCCGCCTCGGCGTAACGGCGCAGCGCGTCGGCGGGCTTCTCCCAGGCGCACGCCAGGTGGGCGAGGTCCAGGCAGACGCCGAGCCTGCCGGTGTCGGCGCCGGACAGGGCGCGCACGGCCTGGTCGGTGGTCTCCACCACGCAGCCGGGCTCGGGCTCGAACGCCACCCGCACGAGGCGGCCGGTGGCGGACTCGACGGCGGCGAGCCCGGTGGCGAGCTCGTCGAGCCCGCGCGCGGCCCGGTCGGCCATGTCCTCGTCCCAGGGGGTGCGCCAGGCGAGCGGGAGCGTGGAGATCGATCCCCTGGCGGCGTCGTCGGGCAGGAGGGCGGCCAGTACGCGCGCCAGGTCCAGGGTGTAGGCGAGCCGTTCGGGGGTCGTCCAGTCGGGGTGGTAGACCGCGTGCTTGACCACCGGGTCCTGGAACGAGCGGTAGGGGAAGCCGTTGAGCGTGACGACCTCCAGCTCGCGCGCGTCCAGCTCGCGGCGGAACCCTGCCAGCAGCGCGGGGTCGGCGGCGAGCGCGGCGGCGACGGGCGCGGCCAGCCAGAGGCCCAGCCCCAGCGTCTCGGCGCCCAGGCGGGCGCGGATCGGCACCGCGTACGTGTCGAGCTGCTCGACGATGCCGCCGAGGTCCTCGGCCGGGTGCACGTTGGTGCAGTAGCTCAGGTGCAGCACCTGCCCGCCGGGGTGACGCAGCCGCATCACGATCCTCCGCGCTTGATGGAGCTGCCCTCGAACGTGGGCTCCCCCGCCCCGGCGACCGCGGACAGGTCCAGGCGCCCCGACTGGCCGTAGAACTCCACGGGGTTGCGCCACAGCACCCGGTCGACGTCGTCCTCGCTGAACCCGGCCTCCAGCATCGCCCTGCCGGTCTCCAGGGTGAGCAGCGGGTCGGACACGCCCCAGTCGGCGGCGGAGTTGACCAGCACCCGTTCCAGGCCGTGCTCGCGCAGGATCTCCACCATGCGCGGCGGCGACATCTTGGTCTCGGGGTAGATGGAGAAGCCCATCCAGCAGCCCGAGTCGTGCACGATCCCGGCGGTGACCTCGTTGAGGTGGTCGACGGCGACCCGTCCGGGCGCGATGCCGGAGGCGGCGACGACGTCGAGGGTGCGCCGGGTGCCCTTGGCCTTGTCGCGGTGCGGGGTGTGCACGAGCGCGGGCAGCCCGTGCTCGACGGCCATCGCGAGCTGGCGTTCGAAGGCGTCGTCCTCCTCGGGGGTCATCGAGTCGTAGCCGATCTCGCCGACCGCGACGACGCGGTCCTTGTCCAGGTAGCGGGGCAGCAGGTCGAGCACGGGCCGGCAGCGCGGGTCCCCGGCCTCCTTGGGGTTCAGCGCGATGGTGGCGTGGTGCAGGATGCCGAACTGCCCGGCGCGGTAGGGCTCCCAGCCGACCAGCGAGTCGAAGTAGTCGGTGAACGAGCCGGGGTTGGTCCGGGGCTGGCCCAGCCAGAAGGCGGGCTCCACGACGGCGAGCACCCCGGCGGCGGCCATCCTGGCGTAGTCGTCGGTGGTGCGCGACGTCATGTGGATGTGCGGGTCGAAGATCCGCATCAGGCCTCCTTCTCGCTGGTCGGACGATCGGGCGTCCCGCCGGTCAGGCGGTCGAGCAGTGCGGTCGCGTCGGCGGGGGTGGGACGGCCGGCCGCGGCGCGCTCCTCGGCGAACGCGGCCAGCATCCCGGCCAGCTCGGCGTCGGCCCGCTCCTCCAGCCGGTCCACGGCGGCCAGCGGCACGCCCATGAAGACGCACTTGAGCACCGCCTGCCGCCAGGCGGCCCGGTCGAGGTGGCGGGCGCAG
The DNA here is from genome assembly GCF_040640155.1 of Streptosporangium sp. NPDC023615. Taxonomy (NCBI): domain Bacteria; kingdom Bacillati; phylum Actinomycetota; class Actinomycetes; order Streptosporangiales; family Streptosporangiaceae; genus Streptosporangium; species Streptosporangium sp. NPDC023615. The sequence goes on from NZ_JBFABE010000044.1 coordinate 43,698, forward strand.
GGGCCGAGCGCGGCGGCCACCAGGCGTGGGTCGTTGGTGCGGATCGCGTCGTGCAGGAGCGGCACCGCCTCGGCGCCGAGGGGCAGCAGCGGCAGCGCCTTGAGCACGGCGCGCTTCTCGTCGGCGTCGCCGTACCGGTACAGGTCGGCGACCTGGGCGGCCACCGCGTCCGGCGGGAGCGCGGCGAGCAGGACGGCCCTGGCGGCCTCGTCGGCGCTCCAGCCGGGCAGGTCCGGCAGCGGCGCCCGTCCGGCGCGCCGCCCGGCGGAGGCGAAGTGCCGCGCGAGGGTCGCGGGGTCGGCGGCGACGTCGCGCCGGGCCTCGGCCGGCCATTCCTGGCCGAGTGCCGCCAGCAGGTCGTCGGTGCGGGGAGCGGGTGGCGGGGTCATGCGTTCGTCCCTTCGGCGGCGCGCAGGAAGTCCAGGGACCGGGCGGCCACCTGCGGCGCGGCGTGCGAGTGGCGGGGCAGCTCGACCGCGACCAGGCCCCGGTAGCCGCATTCGGCCAGGGCGCGCAGCACGGGAGGGAAGTCGATCTCCCCCTGGCCGAACTCCAGGTGCTCGTGCACGCCGCGGCGCATGTCGTCGATCTGCACGTTGACCAGGTGGGGGGCGACGGCCCTGACGCAGTCGGGGACCGGGTCGGGCTCCAGGCAGCGGCAGTGGCCGATGTCCAGCGTGATGCCGAACCCGGCCGGTTCGCCGAGCTCGGCGTGGAGCTTGCGCCAGCCGGCGATCGTCTCGACGAGCATGCCGGGTTCGGGTTCGAAGCCCAGCGGCACGCCGGCGGCGGCGGCCTTGTCGGTGACGCGGGCGCAGCCGTCGACGAGCCTGGCCCAGGCCGTGGCCTCGCCGACCGTCTCCGGGCGCACGCCCGCCCAGAACGACACCGCCTCGGCTCCCAGGTCGGCGCCCACGGCCACCGCCCGGTCCAGGAAGTCCAGGCGCGCCTCCCGTTCGTCGTGCAGCAGGGTGGGTGCGTGCTTGCGCCGGGGGTCCAGCAGGTAGCGGGCGCCGGTCTCGACGACCACGCCCAGGGCGAGGTCGCGCAGCAGGTCGGAGACGGCCGCGACCCTGCGGGCCAGGCCCTCCTCGTACGGGTCCAGGTGGTCGTGGTCGAGCGTGAGGGCGACCCCCTGGTAGCCGAGGTCGGCGATGACCCGGAGCGCGTCGGCCAGCCGGTGGTTGGCGAACCCGTTGGTGCCGTAGCCGAACCTCAGCCCCCCGCCCGGCCCTCCGCCCGGGATCGCACCGGGGGTCGCGCTCGTGCCGCCGGGGCTCACGTGGGTGACACCTTCCTGGCGAGGGCGCGGCCCAGCGGGACGGCCGCCGCGATCGCGACGCCCTCGCGGGTGGCGCCGCCGCGGGCGACGAGCGCGCCCTGCAGGGCGGGCAGCGCGACGATGCCGGCGCCGACGGCGCCCCTGAGCCGGGAGGCCGACGGCTCGGCGACCGCCCGGGCCTGCGGCAGGCCGAACCCGGCGGCGTACCAGCCGGTGAGCCCGGCCCGCACGATCCGCACCACCCGCGCCGCGCGCGCGGTCCGCGGCTCGCGCGGGGCGTCGCCACGTCCCAGGGCGGTGGCGGCGGCGAGCGCGGCGGTGCCCGCGAGGGTCGCCGCGGGAAGGCCGCGGCCGGAGCCGGAGACCTCGGCGCGCGACAGCGCGGTGAGCAGGTAGGTGTGGGCGGCGACGGTGAGCGCCGGGGGCAGCGCCTTCGCGACGCTCCGCCCCGGGGTGGCGCCCAGCAGCACGTCGAGACCGCGGCAGAGCGCCATCGCCGGCGGCCCCGCCGCCGTGTTCTTGGCCACCAGGTCGTAGGACCAGACGGCGGCGGCGAGCGGGACGGCGACCGCCAGGGCCCGGCGGCCGCCGGAGAGCCCGGCCCCCGCCAGGCCGGCGAGGGTGAGTCCCACGGCGATCCCGAGCGCGGCGCCGGGCGACACGCGACCGGAGGGGATCGGCCGCTCCGGGCGTTCCACCGCGTCCAGGTGGCGGTCGGCCCAGTCGTTGGCGGCCATCCCCGCCCAGTACAGGCAGACCGAGGAGCAGGCCAGGCCGAGGGTGCGGCCGCCGAGCGCCTGCCCGGCGGCGGCCCCGGCGGCGACGTCACCGGGGACGGACAGGGCCGCGGGGGCGCGCACGAGTTCCACGAGGTCGCGCGGTGACGGCATCAGGCCCGCTCCTGTCCGCCCAGGGTGGCGGCGAACGCGCGCAGCAGGTGCCACTGGTCGGCCAGCGCGTGCGGCACCTGTCCGAGCGGGTCCTTGAAGAAGAAGGCCAGCTCGCCCAGGGGCCCGGTGCGGCCGTGGCGGTGCGCCGCCGCCGTGAGCCTGGCCAGGTCCAGGATCAGGGGCGCGGCGAGGGCGGAGTCGCAGCCGTGCCAGGTGAACTCCATGCGCATGGGCGTCCCCAGGAATCCCTCGAAGGTGACCAGGTCCCAGGCGGTCTTGAAGTCGCCGATGTCCTCCACGTACTCGATGCGGGTCTCGCCCTGCGGGGTGTAGCCGAGCGTCTCGCCCAGCACCCGCTGCTTGCTGGCGGCCTTGGCGGCGTTGGCGGCGGGGTGGGCGAGGCTGGCGCCGTCTCCCCCGCCCAGGAGGTTCATCCCCGACCAGGTGCGGACGCGCAGGTTGCGCTGGGCGAACATCGGGGCGAGCACCGACTTGACGAGCGTCTCGCCGGTCTTGCCGTCGTGGCCCGCGTACGGCAGTCCCCTCAGGGCGGCGAGCCGGTCCAGGGCGGGCAGCCTGGCGCCCGTCGAGGGGGTGAAGTCCACGTAGGGGCAGCCCGCGCGGAAGGCGGCGTACGCCGTCAGGGCGCTGGGCGGCAGCAGGTCCCGTGAGCTCGCCAGCTCGGCCTCCAGCAGCTCCAGGTCGGCGTACGCCGGATGGGGCACGGGGGCCGGTTCGGTGGTCGAGACGTTGACGACGACGACCCGCTCCAGGTCGTGCCGCGACCGGAACCCGGTGATGTCGGCGCCGATCAGCTCCGCGGTCGCGGCCTGATTCCCGGCGTTCCCGGCGAGCGGCACCTGCCGGAGGTCCTCCTCGACCCGCGCGAGCTCCTCGCGCAGGGCCTGCACCAGCCTCGCCGGCACGATCCCGGCGCCGGCCAGTGCGGCCGCCTTCTTCTCCAGCGGGGTGGCGACGATGTCGTGCCCGCCGAAGACCAGGTCTCCCAGACCCGGCAGCCCGGCGTCGCGGAACCCGGGGAGTTCCGTGACGCAGCCCGTCGGCCGGGCGAGGCCGGCGCGCACCGCCAGCGCTCCGATCACGCTCGTGACGGCGACGGACCCTCGGGCTCCTACCAGCCACACTCCCGTGCGCATCTGACCTCCTGTGGTGAGTCGGCTCCCTGGGGATGACGGTTGCCGAGCCGGAGGTCCGGCCCGCCTGTGCAATGAATCGTACTTTGCATGGATATTACGGATATATGTTTCAGGAACATATTTTTTCACCAGGGCAGTCCGGTGTAAGGAGACCCGGTCAGGAGGGTCGGCCGGCACCCTCCGATCCGGACATTGAGCCTGAAAAGACACTTAGCGAGATGCTACTTACTACACAGATGAGACTTATTAGCATCTTTGTCTGTTTTTCAGATCGGATTTCGGTCCGAGGAGGAAGGTGGGTGCCGGCGGCACGGGAGGGCGAGGCCACGCCGAGCCGAGGGAGAACGGACCGCTCATCGCTCCGCGTCGCCGAAGTCGCATGGCCGGGCTCACCGCCCCGCGGGCCGAGCTCACCGCGCGCCGGCACCCGAGGCCCGTCGCGCGACCGCCGGGCCGGCCGGACATGAGACCCGCAAGGCCCGGCGAGGCCGCCTCCCCCGGCAGACCCGGTGCGGCACCGCCGCGGAGTCCGTCACGACGAGGCGATGAGCGATCCGTCCGAACACGGCGAAGACGGGCAGGCGGCGCGGGCACCCGCGCGAGGTGATCGCGCCGCTACGGGCGGGGCAGCCGCCAGACCAGGTCGACACCGCTTTCGCCCGGGGCCAGTGGCGGCCGGGCGTCTCGACGTCCGGCCCGGCCGAAGCCGGCACGCCGGGCCACCGCACCGCTGGCGGAGTTGGCGACGTCATGGACGATCTCGACGTACGCCACCTCCGGCAGGGTGAACGCCTGCCCGGCCAGGACGGTCACGGCCAGCGTCGCCAGACCGCGACCCGTCGCGGCCGGATGCAACCAGTACCCGACCTCCCGGCCGCCGGGATCGGCGCCGGTGAACATCGAGCAACTACCGACGACCGCGCCTCCATGGACGATCGCGTAGTCGTAGGCCTCACCGCACTCCCACTGCGGCCCGCAACGCGCCAGAAAATCGGCGGTGGCCGGCCTGCTGTGCCCGGCCACCCACGGCATCCACGGGCGCAGGTGGTCCAGCGACTCCTCGATCAACCGCCACAGGACCGCGAGATCCTCCTCCGGCCGCCAGCACCGCAGCGTGACCTCTCCCTGCTCGATCACCGATCGCGGCCCCATGGTCTCAATGATCACAAGATCTCCAGGGTGCCGCAACGCGACGACCGATCACCATGGACCCCGGCGTGACCTCCGGTGACCGGGCCCGCGCCCGGACCGGGTCCGGGAAGCGTCGAGACGACCCGCGCGAGCGGTGTTCCTGCGCCGTCTCGCGGTCGTCACGCGGAGGCCGGGCCTCCTCGCGGCCGGCGTCGGCGCCGGCGCACCACGACCGACGCCGCCCCCGGCCTTCCGCCGGTCACGCCGCCGGCCGTTCCGATCACCCTCACGGGCCCTTTCGGCCGCTCGGGCGGGATCGGCCGGCGGGCTCTCCGAACCAGCGGGACAGGTGGGCCTCCAGGTCCTGCTGATCGTCGCCGATCCAGGCGACGTGCCCGTCGGGGCGTACCAGCACGCACGGGGCGTCCAGTGCCGCGGTGGGATCGGCGAGGTGATCGACCCGGTCCGACCAGTCGCCGGCGGTCAGGCGTCCGGTGCGGTCCAGCAGCAGGCCGCGGCCGTGATGGAGCAGCTCGTAGAGGCGGCCCTGTCTCACGTCGATGTCGCGCAGGCGGCGGCCGAGCAGGTCGGGGCCTTCACCGAGGTCGTAGCGGATTCCGATCGCGGTGATCTTCTCGATCAGGTGGCGGTTCACCTCGTCGAAGTCCATCAGTTCGGTGAGCAGCCTGCGCACGGCCCGCGGGCCCGGTTCGCCGGCCGACAGCTCCATCTGGGCGCGGGTGTTGTCCAGCACGTCCTCGGCGACCGGACGGCGTTCGGCCTGGTAGGTGTCGAGCAGTGTCTCCGGCGCCCAGCCGCGGATCTGCGCGGCCAGTTTCCAGCCGAGGTTGAACGCGTCCTGAACGCCCAGGTTGAGGCCCTGCCCGCCGAGGGGCGGATGGATGTGCGCGGCGTCGCCGGCCAGCAGCACCCGCCCGACCCGGTACCGTTCGGCCAGCCGGGTGGCGTCCCCGAAGCGGGACAGCCAGCGCGGGGAGTGCACGCCGAAGTCGGTTCCGGTAACGGCGCGCAAGCGTTGCCTGAAATCCTCGAGGGTGGGCGGTTCCGCGCGGTCGCCGGCTCCCCCGGCGGGGACCACGACGCTGTAGACCCCCTCGCCGAAGGGCCTGAGCCAGAACGGCCTGTGGGTCTCGCCGATCCCGGCCACCGTGGCGGCGATCTCCTCCTGCGGCACACCGACCTTCATCTCGCCCATGAGCGTGTCGTTGCGGGAGGGCTCGCCGGGGAAACCGACGCCGAGCAGTTTGCGTACCGTGCTGCGCGCGCCGTCACAGCCGATGAGATAGCGCGAACGCAGTCTCTCCCCGTCGGACAGCTCGACGGTCACGCCCTCGTCGTCCTGTTCGAGACCGGTGACCGCGTGACCGCGCCGGACCTGCGCGCCCCGTTCGATCGCGTGTTCTTCCAGCAGGCGTTCGACGACCGGCTGCGGGATGCCCAGCAGATAGGCGTACGGGGAATCCAGGCCCGTGGGCGCGGGTTTGGGAATGGCGGCGAAGAAACCGGCGGCCGGGCGCTTCCTTCCGTGCGGGAGGACGCGGTCCAGCAGTCCGCGCATCGCCATCAGCTCGAGAGTGCGGATGTGCAGGCCGACGATGCGGACGAACGACGCGGGCTCGGTCTCCTTCTCCAGGACGAGTACCCGCACATCGTGCAGCCGCAGTTCGGCGGCCAGTGTCGCACCGGTCGGCCCGCACCCGGCGATGATCACGTCGAACACGAGGGGCGCGCGATCGGCGCCGGAGGCCGTTGACCGCGGAACGCCGGGGACGCCGGGGACGCCGGGGACATCGCCCACCGTGGAGTCGCGCCCGTCCCTGTCGCTCGACGGCGGATCGGTGGTGAACTGCTCGGAGTTCATGGGTGTTGCCTTTCGGGAGTGCCCTGTTGTCGAGGCGCTCCCGGCGACACCTACGTCGATCGCCCGACCGTGACGGCAGGGGGGAGCACCCACAGCGATACAGCGTTCATGGGTCTCACCTCCTTTGGCGGTGTCACGGTCGGCCGTACGCTACAAGCCCGGGCATCACACCGTCCAGTCCTTTTCCCGGCATGTGATGACGATCCCGGCGAAGCCACCGGCGCCTCAGGGACCCTGGGAGCCGCACGCCGGGACCGGCCCCTGGCGACGCAGGCATGTCTCTGTATTGACAATCCTCGAACTCACCCCCATGGCCGCCGACCTGCACGCCGACGGCGCCCAGATCGCGGTCGCACTGACCGGTTCGGTCCTGATCGCCGCGCCGTGCGCCCCGCTGGTCGGGCGCCCGCTGGACGTCCACGGCGGCCGGGGCCTGATGACCACCGGGCCGATCATCGGCACGCTCGCCGTCCTGGCCTGGTCACGGGTGGAGACCCTGCCTCAGCTGTACGCGGTCTTCGCGGTGATCGGCATCGCGTGCGCGACGGTGCTCGTCACGCATCTCGTCCATCTGGGCCGCTCCCCCGTCCTGGCCGCCACCCTGGCCGGACTGCCGGGGATTCTGCGGCGCTACGGTGCCGGCGCCTACGCCTCGCTGTCGGGCCGCGTCGCCGCCTTCTCCGTCGCCGGCAAGGCCGTGGCCCCGCTGGGCGCGATCACATTGGCCCAGGCGACCGGGTACACGTGGGTGATGACGGCCGTCGCGGTGGCCTGCGCCGTCGCCGCGCTCGCACTGGTCGCCCACCACCGCGTATGATTTAGACAAATATCAAATCAATGGGAGTCGCCCTATGACCGCCCCCGCCGTCGCCTGTTGCGCGCCGATCGTCCGCGAGCCCCTCTCACCGGCCGACGCGGCGGAACTCGCCGCGGCGCTCAAGGCGGTCGCCGACCCCGTCCGGCTGCGCCTGCTGTCGATGATCGGCTCACACCCCGGCGGTGAGGCGTGCGTGTGCGACCTGACCGGCGCCTTCGACCTGAGCGCCCCCACCATCTCCCACCACCTCAAGACCCTGCGCGTGGCCGGTCTGATCGACAGCGAGCGTCGCGGCACGTGGGTCTACTACCGGATCGTCCCTTCGGCGCTGGCCCGGCTGAGCGCGCTGTTCACTCCGCCGGCCGAGCCCGCGAACGTGTGAACCCGGCCGGGACGACCGGCCGCTCATCGGACGTCGAGGTCGGCGATCAGGGTCTCGACGCGGACGCGGATCTCGTCGCGGATGCGCCGGACGGCGTCGAGGTCCCGGCCGGAGGGGTCGTCGAGCCTCCAGTCCTCGTAGCGTTTGCCGGGGAAGAACGGGCAGGTGTCGCCGCAGCCCATGGTGATCACCACATCGGAGTCCCGGACGGCTTCGACGGTGAGGATCTTGGGGTGCCCGGCGGTGATGTCGATGCCGGCCTCGGCCATCGCGGTCACCGCGACCGGGTTGATCGCCTCGGCGGGCTCGGATCCGGCCGAGCGGACCTCGATCCGCTCCCCCGCCAGGTGGGTGAGCCAGCCGGCGGCCATCTGGGAGCGTCCGGCGTTGTGCACGCACACGAACAACACGCTGGGCCTGTCAGGCATGATCTGATCCTTGCGGTGCGGGGGCGGCGGGGAACAGGCGACGGCCGGCCAGGCTGACGTAGACCAGGGCGACCAGGACGGGTACCTCGATGAGCGGGCCGACCACCCCGGCCAGGGCCTGGCCGGAGGTGACGCCGAAGACGCCGACCGCGACCGCGATGGCCAGCTCGAAGTTGTTGCCCGCCGCGGTGAAGGCGAGCGTGGTGGTGCGCTCGTACGTCAGGCCGATCGCCCGGCCGGCCAGGAACGAGCCGCCCCACATGAGGGCGAAGTAGGCCAGCAGCGGCAGCGCGATGCGGGCCACGTCCCCGGGCCGGGAGGTGATCGTCTCGCCCTGCAGGGCGAACAGGACGACGATGGTGAACAGCAGCCCGTACAACGCCATCGGCCCGATCCTCGGCAGGAAGCGCCGCTCGTACCACTCACGGCCCCGGGTTCGTTCGCCCAGCCTGCGCGACAGGTAGCCCGCCACCAGCGGGATGCCGAGGAAGATCAGGACGTATCGGGCGATGTCCCAGGCCGAGACCCGCAGCGCGGCGCCCTCGCCCAGGCCCAGCCAGCCGGGCAGGACCCGAAGATAGAACCAGCCGAGCGCGGCGAAGGCGACCACCTGGAAGATCGAGTTGACAGCGACCAGGACGGCGGCGGCCTCGCGGTCGCCGCGGGCCAGGTCGTTCCAGATGAGCACCATGGCGATGCATCGCGCGAGCCCGACGATGATCAGGCCCGTGCGGTACTCGGGCAGGTCGGGCAGCAGCAGCCAGGCCAGCGCGAACATCAGTGCCGGGCCGAGCACCCAGTTCAGCACCAGCGACGACACCAGCAGGCGGCGGTCGCCGGTGACGGCGCCCAGCCGGTCGTAGCGGACCCTGGCCAGCACCGGGTACATCATCAGCAGCAGGCCCAACGCGATCGGCAGCGAGATCTCACCGACCCTGACCGCCTCCAGCGCGGAGTTCAGGCCGGGCACCAGGCGCCCGAGCAGCAGTCCGGCGGCCATCGCCAGGCCGATCCACACCGGCAGGAAACGGTCGAGGGTGGACAGGGCGCCGACCACGCCGCCCTCCGCCGTGGCGACGGGGTCGGCGGCGGCGGGGGCGGGGGCGGGGGCGGGGGCGGGGGCGGGGGCGGGTGAGGACATCACGCTTCCTTCGTGGTCACGCTCAGGCGGTGACGGGGGCGCCGATCAGAGCCGAGAGGTCGGCCAGGGTCTCGGGGACCAGGCGGTAGTACACCCACGAGGCCCGGCGTTCGGAGACCAGCAGCCCGACCTCCTTGAGGACCTTCAGGTGGTGGCTGATGGCCGGCTGGGACAGCTCCAAGGCCCCGGCGACTCCATCGAACGTCCTTTGCATAGATGCCGGTCGAAGTCGACCGCCATCTATATTGACACACGTCTATCCGAGCACGGTACGAGGGCTCCTCGGGTGCCGGGCGTGCCGGGGCCGTTCCCGGGCCGGGGGTCAGGGGGGCGCGTCGCCGCGTGCGGCCTCCTGGGCGCACACCTCCTCCAGGTCGTCGAGCCGCCTCATGCCGTGCACGCCGCGGGCCGTGCGCGGGTTGGCGGCCAGCCACTCCTGGTTGCGGGCGAAGAACCACCAGTAACCCGCGGTGAACGGACAGGCGTCCTCCCCGGTCCGCCGGGTGGGCCGGTAGCGGCAGGACCCGCAGAAGTCGCTCATGCGGTTGATGTACGCGCCCCCGGCCGCGTACGGCTTGGTCGCCAGCATGCCGCCGTCGGCGTGCTGCGACATGCCGATCACGTTGGGCACCATCACCCACTCGTACCCGTCGACGAAGCAGCGGTGGAACCAGTCGGTCAGCCGCGCGGGGTCGTACCCCCGCTGGAGCGCGAAGTTCCCCAGCACCATCAGCCGGACGATGTGATGGGTGAACCCGGTGTCGCGCACCTGGGCGAGCGCCCACGACAGGCAGCGCGCCTCGACGGCGTCGGCGTCCAGCTCCTCGAACCAGGCGGGCGGCGCCACGCGGGCCGACAGCCGGTTGAGGTCGCGGTAGTCCTCACCGAAGTACCAGTACAGGTGCCAGACGTAGTCGCGCCAGCCGATGAGCTGCCGCACGTACCCCTCGACGCTCGCGAGCGGGGCCCGGCCCGCCCGGTAGGCGGCCTCGGCGGCCCGCACGCACGTCATGGGGTCGAGCAGCCCGAGGTTGATGGCGGGCGAGAGCATGCTGTGCGCCATGAACGGGTCATCGGCCAGCATCGCGTCCTGATGCGGGCCGAAGGCGGGCAGCCGGTGCCCGACGAAGCGCCGCAGCGCGCTACGGGCCTCCGCGACGGTGGCGGGGAACGTGCGGGGCCCGTCACGGCCGACGAAGGACACCTCGCCGTCGCGCTCCCACCGGTCCAGGTCGTGACGTACCCGCTCGTCGATCTCGTCCTCCTGGGCCGTCCACGGTCCCGGCACGTCCAGCCCTCCGGCGGGCGGCGGCTCGCGGTTGTCCGCGTCGAGGTTCCACCGGCCGCCGGCGGGCTCGTCGCCGTCCATGAGCACGTCCAGGCGGCGCCGGGCGTCGCGGTAGAAGTCCTCCATGAGCAGCCGGTGACCGCCCCTGCCCTCGGCCCAGGCGGTGAACTCCTCCGCGGTGCTGGTGAACCCGCGCGAGGGCAGGACGGTCACCTCGGCACGACTCCGGACGAACGCGTCGGCCGCGTGACCGGTGGGCCCGCAGACGCTGACCGGACCGCCGGCGCGGTCCAGCGCCTCGCCGAAGGTGTCGGTCCGCAGGAACAGCGCGCGCTCGCCCAGCTCGGCCGCCCGGTGCCGCAGCGCCGAGAGCGTCAGGTGCGCCTTCTGCCGGTGGTAGCGCCGCCGCCGCAGCACCGACCTGGCCTCGACCAGCAGCACCGGCTGGTCGTCGGAGTCGAGGAAGTGCTCCCCGAGTTGATCGGCGAAGAGCCATCGCCTGCCGTGTTCCCCCATACCGCCATCCTGACCGCTCGGCGCGCCGTTTCCCGCGCGCCTCGCTGGTCGGACCGCACGCGCCACGACCTGTCGCGGGGGCCGGCGCGCACGGCCGGCGCGCACGGTGGGCTCCACGGGCCCCCGCCCCCGGCGGCGGCCGGACCCGGGCGGAGGATCGAACGCACGGCCGAACGAGTGACCGAACGGGCGGGCGGGCAGGCAGGAGGACGACCGAGCGGGCGGCCCAGCGGACGCGCGGACGCGCGCCCGTACGAGGGTCGGCGGGCGACAGACGGCCCGGCCTCCTCTGTTAGGGTCGCCGTCGGCGTGAGCGCCGGCAGGGTCGTGACACGACCATGACATGGCGCGGACGGGACGGGGACACGGCCGGCCCACAGTGGACGGTGACGACCGGCGGGCGAGCTACGGGGGACGTACCAGGTGAAACTCGGCGGCGTGGCACGGGTGTTGCTGATCGAGGACGACCCTGCCGTCCGCGAGGGCCTCGAACTCGCCCTGACCCGGCACGGGTACCGGGTGCGCGCGGTGGAGTCCGGCGAGCAGGGGCTGGAACGGCTGCGCGCGGACCCGCCCGACGTCGTCGTCCTCGACCTGATGCTGCCCGGCATGGACGGATTCGAGGTCTGCCGCCGCATCCGGGCCGCCGGCCAGGTACCGATCATCATGGTGACCGCCCGCGGCGACGACATGGACGTGGTCGCCGGGCTGGAGGCGGGCGCCGACGACTACGTGGTCAAACCGGTGCAGCCCAGGGTGCTCGAGGCACGCATCGGCGCCGTGCTCCGGCGGATCGGCCGCGACCACGCGGAACAGGAGCGGCACGGGGACCTCACCATCGACCGCGCCGGGATCGTGGTCGCCAAACGCGGCGTGCCGGTGGACCTCGCCCCGACCGAGCTGCGCCTGCTGCTCGAACTCTCCGGCACGCCGGGCCGGGTGCACAGCCGCCAGCAGCTCCTGGAGTCGGTGTGGGAGCACGGGTACTTCGGCGACTCACGCCTGGTGGACGCGTGCGTGCAACGACTGCGCGCGAAGATCGAGGACGACTCGGCGGCGCCCCTCTACGTACAGACGGTGCGTGGGTTCGGGTACCGCTTCGGACCGGTGTGAGCCGCCGGTGACACCACGGCCGAGCCTGGGGCTGCGCGCCCGGCTGCTGTCCGCCTTCGCGCTGCTGTGCGTGGTCACCGCCGCGGCGGTGACCGGCGGCATCTACGTCGAGGCCCGCAACGCCATCCTGAAGCGGACCCAGGACGCCGCGGTCCTGGCGATGACCGACCGCCTGAAGGCGCTCTACCCGTTGCACGGCACGGCGCCCGGCCCGGACGAGCTCGGCGAGATCGCCGCGGCCTCGGCCGACCGGCACAGTCTCGCGGTCGCCTTCCACCGCGGGACGCACTCTCCGATCCCCCCGCTCCCGCCCCCGCGACCGGGACCCCGCGGGCCGGGCGGGCCGGGCGGGCCGGGCGGGAGGACCTGGATGTCGGATCTCACGATCATCTCACCGGAGTTGCGGCAGGCGGTGGCCGGTGGCCGCACCGCGTGGCAGCGGGTGGTGCGGCGGGGCGAGCCCGTCCTCGTCATCGGCACGCCGTTGATGATCACCGAACAGGACCGCACGACGCGGGCGTCCGGCATCGAGGTGTACACCGCCCGCAGCCTGCTCCCCGAACAGCACAGCGTCGACGCGCTCGCCGCACGCGCCTGGCTCAACGGCGGGGCGGCCCTGGCGTTCGCGGTCGTCCTGGCACTGCTGGCCACCCGCGGCGTGCTGCGCCCGGTACGCGAACTCGGCCGGGCCGCACGCCTGCTGGGCCAGGGCGAACTGCGCACCAGGATCACGGTGCGCGGTTCCGACGAGCTGGCCGACGTGGCACGCACCTTCAACGACACCGCCGCCCAGCTGGAACGGCTCGTCGAGCAGCTGCGCGAGATGGAGGCCGACGCCCGCCGGTTCGTGGCCGACGTCTCCCACGAACTGCGCACCCCCCTGGCCGCGCTCACCGCGGTCGCCGACGTCCTGGAGGAGGAGGCGGCCGAGCTGCCACAACCGGCCGGAAGGGCCGCCAGGCTCGTCAGCCAGGAGACGCTCAACCTCACCGCCCTGGTGAACGACCTCATCGAGATCAGCAGGTTCGACTCCGGTGTCGCCGCCCTCGTCCCGAACGAGGTCGACATGGCCGAACTGGTGCGCTCGACCCTGCGCGCCCGGGGCTGGCAGGAAACGGTGCGCGCCGAGATCCCCGCCGGGATCATCGCGCGGCTGGACCCGCGCCGGGTGGACGTCGTCCTCGCCAACCTGGTCGGCAACGCCCTGCGGCACGGCGAGCCACCGGTGTCGGTACGGCTCCACGCCGACCCGCACCGGATCACCCTCGAGGTCCGCGACCACGGACCGGGACTGGACGAGGCGGTGCTGCCGCACGTGTTCGACCGGTTCTACAAGGCCAGCGCGGCCAGGGCCAGATCCGAGGGCAGCGGCCTGGGCCTGGCCATCGCCCGGGAGAACGCGCGCCTGCACCGAGGCGACCTCACCGTCGCCAACGCCCCGGACGGTGGCGCCGTCTTCACGCTGCGCCTGCCCCGCCGGGCGCCCGACCCGGACGGAGGCCCCGAATGAGAACCGGGCCCGCCCGCCTCGCGCTCGCCGCGGGGCTCGTGTCGCTCGCCGCCGCGACCGGCTGCGGCGTGCGGCCCAGCGACGTCGTCGACGCCGGCGAACCGCCGAGCGGAGGCGTCGCGCCGGCCACGACGATCACCCTCTACCTGGTCAGGAACGGCCGCCTCGACGCGGTGACGCGGCCCGGCCCCGGCGGCCGCCCCCTGTTCAAGGCGGACACCCTCGCGCTGCTGGCGGCCGGACCCAGCGCGAGGGAACGGGCCCACGGGCTCACCAGCGACGTCCCTCCCGAAGCCGGCCCGTTCTCGGTGACCGTCAGGCCCGCGGGCCACCTGGTGGTCACCCTGTCGGTCGCGGCCGGCGACCTGTCCGCGCTGGCCGTCGAGCAGATCGTGTGCACGGCCGCCGCCACGGCGCCGGAGAGCCCCGCCCACGTCACCCTCGTCGGCGCCGGCCGGAGCGTCGGCCCCCGCGACTGCCCGGAGTGACCCGTGCCCCCGGCCCGGAGCGACCGCGGACGGGACCCGGGCGGGCCGCACCGGGCTACGGCCGGTCCGTGTACCGCATGACGTGATCCACACCGGGATGGGGCCGCCGTCGTGGCGGCCTGCCGCCGCACTCCGGGCGGTGCTCGAAGTGCCACCACTCGTTGTCGTACAGGCGGTAGAGGTCGTAGCGGGAGCCGTGCTCCTCCAGCCAGCGCGCGCCCTCGTGGGGGCGCACGTCCAGCGCGACGCCCCTGACATGTCCCGATTCCGCCGCTGGCAGCACGAGCATGCGCGCCAACGCCGGGGAACCGCAGCGGCGCACCTCCTCGTCGAACATCCGCTGCTGGACGAGGGGATCGCGATATCCCGACGTGAGGCCGATGAGCCGGCCGTGACGCCACAGGGCCCGGGTCCGCGCCGCGGTGAACGCCGCCAGGGCGCCGTCGGTGAGCCCGGTGAGATCCTCGGCGGGGAAGCGCATCCGCAACGCCCAGCGGCAGGCCAGCTCGCGGGCACGGCCGGGACGGAGAACGGACGCCACGGGCAGCAGGAGCACGGCGAGCACCAGCGTGACCACGGCGAACAGCCGGTCACGGGGCCGGGAGGGGATCGTACGCGGTTCGTTCATGACGAACCACGATCGGCACCGAACATGCGCGCGCCGTCCGCCGCGTGTCACCGTTTCTCGACGCGGCCCCCGCCCGGCCCCCACCCGGCCCCCGCCGGGGCCGCTGCCGAGGGCACCGCCGGGGTCACCGTGGAGACGCCGTGGAGAACCGCCGTGGAGGTCGCTGCCGGCGTGGCCTCCGACGAGACCGTGACACGCCCATGACACGGCCAGGACGAGGCGGCCACACGACGGCCCGACAGTGGACGGGGCCGACCGGCGGGCGGATCCGGGGACGCGCCGCCGATGCTCGGCGGCACGTCGCGCACGTCGCGCACGTCGCGCACGTCGACGGCCGAGGACGGCCGAGGACGACCCGGTCGTACGGAGGCGCCCGGACCGGCCCTGACCCCGGACCGTCCACCGGACGGGAAACCACGGCAGAAGTGACCGACAAAAGGAGAAGACGTGGCCGACAACGCAGAATGGGACCGGCGTTCGCTGCTGCGGGGCGCCGCCGCGGCGGCCGGTGCCGCCATGACCGTGCCGCTGCTGGGCGGCACCGCCACGGCACAGGCCGGCAGCGGTGACGCGGACGCGCTGTTCAGGGCCGGAAGGTTCGAACAGGCAGCCCGCGCCTACGAGAGGATCCTGAGGAAGGACCCCGGGAACGTGGACGCGGCCCGCCAGCGCGGTTACGCGGCGCTCCTGGTCAACCGGTTCCCCGACGCCGAGAGATACCTCAAGGCGGCCGTCGAGCTGGCGCCCGACGACAAGAAGGCCCACCGCCTCCTCGCCGACTGCTACACCCGGCAGGACAGGTTCTCCCTCGCCGCACCGCACTGGAAGGCGGCCGGCGAGGAGAGCCAGGCCGAACTGTTCGCGGCGTTCCGCGGCGAGCCGTACCGGATCCGCGGTGACGTCGCGCGCGTGCCGTGGCGGCAGATGGACCCGATGCCGACGGTGCAGGCCTCGCTCAACGGCGGACCGCCGAAGGACCTCTCGTTCTACACGCGCGTCGCGTCACTGAACCTGTCGGCGAGGGCGGCCAAGGAAGCCGGGCTGCGCGCGGTCACCGAGGAGAGGTTCGAATACCAGGGCAGAACCGTGACCTACTCGTCCGGGATACTGGACTCCTTCGAACTGGGCGGCATCGAACTGCGCAACATCCCCGTGAGCTGGTCGGACACGGACGACACCTCGGAGTCGGGGGACGGGCTGATCGGCACGTGGATCCTCTACCACTTCCTGACGACCGTCGACTACGCGGGCCGGTCGCTGATCCTGCGCCGCAGAACCCCCGAGACGGCCGACAGGGCGCGTGCCGCCGCCGAACGCTCGGGCGCCGAGGCCCTGCCGCTCTGGCTGGCCCGCGAGCACCTGCTGTTCAGCAGGGGAAGCATCGCAGGCAGGGCCGACTCCGGCGAACGGGTGGTCGCCCTGAACATCGGCGGAGGCGGCGAGATGGTCGCGAGCACGACCGAGGAGACGGCCAGGCGGTTGCGCATCCGCGTCGACCGCGACCGCCCGATGGAGACCTCGGCCGGGGGCCGGTTCATCACCGCCCACCCCTGCTACCCGAAGGAGGTCCGCCTCGGCGGCGCCGTCGCCGACGACGTCTACTGCTACGTGGACGATGCGCTCGACCGCGAGGGGTTCGACGTGCTCGCCAACTTCTCCCACGGTTTCTACAAGCCCTACAACATCACGCTCGACTTCACCGGCATGAACGTCTACATCGCCCGCGGCAGGGCCACCTGACCGCCGTGACCGCACAGGCGTCACGGGAGCCGCCCGGCGGCCTCCGCGCCGGGCGCGGCACCCGGCGTGAAGCGCGCCGGCTGTGCCCGCGGACCGGCGGGGCGGACCCCGCCGGTCCGGCGACGTACCCCTGCTAGTAGGTGACCTGGAAGGTGGCGTCCTGCCGGGTGGCCTGGTTCGAGCCGGGGCCGAGCTGGTCGATGCGGAGTTCGTGACCGGCGTGGCGGATGTAGCGGTCGGGGAAGTTGTGGGAGCGGAACGACGCCCAGGCGCCGTCGGCCAGGCCCGGCGTCCGGTGGAAGGTGGCGTCGGCCCGGAACGTGGAGGTGTTGTCGTTCGGATCGAGCCTGAGGGCGTAGTTCGAGTGCCGCAGGTAGCGGCCGGGGAAGTTCACCGACTCGAACGACACTCCGGCGGGGTCGGCCAGGCCCGGCACCAGCCGCCACTGCTGGTCGGCCGTCGGGTCCATCGGGAAGGGGTCGATCCGCGCGACGTTGCCCGCGTGCCGCACGTAGCGGTCCGGGAGGTTGTACGACTTGAGGCGGTTCCACCCCGGTGCTCCCCAGCGGTTGACCAGCGCGGTCCGCTCGGCCGCGGTGATCGGGGTGATGGTGGCGTGCTTGGCGTTGATCGGCGCGGTGTAGGTGCGCTGGCCGATCGGCGACCAGGCGTTGCCGTTGACGTCGGACGACCGCCAGGCGTAGAAGACGGCGTTGGCCGGTGAGAACGAGTCGCCCCACAGCCAGAACGTGTTGCTCGTGTTCGACGTGACCAGGATCGGCGCCTCGATCGCGCCTCCCTGCCGCAGGCCGGTGGTGAGCGTGGTGAAGCTGTTCGGCAGGCCCGTGGTGGAACGCGCCACGTACAGGTTGCCGTCGGCCATGTTCTTGTACGACAGGTAGAAGTTCCCGCCGTTCACCAGGACGTCGCCGTCCAGGACGTTGAAGCCCGGGTCGAAGAACACCTGGGGCGTGCCCATGTCGACGAAGTCGGTCGTCCAGTTGACCATGAGGACGTCGCGGGTGCCGTTGTTGGCCGAGTAGATGACCGCGTACGCGTTGCGCGAGGGCACCCAGAACGCCTCCGGCGCCCACGAGTGAGTGGCCATGGTGTGCAGGCGCACCCGGCGGTAGTTGGTGAAGCCGGTCAGGTCCGCCGAGTCCCACACGTGGATGTACTGGTTGGCGAGGTTGAACACGCGGCCCTTGAGGTCGGTGGCCAGGACCGTGAACGTGCCGTCCTGCTTGCGCAGGATGTACGGGTCACGCAGGCCCTGCATGCCTCCGGTCGGCGTGACGACCGGGTTGTTCTGGTTCAGCGGCATCCAGTCCAGGCCGTCGGAACTGACCGCCAGGTGGAGGGCGTAGCTGTCGCCGGACTGGTTCGGCGACTCCTTGAAGTAGCCCATCACGTAGGCCGAGTAGGTGGCCGCCGACGCGGACGACGCGGACGACGCGGACGGGACGGTGACGGTCAGGCTCAGTACGGCCGCGAGCAGCGCGGCGATCCTTCGGCGCAGGGACACGGGGGCACCCTTCTTCGGGGAGCGGGGGTGGCATGCGGATTTGTTAACGTTAACAATCAACGGCGCACGTAGACCTCGGAAAACGGGCCGGCGCCCTGCTGGAGAGGGACGATCGGGTCACATCAACGTTTCTTCCGTGTTTCCGCAGAAGTGTTCACGTTGTCATCGCGGATGTCAACGGCGCCCGGCGGGCGTGCCGGCGGATCCTCACACCCCTTGACGAAGGCGGTGCGGGGGCCGAAGCTGAGTACCGGCACCCTTGCAATTCCGTGAACCCGTGATGACGCAACGATTTGTTAACGTTAACAAAGCGTGCCCCCTCCCCCGCCGATCACCCGCGCGGGCGAACCTCGCGAACAGGAGTGCGACCGCCTCACCCCTCGGATGTTAACGATAACAAAACCGTGACCCGCCCCCGCGTCCTTCGTGTGGTCCCGGCACGAGCGACGCCACCCGGCCCCCGGTCCCCGGTTCGCGGGCCCGCTCCGGCCACGGAGCGGCGGTGAGTCGCTCCGTCCCTCTTTCCCCCGCCGACATCCCCGTACAGACGATCTCAGGAGTGACTCTTGTTGCTTTCCCGTCCCCGAGGAATGGCGTGGCGAGCCCTGCTTCTCGCCCTGATCGGCGTGCTGGCCCTGCCCATGGGCACCGCCACCGGTTCCGCCCGCGTCGCGGCGGCCCCCGGCCCGTCCTTCACCAATCCCGTCGTCGGAACACCCAACAGCGCCGACCCGACCCTGGTCTTCCACAACGGCTTCTACTACTACGTCGCCACCACCTGGTCGGCCGACGTCGTCATGCGCCGCTCGTCCACCATCGCCGGCCTGCGCAGCGCCCCCGAGCAGGTCGTCGTGCGGACCGGCGGCAACACGATGTGGGCCCCGCACCTGGAGATGGTCGGCGACCGCTGGTACCTGTACTACTCGGTGGAGCAGGGCAGCCTGCCCCGGCGCACCCACGTCGCCGAGAGCGCCGGGTCCGACCCGATGGGCCCCTACACCGTCCGCGGGATCCTCAACCTGATGCCGGACAACGCGTGGGCGATCGACGGCGGCCTGCTCAAGCTCAACGGCAACCTGTACATGACATTCTCGGCGTTCGCCCCCGAGGACAACCTGCAGTCGTTGTTCATCGCGCCGATGTCGAACCCCTGGACGGCCGGCGCCTTCGGCAGGCGGATCTCGGCCCCCACCCTGGCCTGGGAGCGCCAGGGCGGCGCCGTCAACGAGGGCTCCTTCGCGCTGCAGCGAGGTGGCCGCACCTTCCTGACCTACTCGGCCAGCCACTGCAACGGCCCCGACTACAAGCTCGGCATGCTGGAGTACCGCGGGGGCGACCCGCTGGCGGCCGGCTCCTGGACCAAGTTCCCCAACCCCATCTTCCAGCGCAACAACGCGGCCGGCGTCTACGGTCCGGGCCACCACTCGTTCTTCTCCTCACCCGACGGCACCGAGACCTGGATCGCCTACCACGCCAACTCCTCCGCCGGTCAGGGCTGCGGCACCACCCGCACCACCCGGGTGCAGAAGATCTCGTGGAACGCCGACGGCACCCCCAACCTCGGTGTCCCGGTGTCGACCTCCACGGTGATCCCCGGCCCCTCCGGTGAGGTCGCCGCCGCCTACGCGCGCATCCGCAACCGGCACAGCGGCCTGTGCCTGGACGACTACAACGGGGTCACGACCCCCGGCGCCGAGGTGCGCCAGTGGACCTGCACCGGGCAGGCGCTCCAGGACTGGCAGATCGTCCCGGCCGCCGACGGCTACTCCACGATCGTCAACCGTCACACCGGCCTGTGCCTGGACAACACCGACTGGGGTACCGCGGCCGGGGCGCCGGTCCAGCAGTGGACGTGCAACGGCCTGTCCGTCCAGCAGTGGCGCGTCACCTCCGTGGGAGGCGGCTACTCCACCCTGACCAACCGGTACAGCAACCTGTGCCTGGACAACTACAACTGGGGCACCGTGGCCGGTTCCGAGGTACGGCAGTGGACCTGCAGCGGCAACAACGCCCAGCAGTGGACCATCGGCTGAGCCGATGAACCCCTGATCCGTGAAACCGCGGCGGTGACCCGGCCGCGAAGGCCGGGTCACCGCACGCGGGTCGGGGCGCCCCCTCTCCCACCAGGAGGGGGCGCCCGTCGGGCGGCACCATGGAGATCAGGCCCCGATCCCCCGGTGCCGCGTCCTATCGGAGGTAGACCCTGGGCTGCGGCGGGGTGGCCATGCCGTCGCCGATGAAGAAGCTCGGGTGCGGCGGCTGGTTGTAGGCGGTGTTCTGCCAGGCCAGCGCCACCCGGTACTGCGGGTCGTGCAGCAGGGTGTGGATCTTCGTGGTGGTCACGTGCGGCGTGGAGTAGATCCGCAGGGCCCGGTTGTCGGTGGTGGGCCAGATGACCTCCTCGCGCCAGTCGCCGAGGATGTCGCCCGACAGGGACGGGGTGGCCTTGGTGCCGTTGTTGGAGTGCACCCCGCTCGCGGTCAGCAGCCGGGTCTCGCCGCCGGTGCCGTACTTGTCGATCCGGGTCTGGTCCAGCAGCTCGCGCACCGGGTCGCCGTCCCACCAGGCCAGGAAGTTGGCCGAGGAGGGCTGGCGGCCGACGACCGTGCCCGCGGTGTTGCGCAGCCCGTTCTGGCCGGCGCCCGCCGCCCAGGACTCGGCGCCGGGGCTGCCGGCGTGGATGTCGGCGGAGACCCCACGCCCGGGGCCCTCACCCGAGCTGGCGGCGGTCTGCCACAGCCTCGACCCGGTGCGGGCGTCGACCATGTACAGGCCGGGGCTGGCGGCCCACTCGGAGATCTTCACGTACTCCAGGCCCGGACGGGAGGGGTTGAGGTCGCCCAGGTGACCGGCGTCCCCGTGGCCCAGGCCGGTGTTCCACAGGCCGCGGCCGTTGTCGTCGATGGCGGCGGCGCCGTACAGGATCTCGTCCCTGCCGTCGGCGTCGACGTCGCCCACGCTCAGGGAGTGGTTGCCCTGACCGGCGTAGCCGCCGTTGCCGGAGGCGTTGGAGTCGAAGGTCCACCGCTTGACGAGGGAGCCGTTGCGGAAGTCCCAGGCCGCGATCACGGCGCGGGTGTAGTAGCCGCGGGCCATGATCAGGCTGGGGCGGTTGCCGTCGAGGTAGGCGGTACCGGCCAGGAACCGGTCGACCCGGTTGCCGTAGGTGTCGCCCCAGGAGCCGACGTTGCCGCGCGGCGGGTCGTAGTTCACCGTGGACATCGCGGCGCCGGTCTGGCCGTTGAACATGGTCAGGTACTCGGGCCCGGCGAGGATGTAACCGTCGGAGTTGCGGTGGTTGGCGTTCGCGTTGCCGATCACGGTGCCGCGGCCGTCGACGGTGCCGTCGGCGGTCTTCATCGCGACCTCGGCCCTGCCGTCGCCGTCGTAGTCGTAGGCCTGGAACTGGGTGTAGTGCGCCCCGGCCCGGATGTTGCGGCCCAGGTTGATCCGCCACAGCCGGGTGCCGTCCAGCTTGACGCCGTCGATGTAGACCGGGTCGGTGACGCCGGACTGGGAGTTGTCCTTGGAGTTGTTGGCCTCCCACTTCAGCACGATGTCCATGCGCCCGTCGCCGTCCAGGTCGGCGGGGGCCGCGTCGCTGGCGTGGTGGCCGGAGGACGGCGGGCTGATCGGCACGTCCAGGTAGCCGTTGCCGAACCGCAGCGAGGTCTCCGACGCCGGGCCCTCGGCACCGCCGCTGACCGCGCGCACCGTGTAGGAGGCGTCGGCGGCGGCGCCGGAGTCCAGGTAGTTGGTGGAGTTGGTCACGCTCGCGACGCGGGTGCCGCCCCGGTACACGTTGAACGACGTGCCGCGGGCCTCGGTGCCCAGCAGCCGCCAGGACACCAGGTTGCCGGATCCGGAGCGGACGCTGATCAGACCGCGGTCCAGGTCCTCGGCCTGCTTGGCGTCGGCCGGGGGCGGCGTCGGGGTGGGGGTGGGCGTCGGTGTCGGGGTGGGGGTCGGTGTCGGGGTGGGGGTGGGGGTCGGCGAGACCGTGGGTGAGGCGGTCGGCGTCGGGGTCGGCGAGGCGGTGCCGCCGTCGCAGACCGTGCCGTTGAGGGAGAAGGAGGCCGGGGCGGGGTTGGACCCGTTCCAGGAGGCGTTGAACCCGAAGGAGGCGCTGCCCCCGGAGGGGATCGCGGCGTTGTAGCCGGCGTCGACGGCCGTCACCGCCGTCCCGCTCTGCGTCGCGGTGGCGTTCCACGCCTGGGAGACCTGCTGGCCGCCGGTGAAGTTCCAGGTCAGCCGCCAGCCGTTGACCGGGTCACCGAGATTGTTGATCGTCACGTTGGCGCCGAAACCGCCGCCCCACTGGCTGGCGATCTCGTAGGTGACGCGGCAGGACACCGCCGCGGAGGCGGGCGCCTGGACGGCGGCCCCGCCCAGGATCACCGCGCACACGGCGCCGCCGAGCACCGCGCGGCTCCGCGTCAGATGGATAAACCGTTTCATATCTACCCAATCAATTTTGGTTCTCTTGGTTTGTCGGGGATCGTCTTCCCCGGCCGGGGCCACGGCCCCGGCCACGGCCCCGCGTGGTGGCGTTCCGTGAGAGTGGTGGCCTCCGGCACCGGGCGGGCGCCGCCGGCACCGCCCCGTCGCCCTGTCACCGGGCCCGGAGCGGTGCCGTGAGCGTCGACGCCGGCGCGAGGCTCGCGCTGGCGTCGGCCGATCAGCTCGCCGGCTCCCCGGAGGGGGAGGTCAGCGTGGCACCGAGCCGGACGGGCGTGCCGAAGTTCGGCGTGCCGTCGGCGTTCCAGGTGAACCTCTGGGCACGGGTGCTGCGGTTCATGTCGCAGCCGCCGCTCGCCGAGCTGTTGGCGTGGTAGACGATCCAGTTCTCGGTGCCGTCGGGGGACGTGAAGAACCCGTTGTGGCCGGGGGCGTAGACGCCGTTGGCGTCGCTGCGCTGGAAGACCGGGGTGGGGTGCTTGGTCCAGTGGGCGGGGTTGAGGGGGTCGGCGCCGGTGAGGGTGAGCATGCCCAGCTTGTAGTCCGGGCCCCAGCAGGCGCTGGCGGAGTAGATCACGAAGGTCTTGCCGTTGTGGTACAGCGGCTCGGGCCCCTCGGCCACCGCGGCGGTCTGCCGCTCCCAGGCGTGGGTGGGCGAGGTGAGCCTGACCCGGGAACCGCTGATCGTCCAGGGGTTGCTCAGCGGGGTGATGAACAGGCTCTGCGTGCCGGGGTTGTAGGTCCCCATCAGGTACAACCGGTTACCGTGCCGCAGGACGCTGGCGTCGAGCTGCCAGTCGCCGCCCAGGTCGGCCTTGAAGGTGTACGGGCCCATGGGATCGGTGCCCGCGCTCTCCAGGACGTGCAGCCGCTGGGTGCGGTTGAAGTCGGAGACGTTCTGGCCGGCGACGTAGTACATGTACCAGCGCTTGCCGTTGGGCCCGTCCAGCAGGTGGAACTCCGGTGCCCACATGTTGCAGCAGCCGTTCGCCCTGCCCGCCAGGTTGAACACGACGGTGTCGGGAGCCGTCGCCAGCCCGCCCAGCGTGCGGGAGCGGCGCATGGTGATGGTGGAGTTCCAGGTGGTGGTGGCCAGGTAGTAGTACCCCCCGTGGTGGGTCAGCCACGGGTCCGGACCCCGCGTCTTGATCGGGTTGGTGAAGGTGTTGCGGGTACCGGGTGTCGGCGTCGGCGAGGGACCGGGGGTGACCGTCGGGCTCGCGGTGGGGGTCGGCGAGACCGGGGCACCGGTGCAGGGGACGCCGTTGAGCGCGAAGTCGGACGGGGTGGAGCCGGTGCCGGCGCCGGTGGCGTTGAAGCCGAACGTGGTGCTGCTCCCGGAGGGGATGGCGGCGTTGTAGCCGGCGTCGACGGCCGTCACCGCCGCCCCGCTCTGC
>NZ_JBFABE010000045.1:0-41262 GCF_040640155.1 Streptosporangium sp. NPDC023615
GCCGGGTGTGGTGCGTCCGTACCGGGACCATCTGGCCTGGCTCGCCCGCCAGGACCGTTCCGCCGCCGCGCGGGCGTGGCGCCGCGCCCTGGAGGGGGTCGACGGGCCGACCCTCGTCGCCGCGGACCTCGACGCCCGGCCGCCGATGAACCCGGGGCGCGTCCGGGCCCGTCTCGGCGAGGACCTCACCGGCCGCCTCACCTCCGTCCTGCGCGCCCGCTCGCTCACCCTCAACACCGCCGTCCAGGGCGCCTGGGCGATCGTCCTCGCCGAGCTGACCGGCCGTGACGACGTCGTCTTCGGCGGTACGGTCTCCGGCCGCCCGCCCGAGCTGCCCGGCGTGGAGCGCATGATCGGGCTGTTCATCAACACCCTGCCGGTCCGGGTACGGCTCAACCCCGCCGAGCCCCTGGCCGACCTGCTCGGACGCCTCCAGGCGGAGCAGTCCGACCTGTTCCCCCACCACCATCTGGGACTGGCCGACATCCAGCGCGCCTGCGGGGCCGGGCGGCTCTTCGACACGATGACGGTCCTGGAGAACTACCCCCTGGACGCCGGAGCGCTGGGCGCCGGGGTGGGAGCGGAGGGTGTGGCGGGGGCCGGGGCCGAGACCCCGGCGGGGGACGGGCCGCGGCTCGTGGGCGCGTCGGGCACCGACGCCACCCACTATCCGCTCGCCCTGGCGGTCGTCCCGGGCGAGCGGCTCTCCCTGCGGCTCGATCACCGCCCCGACGTGGTCCCCCGCGCCGACGCCCTGCGCATCCTGAACCGTTTCACCCGGCTCCTCGGGGCCCTGACCGCCGATCCCGGGCTGCCGCTCGCCCGGCTCGACCTGCTCGCCGCCGACGAGCGAGCCCGGATCCTGTACGAATGGAGCGGGGACACGACCGGCACCGCGCCCCGGGACGCAGCGACGATCGCGGAGGTCTTCGCCGGCCAGGTGGAACGGGCTCCGGACGCCGAGGCCGTCGTCGGGGACGGCGTCCGCCTCACCTACGCCGAGCTGGACCGGCGGGCCGGCCTGCTGGCGAACCGGCTGGCCGGGCTGGGCGTACGGTCCGAGACGCCGGTCGCGGTCCTGCTCGGCCGGTCCGCCGACGTGGTGGTGGCGAGCCTGGCCGTGGCCAAGGCCGGAGGGGCGTACGTCCCGATCCATCACGGTCACCCGCCGGCCCGGATGAGCTGGGTCATGGCCGACACCGGTGCCCCCGTCCTGGTCACCGACCGCGAGCCCGGCTTCGACCACGCCGCCGCGGTGGTCGGCGTGGACGGCCGCCCCCGGGGCGCGTCCCGCCGGTCCGAGAGGCCCGGGACGCCGGAGAGATCCGAGGCGACCGGGACCGGGACCGGGACGGAGACCGGGACCGAGACGGAGACCGGGACCGGGACGGGGACCGGGACCGGGACGGGGACACCCCGGACGGGGACACCCCGGACCCACCCCGAGCATCTCGCGTACGTCGCCTACACCTCCGGCTCGACGGGCACCCCCAAGGGGGTCGGGGTGCGCCAGCGCGACGTCGTCGCCCTGGCCGCGGACCGCAGGTGGGGGTCGCGCCACCGGCGGGTGGTGATGCACTCGCCGTACGCCTTCGACGCCTCCACCTACGAGATCTGGGTGCCGCTGCTCAACGGCGGCACGGTCGTCGTCGCACCGCCCGGGGAGCTGGGCCCGGCCGGGCTCGCCGGGGTCGTCGCGCGGCACCGGCCGACCGCCCTGTTCATCACCACGGCCCTGTTCAACCTGGTCGCCCAGGAGGCACCGGAGACGTTCGCGCCGCTTGAGGAGGTCCTCACCGGCGGGGAGGCGGCCTCGGCGGCGGCCATGCGCGCCGTGTCGGCGGCCTGCCCGGACACGCTGCTCGGCCACGTCTACGGCCCCACCGAGACCACCACGTACGCGACCTGCCACACCGTCTCCGAGGTCGGCGCGGACGCGCCGCCCATCGGGCGGGCCATGGACGGCGGGCGGGCGTACGTGCTGGACCGCTTCCTGCGGCCGGTGCCCGCCGGGACGCCCGGGGAGCTGTACCTGGCGGGCGCGGGGCTGGCCCGCGGCTACCTCGGCCGTCCCGGCCTGACCGCGGAGAGGTTCGTCGCCTGCCCGTACGGCGGGCGGATGTACCGGACCGGAGACCTGGTCAGGTGGTCGGCCGGCGGCGAGCTGGGGTACCTGGCGCGCGCCGACCGCCAGGTCAAGATCCGGGGTTTCCGGATCGAGCCCGCCGAGATCGAGGCCGCCCTGGCAGGGCACCCGGGGGCCGGCCAGGTGGCCGTGGTCGTCCGGGGGGGTCGCCTGCTCGCCTACGCGACCGGTCCGGCCGAGCCCGGGGAGCTGCGCCGGTTCGCCGAGGGCACGCTCCCCGAGTACATGGTGCCCGCCTCGGTGATCGGCCTGGACGCGCTGCCGCTCACCCCGAACGGGAAGGTCGACCGGGCGGCCCTGCCCGACCCCGACGTCCCGGCCCCCGGGCGCGACCCCCGCACGCCCGCGGAGGAGCTCTGGTGCCGCCTGTTCGCCCGGGTGCTCGGCCTGGAGCGGGCCGGTGCCGACGACGGCTTCTTCGACCTGGGCGGTGACAGCATCGCGGTGCTCCGGCTGGTGTCGCTGGCCGCGCGGGAGGGGGCGGTGATCAGCCCGCGCGAGGTGTTCGCCCACCGGACCGCCGAGGCGCTGGCCCGCGCGGGGGAGCGCGCCGGGCGGGAGGAGGAGGCCGGGGGGCTGGAGACGCTGCTGCCGCTGCGCACCTCGGGATCGCGCCCGCCGCTGTTCTGCGTGCACCCCGGCGCCGGCCTGGGCTGGCCGTACGCGGGCCTGCTGCGCCACCTCGGCCCGGACCAGCCGTTGTACGCCCTGCAGGCCAGGGTGCTGACCGAGCCCGGCTACACGGCCCCGTCGATCGAGGCGATGGCCCTGGACTACCTGGAGTGCCTGCGCGAGGTCAGGCCGCACGGGCCGTACCGGCTGGCGGGCTGGTCCATGGGCGGCCTGGTCGCCCACGCCATGGCGGTGGAGCTGCGCGAGCGCGGCGAGCGGGTGGCGCTGCTGGCGCTGCTCGACGCCTACCCCGGGCGGAGGGCCGACGCGGACGGGCGCGACATCCGGTCCGAGCTGCTGGCCGCCGTCGGCTACGAAGGCCCCGCCGGCCCCGCCGACATCGGCGACATCGGCGACATCGGCGACGTCGTGGCGTTCCTGCGCGGCATGGCAGGCCCGTACGCGACCCTGGACGAGCGGACACTGCGCGGTGTCTACCGCAACTACGTCAACGGTGTGAAAATCTCCGGGGAGTACGTGCCGCGGCCGTTCGACGGCGACGTGCTCTTCGTGACCGCGGCGCACGGCCGTAAGGAGGGCGACCCCACCGCCGCGGACTGGAAGCCGTACGTCAGGGGCGCCGTCGACGAACGCGTCGTCGCCTGCGACCATTCCAGCATGTTGAACCCCGGGCCGATCGCGGAGATCGCCGCGCTTCTCAGAGAGGACCAGGAATGAGCACCAACCCGTTCGAGGACCCCGACGGCGTCTACCTGGCGCTGGTCAACGACGAGGGACAGTACTCCCTCTGGCCCGCCTGGTCCGAGGTCCCGGCCGGCTGGACCGTCGCCTTCGGCGAGGACACCCGGCAGGCGTGCCTGGAGTACATCGAGGCCAACTGGACCGACATGCGGCCCAACAGCCTGATCAGGGCCATGGGGCAGTGAGCGGACGGACCCGCGGGGGGCTCGCATGACCTGGTTGCGCTGTGCCGTCCGCCGTCCGGCGGCGGCCGCGCGGCTGTTCTGCTTCACGCACGCGGGCGGGTCGGCCGTGGCCTACCGCGAGTGGCACGCGCTGCTGCCCGCGACGGTCGAGCTGCACGCCACGCAGTTGCCCGGCAGGGCCGACCGGTTCGCCCAGGCCCCGCCGGAGAGCATGGAGGCGCTGGTCGACGCGCTGACCGAGGCGATGCTCCCGCTGCTGGACCGGCGTTTCGCGCTGTTCGGCCACAGCATGGGGGCGACGGTCGCCTACGAGGTCACCCGCCGCCTGGAGGCGCGCGGGCTCGCCCCGGCGCGGCTGTTCGTGTCCGGGTCGACGGCCCCGCACGACCGCCGCGACACGCGCGCGCTGTCCACGTACGACGACGACGCCCTGGTGGCCGAACTCTCCAAGCTCGGCGGCACCGAGGTGGAGATCCTCGCCCACGAGGCGATGCGCGAGATCGTGCTGCCCTACGTCCGCGCCGACTTCCGCCTGCTGGAGGCGTACCGGCACCGGCCGGGACCGCCGCTGCGCACCCCGATCTCCGTCCTCGTCGGCGACGCCGACCCGGTGGTGACCCCGGAGCAGGCCAAGGCGTGGGAGGCCCGCACCTTCTCCGAGTTCTCCCTGAAGGTCTTCCCCGGCGACCACTTCTACCTGCAGCCGCACCGCGCGGCGGTGGTCGGGGAGGTCGCCCGGCCGCTCACGGCGTGAACCGGCGCCCGGGG
Source organism: Streptosporangium sp. NPDC023615 (assembly GCF_040640155.1). Classification (NCBI taxonomy): domain Bacteria; kingdom Bacillati; phylum Actinomycetota; class Actinomycetes; order Streptosporangiales; family Streptosporangiaceae; genus Streptosporangium; species Streptosporangium sp. NPDC023615. The sequence continues at coordinate 4,474 of NZ_JBFABE010000045.1, forward strand.
CGGCCGAGGTCGGTCGTTCCCGCCGTGAGCCGGTCGCGGCGCGATGAAGGTCCGATCGTTCCCGGCGTGAGCCGGTCCAGGGGCGGGCCGCTCAGAGGATGAGCGCGAAGCAGTCGGGCCGGTAGTCGCGCGGCATCGGCCCGGGGGTCTCCAGCGCCTTGTTGACGTAGGAGAGCATCACCGGGTCGAGCGTCTCCAGGTTGTGCCCCAGGGCGCCCTCGACGGCCCCCTTGAGCGGGCAGTCGTCCTGTAGCAGCCGGTTGGTCACCTGCTCGGGCGGCCCCTCGACGAAGGTGGAGGCGGCCTCCTGCTCGGCCCGCAGGCCCAGCGCGGTGTAGGCGACCCCCGCCTCGACCATGGAGGGGACGGCGAGCCGGCGCATCAGCGGCGAGCCCGGCCGCAGCTCGGCGCAGACCGTCTCCCGGCCGCAGCTCCTGCCGAGCTCGCGGGCCGGCCGGTGGTGCGGCGCCCCCAGCGTGATCAGTTCCGCGACCTTGCCGGGCCCTCCCTCCGAGCGCATGTACGCCCGGGGGACGATCCCCCCGAGGCTGTGCCCGACGATCGCCACCTGCCGGGCGCCGGTGGCCTGGAGCACCCCTTCGACGAAGACGCCCAGCGTCCGGGCCGACCGCTCGATCGAGTTGCTCCACCCGTAGTCGAGCGCGAAGACGCAGTAGCCCTGCTTGGTCAGGTACCGGGCCGCCACCGTCCAGGTGACCGCCCCGGTGCTCCGCGCCCCGTGCACGAGCACCACCGGGTACGGGGCGTCCTCGCGGGGCCGGCAGCCGAAGTCGTTGGCGGCCCGCAGGCCCGCCGACGCCATCCGCCGCGCCTCGCCGGTCATGTCGGCCCTCGGCGTCGGCGACGGCGGCGGGGAGGCCGAGGGGACGGCGGGCGTGCCCGGCCCGGTGACGAGCCTCCCGGCCGTGACGCTGAGCACCGTGAGGCCCGCCGCGACACACAGGACGATCACGACGACGTGGCCGAGCCGGAGCCGCTCCACCCGATCCCTCCTCGGAAAGAAAGGGGTTCCCTCCTCGCGCGGGGGAAGTCCCGGTCCGAGCCTTTCCCGCCGCCCCGCCCCGGAGCTAGGCGCTGCCCGCGCCTGTTGCCGTCCCCGCGTTGGCCTGTCGTGACAAGCGGGCCCGGGCCCGCCGGGCGGTTGGCGCATTGCGCCGAAGGGCGGGCATTCCTTGGGCAAGGAGTGCCCATGAGACGGGGCGGGCAGGCCGTTAGCGTCGGCCTGTGGGTGAACCAGGTGGGTGAGCGAGTACTGATCGCGCTCGGGGGCAACGCGATGACGGGCCCCGACGGCGCCGCCTCGCCCCTCGACCAGCATCGCGCGGTCGAAGGCGCCGTACGCCACGTGGCGGCGCTCGTCCGGGACGGCCACCGGGTGACGCTCACCCACGGCAACGGCCCCCAGGTCGGCAACCTGCTCCTGAAGAACCAACTCGCCGCGCACGTCGTCCCGCCCGTGCCGCTGGACTGGTGCGTGGCCCAGACGCAGGCCACCGTCGGCACGCTGCTCCTCGACGCGCTCGGCGGCCGGGCCGCCGTCGTGGTGACCCGCACGCTCGTCGATCCCGCCGACCCGGCATTCCGGGACCCGGTCAAGCCCGTCGGCCGCTACTTCGACGAGGCCGAGGTCCGCCACCTCGAAGGGCTCGGCCAGACCTGGCGCCGCTTCGCCCGGGGCTGGCGCCGGGTGGTGGCCTCCCCGGAGCCGCTGGAGATCCTCGACGCGCCGGCCGTGGTGTCGCTGACGGACGCCGGGTTCACCGTGGTGGCCGCGGGCGGCGGGGGCGTGCCCGTGGTCCGCGACGCGGACGGGCGGCTGGGCGGCGTCGAGGCCGTGGTCGACAAGGACCTGGCCGCCGCCGTGCTCGCCCGCGCGGTGGGGGCCACGGTCCTGGTCATCGCGACCGACGTCCCCGCCGCGGTCGTCGGGTTCGGCACCGCCTCGGCCAGGCCCCTGGGCGCCGTCGGCGTGACGGAACTGCGCGCGCTGCACACCGCCGGGCACTTCGCCGGGGGCAGCATGGGTCCCAAGGTCGAGGCCGCGCTCCGCTTCGTCGAGCGGGGCGGCGACCGCTCGGTGATCACCTCCCTGGAGGAGATCGGGACGTCGCTGACCGGGAAGACCGGCACCGTGGTGCGAAAGTGAACAGGACTGTGAAAGGTGGCAGGGATGCCGGAACCCATTGAAGTGCGCAAGGTGCCCATCGAGAGCGTGACCGACGCCTCCGGCCTGGCCCGCCTCATCGACGAGGGGGTGATCGAGGCCGCCCGCGTCCTCGCGGTGATCGGCAAGACCGAGGGCAACGGCGGGGTCAACGACTACACCCGCATCCTGGCCGACCGCGCCTTCCGCGAGGTGCTCGCGGACAAGGGGCACCCGTCCCCGGAGAGCGTCCCGCTGGTCTGGTCGGGCGGCACCGACGGCGTGCTCAGCCCGCACGCCACGATCTTCGCCACCACTGCGGACGCCGAGCCGAACGACGAACCCCGGGTGAGCGTCGGCATCGCGATGAGCGAGGTGATCCTGCCCGAGGACATCGGCCGCCCGGCGATGGTGGAGAAGGTCGCCGCCGGGGTCCGCGAGGCCATGAAGCTCGCGGGGATCGACGACCCGGCCGACGTCCACTACGTCCAGACCAAGACCCCCCTGCTCACCCTGTCCACGATCAACGACGCCAAGTCGCGCGGCAAGGACGTGGTGATCGAGGACACCGGCCCGTCGATGGACATCTCCAACTCGACCACCGCGCTGGGCATCGCCGTGGCGCTGGGCGAGATCGAGATGCCCGCCGCCGACCAGATCCACCGCGACCTGTCGCTGTACTCCTCGGTCGCGTCGTGCTCCTCGGGCGTCGAGCTGGACCGCGCGCAGATCGTGGTCGTCGGCAACGTACGGGGCATCGGCGGCCGCTACCGGATCGGCCACTCGGTCATGAAGGACGCGCTGGACGCCGACGGCATCTGGGAGGCGATCCGCTCCAGCGGCATCGAGCTGCCCGAGCGCCCGCACCCGTCCGACCTGGGCGACCGGCTGGTCAACGTGTTCATGAAGTGCGAGGCCGACCCCTCGGGCAGCGTCCGGGGCCGCCGCAACATCATGCTCGACGACTCCGACGTCCACTGGCACCGCCAGATCAAGGCCACCGTCGGCGGCGTCGCGGCCAGCGTCACCGGCGACCCGGCCGTGTTCGTCTCGGTCGCCGCCGTCCACCAGGGCCCCAGCGGGGGCGGACCGGTGGCCGCCATCGCCGACCTGGGCTGAGGACCGCCCGCCGCCCCGCGTCCCCGTCCGCCCGCCTCCCGGGGGGACCGGGAACGGTGACCGGGGCGCGGCGGTCGCCCGCCCGTCCCGGCCGCCGGTAGGCTCCCGGTTCGTGCCGAGCATTCCGCAACCCCTGGTCCCCGGTGACGACGGCGCCGCCGACGCCGCCGTGACGTCCGCCCTCGCGGCCTTCGCCGCGGGGACGGCGCACGCGGGCGAGGTGGTCACCGCCCTCGGCGGAGCCCGGCTGCTCGTGCCGGTGGTCGCCCTGCTGAAGGAGTCGGAGATCGGCGAGCACGGCCTGCGGCAGGAGAAGGAGAGCGAGATGGCCCTCCCGAAGCTCGTCGGCGCCGACGGCCGCGAGGCGGTGCTCGCCTTCACCGGGGCCGGGGCGCTGCGCCGCTGGCGCGCCGACGCCCGGCCCATCCAGACCACCGCCCTGCAGGTCTGCCGGGCCGCCGCGCACGAGAACGCCGCCGCCGTGGTGGTGGACGTCGCGGGCCCGGTGCCCTTCGTCATCGAGGGCGACCTGCTGCGTGTCCTGGCCGCCGTCGAGTCGGGCACCCTGGACGGGCTGGGACCCGGCGTCACCGTGGCGCGGATGGAAGAGACCTCCGAGCCCCCCAGGCGTCGGCGGTTCGGTTGGCCGCCGCGTGGACGAGGTTGACCGTCAGGATCGCAGGCGCGATCACGGCGACGAACCCGCCGAAGTCACGCTCGAAGACCAGGGCCAGGATCACGGCCGTCACACCGTTCTGCTGGGCCAGCCCCAGGTGCACCCGGTCGATGACGGGCAGGCCGTGGGTGAGCGCCAGCGCCGCGACCATCTGCGCGGCGTACGCCGACAGCCCGAGCAGCACGCCCATCCCCATGTTCGCCCCGCCGACGAGCAGCAGGCCCATCAGGAACGCCGAGAGCGCGAACGCCGCGCTCACCGCCCGGCCCAGCCAGCGCGCGTCCGGCAGGCGCAGGTAGAGACCGGCGGTCGCCAGGCCGAGCATCAGGGAGCTCCACGCGGCCGACGCGACCGCCCCGGCCGCGGCCAGGTAGGCCAGGACCGGCGGGGCCTTCCTGACCAGCCGCCACACCAGGTAGGCGACGATCGCGAACAGCGCGTTCCACCCCAGGTCGGCGAAGTAGGAGACCGACAGGCCGCCCTGGCCCGAACCGCTCACCAGCGCCGCCGCGTAGACGGCCAGGATGATCGTCACCGGGTCGTCGAACGAGGACCAGGCCCCGAGGATGGTCTTCGCCCGGCTCGACAGCCGGTCGTCCCGCATCACCCCGGCGACCGAGAGCGGGTCGATCTGGGCGACCACCACCGCCATGATCAGCGCCCGGGGGTCCCCGGAGACGAGGTAGACCACCCCGGCGATGAACGCCGCCTTGAGCAGCACCCCGACGGTGACCGCCAGCGTGATCAGCCGGGTGTGCTCCCTGGCCTCGGCGCGGTCGATGCCGTGCGTGCTGCCGTACAGGCCGATCGCCAGCAGCAGGCTGCTGAGGAGCACGTACGCGCCCGAGTGCTCCAGCTCGCGCAGGCCTCCCAGGTCGGCGGCCAGCCATCCCAGGCCGACAACGACGATCAAGAGCCCGATTCGGGCCACCGCTCACTCCTCGGGACGGAACGCAACTGCCCCGGCGAGGCGGGGGGACGCTTGCGCTGGCTGATCGGGGGGAGGCCGAAGTGCCCGCGGATCAGGTCCACGAGCTCGGCCATCTTGGCGTCGGCGGCGTCGACCCTGCGCTGGTCCAGGGTCACGCCGACCAGGTAGCGGGTCTCGTCGATCCAGTGCAGGTACATCGCCCCGCGCTCCACGTCGAGGACCGTCCGGATCAGGGAACCGCCCTCCAGCCGCTGCAGTTGCCGGTTGAGCCGCTGGGTGAGCCAGCTGAGCTGGTTGCCCGCCTGGAGGTAGATCGTCCTGCGCTGCTCCTGGTCGGTCTCGTGGAAGAAGTGGGCGAGGTCGGCGTCGTCGAGCACGTCGACGTAGAAGCAGCACCGCTTGTCGGCGTAGTAGGCGACGAAGTGCAGGTCCTCCTGGTCGACCATGGCGACACAGCTCGTCAGGCTCTTCTCCACCGAGGGCCCGACGGAGGGCATCGTGCGGATCAGGATCTCCGACTCGCCGATCACCTTGCGCTTGGTGGAGGTCGGCAGCGGGCCCATCCCGGCCTCCAGGTAGGGCAGGTACAGGCCCCGCCGGTACTGGACGAGCAGGTAGACGCCGGTGACGACCGCGAACACGCTGATGCCCGTGGTGATCAGTCCGTGCACCTCGCCCGGCACCCCGCCCCGCCAGAGCACCGGGCCGAAGGCCGCCACGAAGCCCAGCACGGCCTCGCCCGCCGCGGTGACGGTCAGGCCGACGACCAGCAGCACCGGCAGCCGTGCCCGGATCCGGCCGAGCACGGTGGCGATCAGGGCGAGCGTGACGATCACCGAGATCACGGTGACCGCGCGGGCCACGTCGTACTCCTCGCCCTCGATGTACCACGCGAGGAGTTCGAGCAGCACCGGCAGGAGGACGAGGGACGCGATGATCGCGGGCAGCTTGCTGAAGCGGTCCGTGTCCACGTCGTCGCACCCTCCGGGGGTAAGGGGGATGGGCCCTCAGCCTCCGTGATCGTCGCGGTTCCCGTCAATGACCTCGGAGGTCACCTGCCGCTCGCCGGGTGGCCTCGCCCTCACACCGGCGGGGGTCCCCCGGGGGCGTCGGGGCCGTCGGCGCGCAGTTCCCGGACGACCGCGACGGCGTCGTCGGCCAGGTCGGCGGGGCAGCCCCAGTAGTCGTAGATCCCCCCGCCGGCGCGGTTGCTGCCGCAGACGACGAACACGCCGGTCCCCAGCCGGACCTTGAGACGGGTGGCCAGCCAGCCGACGAAACCGCTGTTGTCCAGGCCGGCGGGGAAGTGGAAGGAGAAGACGCCGAACCGCTCGACGTCACCGTGGTCGCGGGCGAACGGGACCAGGGCGCTCCAGCTCTCGTCGTCCCGGACCACCGCCAGCGTGTCGGCGGTGAGGGCGGGCGGACTGCCGGCCGGGGACTCCTCGAAGCACCAGAGGCCGTCGTGCACGACGAACTCGGCCGCGGCGATCACGCGTCGCAGGCGCGTCTCCGTCTCTTCCGCGGTCTCCATGCTGACGCTGACCATGGGCGGGTCCCCTCTGCGTGCGGCCGTGATCCGTGGCGTCCCCGGGACGGCGGTCCACGTGGCCGTCCCCCGAGGTCAGGGATCAACGTAGCTGTCGGCGTACGCCGCCGTGGGCGCGGTGGGCGTGATCACGTCGATCAGGACGCCGTCGGGGTCGGCCACGATGAAGTGCCGCTGCCCGAAGTCCTCGTCGCGCAGCTCCAGTTCGGGCCGCAGTCCCTCGCGGACGACGAGCCGTTCCCACTCCGCGTCCACGTCCTCCACCTCGATGTTGAGCAGCAGTCCCCGCACGGGGAGGCGGTAGGCCTCGGGCAGCGTCGGGTGACGGTGGTCGAGCAGCGCGAGTTCGTACGACGGCGTCCCCGGCCGCCGGAGGCTCACGTACCAGTCGGCCTCGAACGTCGTCTCGAAACCCAGCAGGCCGGTGTAGAAATCGCGGGACCGCTCGAGCCGCGAGGTGCAGATGACGGGATAGAAGCTGGTCAGCCTCATGAGAGCTCCTTTCACATACCGTTGGTATGTGAGGGTACGCTATTGGCGTACCGTCGGTATGTCAATGAGCGGAGGCGGGATGAGGGACGGCGGCAGGGCCCGGCAGCGCGAGCAGACCAGGCAGGCCCTTCTCCGTGAGGGCAGGCGCCTGTTCGCGACGCTGGGCTACGGGGCGGTGGGCCTGTCGGAGGTCGTCCGCGCCGCCGGGGTCACCAAGGGCGCGCTCTACCACCACTTCGACGGCAAGGCCGCCCTGTTCCGCGCGGTCCTGGAGCAGGTCCAGGAGGAGGTGGCCGAGGAGGTGGCCGCGACCGCCGACGCCCAGGACGATCCGTGGGCGCGGCTGGTCGCCGGATGCCAGGCCTTCCTCAACGCCGGGACCGCCCCGGACGTCCGGCAGATCATGCTCGTCGACGGCCCCGCCGTCCTGGGCTGGGCCGAATGGCGCGCGCTGGACGAGGCGGCCTCCGCCCGCCATCTGGCCGAGGCGCTCACCGCCCTGATCGACGCGGGAACGATCGCCCGGCAGCCCGTCGCGCCGCTGACCCACCTGCTGTCGGGGGCCATGAACGAGGCGGCCCTGTGGCTGGCCGGCTCCGAGGATCCCGAGGACCTCGCCGCGACCAGGGCCGCCCTGTCGCGGATGCTGGAGTCACTGCGCGCCGCCTGACCTCGCGCCTCCGCCGCCAGGGGTTCCGATCGTGGAAGGTCGCGGGCGCGGGGGATCCGATCGTGGAAGGTCACGGGCGCGGGGGAGAGGCGCGGGTTATCGTCGCCCCATGACCCCCCAGGCCTCGCTCGCGCTCCTCACCGTCCTGGCGGGCCTGGCGGGCCTGGCGATCGGGTCCTGGACGCGACGCCTGGTGGTCCTGTACGCGGCGCCCGATCCGGTGGCCGGGCCGGGAAGGTCCGGCCGGTCCCGCCCGACGACCGGGACGGGAAGGCCCGGCCGCTCCCACCCGGTGGCCGAGACCGGACGGCCCGGACGCCCTCACCCGGCGGCGGGCGCCGTCGAGGCGGTCACCGCCGTGGTGCTGGCCGCCCTGGCCCTGCGCGCGCAATGGCCCGGCATATCCGGCATGACCGACGGGGCCGGGGTGACGCCGGCCGGAAGGGCGGCGGAGCTGCTCGCCTTCGGCTGGCTGGCCACGGTGGCCGTCGTCCTGGTCTTCGTGGACGCGGCCGTCCACCGGCTGCCCGACCGGCTCACCCTGGCCGCCTACCTGGGCACCGCCGCCCCGCTGGCCGCGTCGGCCCTCGCCGACGGCCGCCTCGCCGACCTGCGGGGAGCCGCGCTCGGCGGCCTCGCCCTGGTGGGGTTCTACCTGGTTCTCTTCCTGATCAACCCGGCGGGCATGGGGCTGGGCGACGTCAAGTTCGCCGGGAGCCTGGGCACCGCCCTCGGCTGGCTGGGCTGGGACACCCTGGTGACCGGTGCCTTCCTCGGCCTGGTGGCCGGCGGCCTGTACGGGGCCGTCCTGATGCTCCTGCGCCGCGCGGGCCGCAAGAGCGAGATCCCCTTCGGCCCGTTCATGGCGGCGGGCGCCCTGGCCGCCGTTCTCACCGCGCTCTGACGCTCCCGTACGGCCCGGCGGGCGCGGGCGCGTCTCAACCCGTGAACCCGGGCCATTCCAGTGGGCGGCACGTGGAAGACTTGTCACCATGTTGCGCTGGTTGACCGCCGGAGAGTCCCACGGCCCCGAGCTCGTCGCGATCCTGGAAGGGTTGCCCGCCGGGGTGGAGGTGACCACGGCCCAGTTGGGCGAGGCGCTGCGCCGCCGCCGCCTCGGCTACGGCCGCGGGGCGCGGATGAAGTTCGAGCAGGACCTCGTCACGATCGTGGGCGGGGTCCGCCACGGCCGCACCCTCGGCAGCCCCGTCGCCATCCGCGTCGGCAACACCGAGTGGCCCAAGTGGGAGACGGTCATGGCGGCCGACCCCGTCGACCCGGCGGTGCTGGAGGGCCAGGCGCGCAACGCGCCGCGTTCCCGCCCCCGCCCGGGCCACGCCGACCTCGCCGGCATGCAGAAGTACGGCTTCGACGACGCGCGCCCGGTGCTCGACCGGGCCAGCGCCCGGGAGACCGCCGCCCGCGTCGCGCTCGGCCAGGTGGCGCGGAGCTTCCTCAAGCAGGCCCTCGACGTCGACATCGTCAGCCACGTCGTCTCGATCGGCGGGGCCGCGGCCACCCGGGGCGTCCTGCCGGGACCCGGCGACCTGGAGGCGATCGACGCCGACCCGGTGCGCTGCGCCGACCCCGAGGGCAGCGCCGCGATGGTCGCCGAGATCGACAGGGCCCACAAGGACGGCGACACCCTCGGCGGCGTCGTCGAGGTCGTCGCCTACGGCCTGCCGCCGGGCCTGGGCAGCTACACCCACTGGGACCGCCGCCTCGACGCCCGCCTCGCGGCCGGGCTGATGGGCATCCAGGCGATCAAGGGCGTCGCGGTCGGGGACGGCTTCGAGACGGCCCGCCGTCCGGGCTCCCAGGCCCACGACGAGATCGAGAACACCGAGGGCGGCATCCGCCGGATCACCAACCGGGCCGGCGGCGTCGAGGGCGGCATGACCAACGGCGAGCCGCTGCGCGTCAGCGCCGCGATGAAGCCGATCTCCACCGTCCCCAGGGCGCTGGCCACCGTCGACGTGCTGACCGGCGAGGCCGCCAAGGCCCACCACGAGCGTTCCGACGTGTGCGCGGTCCCGGCCGCCGCGATCGTCGCCGAGGCGATGGTCGCGCTGATCGTGGCCGACGCCGTGATCGAGAAGTTCGGCGGGGACTCCGTCGACGAGGTCGCCCGCAACCTGTCCGGCTACCTCTCGTCATTGGTGATCAAGTGAGCGGGTCCCGGCACCGGGGAGCCTCCGGCCTCCCGGCGCGCGGCCCGCGGTCCGAGGAGAACACGTGAGTCCCCGAGCAGTGCTGATCGGCCCTCCGGGGTCGGGTAAGTCCACCGCCGGACGGCTCCTGGCCGACCGGCTCGGCCTGGCCTTCCGCGACACCGACGCCGACGTGGAGCTCACGGCGGGCAAGCCGGTGAGCGACGTCTTCATCGAGGACGGCGAGGAGACCTTCCGCGCGTTGGAGGCCGACGCCGTGCGGCTGGCGCTGGCCGAGCACGACGGCGTGCTCGCCCTCGGCGGCGGCGCGATCCTCTCCGAGGCAACCCGCGACCTGCTGGCCGGCCACCAGGTCGTCTACCTGGAGGTCGGCCTCTCCAGCGCCGTGCAGCGGGTGGGCCTGGCGTCGGCACGTCCGCTGCTCGTGCTGAACCCCCGCAGCCAGCTCAAGAAACTGATGGACGCCCGCCGCCCCCTCTACAGTGGTCTCGCCACGATCACCGTGGCGACCGACGACCGTTCCCCGGCGGAGGTCGTGGACGAGATCGTCGCGCGCCTGAAGGAGTGACCGTGACCGGGTGCCGACGCGCCCGCCCATGCGGCCACCGGAACAACTCACCACGGAGTCCTCACGTGTTCCTGAACGCAGCCCGCCCGCCCATGGCCGGTGACTGGTGACCGTCACCCGGATCTCCGTGAAGGGCGAGAGCCCGTACGACGTGGTGGTCGGCGCCGGGGTGCTCGGTGAGCTTCCCGGCCTGCTGGGCGCGGGGGTCCGCACGGTCGCCGTGATCCACCCGGAGGGCCTGCCGGAGATCGCCCGTCCGGTCTGCGGCGCGGTCGAGGCGGCCGGGTACGAGGTCGTCCCGCTGCCGGTGCCCGACGCCGAGCGCGCCAAGACGGCCGAGGTGGCCGCCGCGCTGTGGTCCGCCTTCGGCCGCGCGGGCATGACGCGCTCCGACGCCGTGGTCGGCGTCGGCGGCGGCGCCACCACCGACCTGGCCGGGTTCGCCGCCGCCACCTGGCTGCGCGGCGTCAAGGTCGTGCAGGTGCCGACGACCCTGCTGGGCATGGTCGACGCGGCGGTGGGCGGCAAGACCGGCATCAACACCCCCGAGGGCAAGAACCTGGTCGGGTCCTTCCACCCGCCGGCCGGGGTCCTGTGCGACCTGGCCACGCTGGTCTCGGTGCCCCGCGACGACTACGTGGGCGGCCTCGCGGAGATCATCAAGGGCGGGTTCATCGCCGACCCGGAGATCCTCACGCTCATCGAGGACGACCCGGAGGGCGCCCGGCTCCCCGAGGGGCGGCACACCCGGGAGCTGATCGAGCGGAAGATCCAGGTCAAGGCCGACGTCGTCGGCGCCGACCTGCGCGAGAGCGGCCTCCGGGAGATCCTCAACTACGGCCACACCCTGGCCCACGCCATCGAGCGCGTCGAGGACTACCGGATGCGCCACGGCGAGGCCGTCGCGATCGGCATGGTCTACGCGGCCGAGCTGTCCCGCCTGGACGGCAGGATCGGCGCCGACCTGGTGGAGCGCACCCGGTCCGTACTGACCTCCGTGGGCCTGCCCACCGCCTACCGCCGCGAGGCCTGGCCCGAGCTGCGCGACCACATGCGCCTCGACAAGAAGAGCCGCGGCGCCACGCTGCGCTTCGTCCTGCTCGACGGCCTGGCCAAGGTCTCCCCGCTGGTGGACCCGCCCGAGGAGCTCCTCGAGGCGGCCTACCACGAGGTCGCCCGATGAACCCCGCGGGCCCGGCGACCCCGGCGATCCCGGCGAGTCGGATGAACCGGACGAGCCGGACGAGCCCGGTGGGCGGGCCCGGCCGGTCCGGTGACGCGGGGAGCGCCCGGCGGGAGGCCGGGAAGAGCCCGGCGAGGAACGTCGGCCGCGCGGCGGGCGCGCGGCCACCGAGGAGCGGTGAGTGATCCGATGAGACCCGTCTACGTGCTCAACGGCCCCAACCTGGGGCGGCTCGGCACCCGGGAGCCGGACGTCTACGGCGCGGAGACCTTCGCCGACCTGGCGGCGCTCTGCCGGGAGACCGGCAGGGAGCTCGGCCTCTCGGTCGACGTACGGCAGACCGACGACGAGGGGGAGATGCTCGGCTGGCTGCACGAGGCGGCCGACGGCCGGATCCCGGTGGTGCTGAACCCGGCCGCGTTCACCCACTACTCCTACGCGCTGCGTGACGCCATCGCCCAGCGCACCGCCCCGCTGGTGGAGGTGCACATCTCCAACCCGGCCGCGCGGGAGGAGTTCCGGCACAACTCGGTGGTGGCCTCGGTGGCCACCGGCACCATCGCGGGCTTCGGCCTGAGGTCCTACGTGCTGGCCCTGCACGCCATCGCCGACGACACCGTCTGAGCCGCGTCCCGTCCGAGCCGCGAGCCCGGCCGAGCCCCGGTTCAGGACCTGACGGAGGTTCCGCCGGAGGCCGTCGCGTGCTCCACGGCCCAGGCCAGGGCGTGGTCGGCCACGGCCTCCCATCCGGGCGCGCCGCAGGTCCAGTGGTCGCGGCCCTCGAACTCGTGGTACTCGGTGACCGCGGGTGACCTGCCGTAGTGCTTGGCGTTGGACCTGTTCACCGAGGGCGGCATGATGTGGTCCTTCTCGCCGCCGATGAACAGCAGCGGGGCGCGGTCGGCGGAGTAGTCGACCCAGGTGTCCTGGTGTCCGGGCTTGAAGTTCGCGAACAGCCCGTACTCCCAGACCCAGTTCCCGGGGGCCGGGATGGCGTAGCGGTCCCACACCTTGCGGGACTCCTCCTCGGTGAGGGTGTTGGTGAAGGCGTAGTGGAACTCCTCGGGGGTGAAGCCGACGGCCCTGTGGCGGTTGGCCGGGTTCTTCAGCGCCGGGAACAGTGATCTCGCCTGCGACAGCGGGTTGACCCGGACCCCCTCGGTGGGCGCGGAGTCGATGACCACCGCGGCGGCTCCGAGGCCGCGGGCCAGGAGCAGCTGGGTCAGGGTGCCGCCGAAGGAGTGGCCGATGATGATCGGCGGCTTCGGGAGGGCCTCGATGACGCCGGCGAGGTGGTCGACGGTCTCGGGGACGGTCAGCCCGGCGATGACGCCGGGGTTCTCGCGCAGTGCCTCGACCTCGATCTCGAAGCCGGGGTAGGCGGGGGCGAGCACGGTGAGGCCCTTGGCCTCGTAGTACGTGACCCACTCCTCCCAGCTTCGGGGCGTCATCCACAGACCGTGAACGAGTACGACGGTGTCCGGGCGAAGATCGTGGTTCATGAAGGGCTCCTTGGTCCGGTCAGGAATCGATGAAGGCGAGCAGGTCGGCGTGCAGGCGGTCGCGATCGGTGTCGGGCAGGGCGTGCCCGCTGCCCTCGTAGACCTTCAGGACGGCGCCGTCGATCATCGAGGCCGACCGCTTCCCCCCGACCTCGAACGGCACGATCTGGTCGTCGTCGCCGTGGACGACCAGGGTGGGGACGTCGATCTTCGCCAGGTCCGGCCGGAAGTCGGTGGCGGAGAAGGCCTCGATGCACTCGTACGCGCCCCGGTGCCCGCAGGCCATGCTCTGCAGCCAGAACGCGTCCCGGAAGCCCCGGGCGACGTCCTGCCGGCGGTTGTGCCCGAAGAACGGGCCGTCGGCCAGGTCGCGGTAGAGCTGGGAGCGGTTCGCGACCTCACCGGCGCGGATCGCGTCGAAGACCTCGACGGGCAGTCCCTCGGGGTTGTCGTCGCTCCGCAGCATCAGCGGCGGCACGGCGGACACCAGGACCAGCTTCGAGACGCGGTCGCCGCCGTGGCGGCCGAGGTAGTGGGCGACCTCCCCGCCGCCGGTCGAGTGCCCGACCAGGGTGAGGTCGCGCAGGTCGAGGTGCTCGATCAGGCAGGCCAGGTCGTCGGCGTAGGTGTCCATCTCGTTGCCGTGCCAGGTCTGCGACGAGCGGCCGTGGCCGCGCCGGTCGTGGGCGACGGCGCGGTGCCCGTGCTCGGCGAGGAAGAGGGCGGCCGCCTCCCAGGCGTCGGAGTTCAGCGGCCAGCCGTGACTGAGCAGGACCGGCGAACCGCCGGAGCCCCAGTCCTTGTAGAAGATGTCGGCCCCGTCGGCGGTGGTCACGTAAGGCATGTCCCGTTCCTTCGGATCGATGTCGATGGGCATGACGCTAGATTCGCGGCCGCCGGCGGAAATCGGTCAGATGACTGCACCTGAGCCGACGGGCTCCTGACTCAGGCGGCCGTCCAGATCCCTGGCGCGGGTCTCGGGGGCGAGCAGGACGGCGAGGAAGGCGATCGCCCCGCAGACCACGAGCAGGAGGGCGACGGGCCAGGACGCGCCGCCCGCCCCCGCCACCAGGGCGGCCGCCACGAGCGGAGCGGGCCCGCTGGTCAGCGCGGCCGTCCACTCGCGGGCGATCGCGATACCGCTGTAGCGGTAGCGGGTGCCGAACAGCTCGGTGAGCAGCGCGGCCAGCACGGCGAACATGCCGGCGACGCAGACGCCGTACCCCAGCGTGACCGCGAGGATCACCAGCGCGGGGTGGCCGGTGTCGACCAGCCAGAACATCGGGAACGCGAACAGGGACAGGGCGAGCGCGGCGCCGAGGAAGACGGGACGGCGGCCGACACGGTCGGCCAGCAGCCCGAACAGCGGCGTGACCGCGATCGCCACGGCGGAGGAGAGCACGTTGCCGATCAGCCCCACCGTGGCGGGCAGGCCGAGCGTCCTGGTCACGTACGACAGCACGAAGACGTTCACGATGTAGCCGATCGCGCCGAAGGGGGCGTTGACCGCGACGGCGATCAGCAGGCTCCGCGGCTGCCTGGAGGCCACCTCCAGCGCGGGGAAACGGCTCAGGCCGCGTGCGCGCTCACGCTCGAAGATCTCCGACTCGGGCACCCGGCCCCTGAGGAACAGTCCCACACCCACGCCCACCAGGCTGAGCAGGAACGGCACCCGCCAGCCCCACGTCTCGAACGACGGCAGCGCCGCGGCCGCGGTGAAGACCAGCGTGGCGGTCAGGATGCCGATCTGGACGCCCGCGCCGGGAAGCGAGGCCCACAGGCCCCGGCGGCGGGGATCGCTGGTCTCGGCCACCAGGACGAGGGCGCCGGCGTACTCGGCTCCGGCGCCGAAGCCCTGCGCCAGCCGGAGCAGCACGAGCAGGATCGGCGCCGCCAGGCCCACCTGGTCGTAGGTGGGCAGCAGCCCGATGCCCGCCGTGGCCAGTCCCATCAGCAGCAGCGTCACGACCAGCGCGGGCTTGCGCCCGGCGCGGTCGCCGAAGTGGCCGAACACGACACCGCCGACGGGACGGGCGAGAAATCCGACCGCGAACGCGGCGAAGGAGCCGAGGGTGCCCGCGAGAGGGGTGTCGGCGGGGAAGAACCGGTCGTCGAAGACGACCGCCGCGGCCAGCCCGAAGAGGGCGTGGTCGTAGAACTCGATCGCGGTGCCGATGACGGCGGCCCTGGCCACCGACCCGCTCGTCACGGCCGCCGCCCGTCCGCTCGTCACGGCCGTCCTCCCCCCGCTCGCCGTGGCCGTCTCCCGTCCGTCCGTCATGGCCGCCCCCCGCCGGTGGTGCCGAGCGTCCGGGCGAGAAAACGCCCGGCCTGGTCGATCGCCTCCTGCGCGGTGTGGGTGCCACGCAGGGCGTTGAGCGTGAGGAACCCGTGAATGACGCCCTGGTAGCGGACCGCGCTCACGGGCACGCCCGCCCCGCGCAGATTGGCGGCGTAGGCCTCGCCCTCGTCGCGCAGCACGTCGGCCTCCGCGGTGATCACCAGGGTGGGGGGGAGACCGGCGAGCTCCCTGCGCGTGGCCCGCAGCGGCGAGGCGGTGCTCTCGGGTCTTCGGCCCTCGTCCGGGACGTACTGGTCCCAGCTCCAGCGCATGCCGTCCGCCCGGAGGAAGTAGCCCTCCGCGAACTCGCGGTAGGAGGCGGTGTCGCAGGAGGCGTCGGTGGCCGGGCAGAGCAGCACCTGCCCGGCCAGCCGCGCGCCCGCGCGCAGTGCCAGGGCCGCGGCCAGGTTCCCCCCGGCGACCGCGATGCGGGAGGCGTCCAGCCCGAGCCCGGCGCCGTGTCTCCTCACCCACTCCAGGGCGCCGAGACACTCCTCCAGCGCGACCGGGTACCGCGCCTCGGGAGCGAGACTGTAGTGCACGAACGCCACCGCGGCGCCCGCACTCAGCGCCAGCTCACGGGCGAGCCGGCTCTCGGAGTGCTCGTCGCCGAACACCCAGTCGCCGTGCAGGTACAGCACCACCGGCAAGGCGCCGTCGAGGCGCTCGGGCCGGTAGACGGTCAGGCCGGCGATCTCCTGGGCGACGGTGCCGGGGACCGGGATCTGCGGACACTGGACGTCGCGCATGGCCCTGCGGCCCTCCCACGGCGGCATGCCGTACAGGAAGGGCGGGCTGGCGGTGGCGTCGGCGAACGCCTGAGCGGCGGGGTCCAGCACGGGCTTGGACATGAGGGCTCCCGGAGAACGGCGGACGGCGTCTCGACATTAGGGTGAGGACACGCCACGGGGTATGCGTCGCATGACGTATTTCTCGCGACACCGAAGGGCGTTTCTTGCGAGAGAAGCGGAGCTTTGATGGCCATGGCCCTGTTCGGGCGTGAGCGCGAGATCGCCCGGATCGAAAGCCTGGTGGCGCGGATCCCCGAGCAGGGCGACGCGCTGCTGGTCAGGGGCGAGGCCGGGATCGGCAAGTCGGCGCTGCTGGCGGTCGCGCTGGACCACGCGCGGGCCCGTGGCTTCGCCACGGCCGTCGCCACGGGCGTGCAGAGCGAGACCCACCTGCCCTTCGCCGGGCTGCACCAGCTGATCCAGCCGATGCTCCAGGCCGCGTCCGAGCTGCCGGCCGCCCAGCGCGACGCCCTGCTCGACGCCTTCGGCATGGGCGACGGCCAGGATCCACAGCCCTTCCTCATCGCCCTGGCCGTGCTGAACCTGCTCGGGGAGGCCGCCGCGGCCAGGCCGCTGCTCGTCGTCGTCGAAGACCTGCAATGGCTCGACCGGCCCACCACCGAGGTCCTGGCTTTCGTCGCCCGGCGCCTGAGATCCGAGCCGATCGGGATGCTCCTGGCCGTGCGCGAGGGGTACGCGACCACGCTGGACGACATCGGCCTGCCCGAGCTGACCCTGGGCACGCTCGACCTGGCCGCGGCCGAGGCGTTGCTGGACAGCCGGTCGTCCGCGCTCTCCGCCGGCGTGCGCTGGCGGGTGCTGGCCGAGGCGGCCGGCAACCCCCTCGCCCTGGTGGAGCTGCCGATCGCCCTCGACAGGGAGCCTGGCCCGCCCTCGGGTGAGTTCCTGCCGCTCACGGCCCGGCTGGAGCGCTCCTTCGCCACCCGGCTGGCCGAGCTGCCGCGGCGTACCAGGGTGCTGCTGCTGGCCGGCGCCGCCAACGACGGTCACGGCCTGCGCGAGGCCCTGGCGGCCGCCGGCACGGTCACCGGCACCCGGCTGTCGCTGGCCGACCTGGCCCCGGCGATCGACCTCGGCCTGGTGACGCTGCACGAGCGGGCCATCCGGTTCCGCCACCCCCTCGTGCGGTCGGCGATCTACCAGAAGGCCGGGCCGCTGGATCGGCAGGTCGTCCATCTGGCGCTGGCCGACGTGCACGCGCCGGACCCGGACCGCCGGGCCTGGCACCGGGCGGCCGCGCTCGACCACCCCGACGAGAGCGTCGCCGCCGACCTGGAGCAGGTGGCGCTCCGGGCCCGGCGGCGTGGCGCGCTCACCGTGGCGGTCACCGCGCTGCGCCGCGCGGCGGAGCTGAGCGAGCAGCCGACCGACCGCGCCATGCGGCTCCTGAGCGCCGCGGAACTCGCCTTCGAGCTGGGCCGCGGCGAGCTGATCGAGGAACTGCTCGCCCTGACCGACCCGACCCGGCTCGGCGGGCCGGAACGGGCCCGGCTGGCGTGGCTGAACGAGATGCTGGAGGAGGGCCGCAACGAGGGCCCGCAGCGCGTGCGCAGGCTCGTCGCGACCGCCGAGGAACTGGAGAGCGCGGAGGACCAGGCCCTGGCGCGCAACTTCGTCCGGGCGGCCGCGCTCCGCTGCTGGTGGCGCGATCCCGGTCCGGAGCTCCGCGCCCGGGTCATCTCCCTGGCGGAACGGCTCGCCGCGCACGACGACGATCCCGAGTTGCTGGTCGCGCTGGCCGCCGCGGCGCCGGTGGAGCGAGCCGGAGAGCTGATCGGCCGGCTGACGAGGTTGCGGGAGACCCGGATGGACGGCGCCATGGCCAGGCTGCTGGGCGTGGCCGCCAGCACGATCGGCGCGCACGAGCTGTCCGCGGCGTTCCTCGACGACTCCATCGGCGAGCTGCGCGCCCAGGGACGCCTGGGGGTGCTGGCGCAGTCACTGACCTCGCAGATGCTCAACCACGTCCTGGGCGGCGACTGGTCCGGCGCCATGCTGGTGGCCGAGGAGTGCGAACGGCTGACCAGGGAGACCCAGCAGCCCCGCTGGCAGTCGGCGGCCCTGTCCGTCCTGGCGCTCCTCGCCGGGCTGCGGGGGGAGGTGGACCAGGGGCTGGAGCTGGCCGCCCGGAGCGAGCGGGTGCTGGGCAGTGTCACGATCGCCTCCAACATCGCCCAGATCCAGTACGCCCGAGGGGTGATCGCGTTGTGCGCGGGCCGGCACGCCGCCGCCTTCGGCCACCTGTGGCGGGTGTTCGACCGTCGTGACGCCGCCCACCACCCCATCTGGTGCTCGTGGACGATCGGCGAGCTGGCCGAGGCGGCGGTGACCGCCGAACACCGAGGCCTGGCCCGTACGGCCCTGGCCGAGCTGGAGGACATGGGCGCCCGGACGCCCTCCCCCTACCTGCACGTCGGCCTGCGCCACGCCAGGGCGGTGCTGGCCGACGACGCCGACGCCGAAGGCCTGTTCACGGCCGCGCTGGACGCGGACCTGTCCTCCTGGCCCACCGCGCGGGCACGGCTGCTGCTCGCGCACGGCGTCTGGTTGCGCCGCCGGCGCCGGATCACGGAGGCCCGCGGCCCGCTGCGAGCGGCCCGCGACGCCTGCGACAAGCTCGGGCTGCTGGCCTGGGGCGAGAAGGCCCGCCGGGAGCTGCGGGCCACGGGCGAGGGCAGCCACCTGCGCGTGCCCAGCTCCGCCGAGCGGCTGACCCCGCAGGAACTGCACATCGCCAAGCTGGCCGCCACCGGCCTGTCCAACCGGGAGATCGGCCAGCAGCTCTACCTGTCGCACCGCACGGTCGGCACCCACCTGCACCACGCCTTCCGCAAACTGGGGATCGCCTCCCGCGGTCAGCTCCGCGACGTCCTCTGAGCCGCGCGGCACCCCCGCCGCCTACGTCATGCGACCGATACCCTTCTCGCGGCCGGTTGCCTACCGTGGTGCCGTGCCGTCATCCCGCCAGGAACTCCAGCAGCGACCGGTTCCACTGCTCGGCGTGGGTCAGCGGGGCTCCGTGCGGCGCGTCGGGAATCGTGACGAGCGCGCTGCCCGCGATCGCCCGCTCCAGCCGTGCCCCGCCGTCCCGCGGCGGCACGAACGCGTCCCCCTCGCCCTGGACGATCAGCGTGGGCACGGTGACGCGCGACAGGTCCGCGGCCGGGTCCGCGGAACCCCACGCGGCCAGCGAGTCCGCGGTCCCCTGGGGAGAGGCGTCGGCGGCGAGCCCGAGCAGGTACAGGCGGGTCCGCTCGTCCAGCGCGCTGTGGCCGTCGACGGCGAAGAAGCGCAGCAGCACGTCGTCGAGCATGGGGATGCGGTGCCACCGGCAGGCGGTCATGAGCTCGTGCGCGATCGGGTCCGGGTACACCGCGGGGCTGCCCAGCACCAGCCTGTCCACCCGGTCCGACCCGGCCGCGTAGGTGACGGCCTCGGCGCAGCCGGTGGAGAAGCCCACCAGCGTCACCCCGGTCAGCCCGAGGGCGTCCACCACCGCGGCCAGGTCGGCGGTGAAGGTGCCGTGGTCGTAGCCGCTCCAGGGCCGGCTGGAACGGCCGAAGCCCCGCCGGTCGTAGGAGACCACCCGGTGGCCCGCCGCGACGAACGAGCCGACCTGCGCCTCCCAGAACCGCTGCGACAACGGCCAGCCGTGCACCAGCACGACCGGCTCACCGTCGCCGAAGTCCTCATAGAAGAGGCTCACGTCTCTTTCCACCTGTAGAAGCGGCACCCGCCCAGCATGGCGCGGCCGCTGTCGCGCGCCATCGGTCAAATGACTGCACCCGAGGGAGAGGAACACATGGAGATCATCGGTCGCGAACGGGAACTGGCCTCACTGCGGCAGGCCATCGACCGCGCCCCCGGTGTCCTGCCGAACGTCGTGCTGCACGGCGACCCTGGCGTCGGCAAGTCGGTCCTGCTCCGGGCGGGCGTCGCCTACGCCGAGGGGCGGGGGATGCGGGTGGTGGGCGGCAGCGGTTTCGAGAGCGAGGCGCAGCTCGCCTTCGCCGGGCTGCACCAGCTCTTCGCGCCCGTCATGGAGTACCTGGACCGGGTGGAGCCCTTCCACCGGGACGTGCTGCGCCGGGTGCTGGGCATGCAGGACGGGCCGGTGCCCGACCGGCTGGCGGTCTCGGTGGCGTCCCTGGCCGTGCTGGCCGCCGTGGCCCGGGACACGCCCGTGCTGATCGCCGTGGAGGACGCCCACTGGGTGGACCTTCCCACCCGCGAGACGATGATGTTCATCCTGATGCGTCTCAAGCCGTACGACCTGCGAGCGATCTTCGCGCGGCGGCCGCTCACGGCGAGCGAACGCGTCACCCCGGGGATCGGCATGCTGGAGGTCGGGCCGCTGGCGGACGAGGCGGCGGGGGAACTGCTGGACCTGCTGCACCCCGGCCTGCCCGGGTCGGTGCGCGAGCGGGTGCTGGGCGAGGCCGCGGGCAACCCGCTCGCGCTCACCGAGCTGGCGCAGACCTCGGTCGGAGTGGAGATGCTGCCCGCCCGCGTGCCGTTGCGCACCCGGCTGGAGACCGCGTTCGCCGGACGGGTGCTGGAGCTGCCGCCCGAGATCCGTACCACGCTGCTGGTGACCGCCCTGGACGGCGACCGGCTGGAGCACCGGGCCGAGCTGTCGCCGCACGACCTGCTGGAGGTGGAGCGGCTGAGCCTGGTCACGCGCGACTCGACCCCGTCCGGGATGCGCTTCCGGCATCCGCTGGTCAGGTCGGCCATCATCAACACGGCCTCGCCGGAGGAGACGCGGCAGGCGCACGCGGTGCTGGCCGAACAGCACCGGGCCGACCCGGAACGGCGGATGTGGCACCTGGCGGCGTCCAGGGTCGAACCGGACGAGGGCGTGGCCGCCGAGATCGAGAAGGCGGCCCGCGCGGTGAGCCTGCGCGGCGGCAGCGGGCTGGCGGTCAAGGCGCTGCAGCGGGCGGCCGAGCTCACCCCGGACCCGGCGGCCCGCGCGGCGCGGCTGGAGCACGCGGCGGAGCTGGCCGGCGAGTCCGGGCAGCTGGACCTGGCTCAGGAACTGCTGGACGAGGCGCGCCGCCACCTGGACGACCCGGCCAGGGCCCTGGCGGTGCGGGCGCAGATCCTCCTGCTGCGCGACGGGGACCTGGACGCCGCCCGCCGCCTGCTGCGCGGCACGCCCGGGGCCGGTCCGCTGGTCAGGGTGATGGCCGCCTCCTACGCCCAGGACCCCCAGGAGTGGGCGGAGGTCACGGACGTGGTCGCCGGTTGCGACGACGAGCACGCGCGCCTGCTGCACGACGTGTTCCTGGGCGCCGGCACGGCGCAGCGGGTGCGGGCGGCGCTCGACACGCTGCCCGGCGACGCACCGCCCGGCCAGGTGGCCGCGTTGTGCCGGGCGGCGACCTGGATGGACCTGCTGCCCCACTACCGCGACCGCATCCGCGCGCTGACCGAGGGCGAGGCGGGGCGGGGCGCGGTGACCCACGCCGCGGGCGGTCACTGGCTCGCGGCGCACGACCACTTCCTGGCCGGGCGGTGGGACGACGCCGAGAGCACCGCCAACGCCGGGCTGGACCTGTGCGTCCGCCACGACCTGGAGCTGACGGCCCACGACCTGCGCTGCAGCCTGGGCTGGATCGCGGCCGCGCGGGGCGACGCCGACAGCGCCCGCGAGTACAGCAGGACCGTCGAACGGTGGGCCGCGCCGCGCGGCAGCGGCCTGCACCTGTCGCTGGCCTCCCGCAACCTCGCGCTGGCCGCGATGGCGCACGGCGACTACGAGACGGCCTACGCGCACTGGGCGAGCATCAGCCCACCCGGCGTCATCCTCCCGCACGTGGCGTTCGCGCCCTGGGCGGTCCTCGAGCTGGTCGACTCGGCCGTGCGCACCGGCAGGACGGCCGAGGCCGGGGCGCACGCCGCCGCCGCGGCGCACCTGGCGGAACGGGCACCCCGGCTGCGCCTGCACGTGACGGCGGCGCGAGCGCTGGTGGCGCCGCAGGAGGAGGCGGTACCGCTGTTCAAGACCGCGCTCGCGCTGCCCGGAACCGAACGCTGGCCCTTCGACCACGCCCGGATACGCCTGGCGCTGGGCGAGTTGCAGCGCCGCCGCCTGCAACCGGGTGAGGCCCGGCCCGAACTGCGCCGGGCGGCCGACCTGTTCGCCGCCGTCGGCGCGACCGCCTGGCAGCAGCGGGCCGAGCAGGAACTGCGCGCCACCGGCGTGGCGGTCAGCCGGCGGCCCAACGCCACCCACGGTCTGACCGCCCAGCAACTGGAGGTGGCCCGCCTGGCCGCCTCGGGGCTGAGCAACAAGGAGATCGGCGAGCGGCTGTTCCTGTCGTCGCGGACCGTCAGCGCCCACCTTTACCGGATCTTCCCCAAGCTGGGCATCACCTCCCGCGCCGCCTTACGCGACGCGCTGGAGGACGGCGCAGCCAACTGACCGATTCGTGGAGGCGCCGCGGCGGCGGATGCTCGTGCCGTAACCAGACGCCGTAGGTGTTCGCCGCCACCCGCTGACGTCACGCTCGAAGGCCCGGTCCCACGGGTGCTCTCCAGGGGCCGGGCTTCCCGTCGGCCGCCGGCGCCGGCCGCCCATCGGCGCCGGCCACCGGTCGTTCAGCGGCGCCGGCCGTCCCGCCCGGTCAGGAGGAGCCGAGGCGCTTGAGGGCGCTGCGCACCTTCGCCGGGTCCTCGGTGGGCCAGAAGGGCGGCAGCGAGTCCCGCAGGAACCCGGCGTAGCGGGCCGTGGAGAGCCGCGGGTCCAGGACCGCGACCACCCCCTTGTCGTGCTGGCTGCGCAGCAGGCGGCCCGCGCCCTGGGCCAGCAGGAGCGCGGCGTGGGTGGCGGCGACCGACATGAACCCGTTGCCGCCCTTGGCGGCGACGTGACGCTGGCGGGCGGAGCTGAGCGGGTCGTCGGGGCGCGGGAACGGGATGCGGTCGATGATGACCAGGCGCAGCGACGGGCCCGGGACGTCGACGCCCTGCCACAGGGAGAGCGTGCCGAACAGGCAGGTCGGCTCGTCCTCGGCGAACTGCTTGACCAGCAGCATCGTGGAGTCGTCGCCCTGGCACAGCAGCGGCACGCTCAGCCGGTCGCGCAGCGCCTCGGTCGCCGCCTTGGCGGCCCGCATCGAGGAGAACAGCCCGAGGGTGCGCCCCCCGGCGGCCTCGATCAGCTCGGTGATCTCCTCGATGTAGGCCTCGGGCAGCCCGTCGCGTCCCGGCTGGGGCAGGTGCTTGGCGACGTAGAGGATGCCGCTGCGGGGATGGTCGAAGGGGGAGCCGACGTCGATGCCGGTCCAGCCCGCCCGCCGCCGGGCGCCCTCCCCGCCGTCCTTGCCGTCGCCCTTCTCCCCGCCCCTGCCACCGGTCTTCCCGCCGTTGCCGCCGTTGCCGCCGGCTCCCAGGCCCCACTGGCGGGCCAGGCCGTCGAAGGCGCCGCCCAGGGCGAGCGTGGCCGAGGTCAGGATCACCGTACGGTCGCCGAAGAGCTTGTCGCGGAGCATGCCCGCCACGGTGAGCGGAGCCACCCGCAGCAGGGGAGGGCGCCGGTCGTTGCCCTCCTCCAGCCAGACCACCTCGGCCCGGTCCACCTCCGTGGCGTGCCCGAAGGCGTCGAGCATGCGCTGGGCGGTGTCGTGCACCTCGTCCAGGGACGTGAAGGCCGCCTTGCGCAGCCCCGCGCCCTCCGGGTCGTCCTTGTCGCCGCCGCGCGGCCCCAGCGCGGTGATGCACGCCCACGCCGCGTCGCGGATCAGGGCGAGCGTCATGCCCAGCACCTCGGGAAGGTCGTCGAGGCGCCCGGCGGGCGCGGCGCCCAGCAGTGCCTTGAGATCCTCGCCGGCCTCCATCAGCCGGTCGGCGAGATGCTGCTCGATGAGCTTGCCGACCCGCCGCACGGCCACCGCGACCATGGTCTCCGACAGCTCGCCGCTGACCACCGAGGTGACGCGGTCGACCAGCTCGTGGGCCTCGTCGACCACGACCACCTCGTGCTCGGGCAGCAGCGGGAAGTCCTCCATCGCGTCGATCGCGAGCAGCGCGTGGTTGGTCACCACGACGTCGGACTCGCCGGCGCGGGCGCGGGCCAGCTCGGCGAAGCACTCGGCCCCGTTCGGGCAGCGCATCGCGCCCAGGCACTCCCTGGCGCTGACCGAGAACTGGCGCCAGGCCTGCTCGTTGACGCCGGGGACGAGCTCGTCGCGGTCACCGGTCTCGGTCTCGTTCGCCCACTCCTGGATGCGCTGGACCATCCGGCCCGTCGCGTTCACCTCGCGCGGGTCGAAGAGCTGGTCCTGCTCGTCGTCGGGCCAGCCGGCGCTCGCCTTGTACCGGCACAGGTAGTTGCGACGGCCCTTGAGGATCGCGAACGCCGGCTCGTGCGGCAGGTGCGGGGCGAGGGCCGTGGCGAGGCGGGGCAGGTCGCGGTCGACGAGCTGGCGCTGGAGCGCGATGGTGGCGGTGGAGACGACCACCGCGCCCTTGGACGTCATCGCGTGCCTGATCGAGGGGATCAGGTACGCCAGCGACTTGCCGGTGCCCGTACCGGCCTGGACGGCCAGGTGGTCGCCCGACTCGATCGCGTGCTGCACCGCCCTCACCATCGCGATCTGCCCGGGGCGCTCCACCCCGCCCACCGCCTCGACGGCGGTGCTCAGCAGGTCCTCGACGGGGGGAAGATCCACCTTCGAGGAGACGTCTTCGGACGGGGCGATGGAGTCGGTCGGCACGACAGCCAACCGTACCCGTTCACTCCGACGGTCGCGGCGGCTCCGGCGTCCGCGCCGGGCCCCGGCCGGGCTCCGGCCGGTTCCGGCCACGGCCCGCGGGGCCACACCGCGGGGACGCATGGCGGTATTCCGGGACCCGGCGTTCACCCCGCATGGCAAACTGGCTGGATCACCCGGCTTGTCGAGCCTCATAAGGTCACAGAAGATCTATCGTTCTGGTGTCCCCGGGGCGGAAGATGGGGAGGGAAAGGCCGGTTCGGTAGGGTTTCCCGAGGTCGAGTGGACGAATAAAGGCTGGTTAAAGCACTATGTCTTCCATGTCGGAAGTTGTGCCGTTGCCGTCGTTCGGCGAGGTGTTCTTTGACGAGCGTGGCCAGGAGCGGGTGCTCAGGGTCACCTGGCACGAGGGCACCCTGGTGCTGAGCCTGTGGCGCGGCGAGATGTGCACGGCGAGTTTCCGCATGCCCATGAACGACGTGGGGCGCCTGGTCGACACCCTCGACGAGGGTTTCATCGAGGCCGGCGGCCAGTATCCCGACGAGGTGGACGAGCCCGTCCGGCCCGAACAGCCCCCCCACGGCGAGCCGCAGGCCTACGGCGAGTATCCGGGCACCGGCCAGTACGCCCGGCCCCGGCCCGAGGACTACGCCCAGCCCCAGCAGTACGCCGACCCGGCGGGTCACGTCGCCGAGCCGGGCGACTCCCGCCCGGCCCCGGCGCTCGGGCCCAACGACGTGCTGGTCGCGCGAGGCGTCACGCCCGCCCCCGACCGCACACCGCCCGGGTACGGCCCGTCCGACGTCGTGCCGCGCGAGAACCTCATCGTGAACGACGCGCTGCCCTACGGACAGCCCCAGCCCGTCGAGCCGCCCGGCGCGGATCCCGCGCCCGGCGAGGCCGGCTACCAGCTGCCCGGCGACCGCTACCCGAACGCCCAGCAGCCGGGCCCGTACGGCGCCCCGCAGCCGGACGCCTACCCCGGGAGCGGACGGCAGCCCGAGCCGTACGGCGGCGCCCCGCGCCAGGAGGCCTACCCCGGCCCGGTCCCGCAGGCCGACTTCTACGGCGCGCCCGCCCAGCAGCCGGGTTACGGCGCCCCGCAGCCGGACGCCTACCCCGGCGGCCGGCAGCCCGAGCCGTACGGCGCCCCGCGGTCCGACCCGTACGACGCGTCACCGCAGCCGCGCCAGGTGGACCCCTTCGCGGCCCCCTCCGACCGGCAGAGACCGGCCGGGCCGGTCGGGCCGGTCGACCCCTTCGCGCCGCCGGCCGACCGTTTCCCCGGACACGCCCGCCCGGTGGAGCCCGACCCCTACGCGCAGACCCAGCAGAACTCGACCGACCCCTTCGGGTTCGCCGCCCAGCAGGCCGCACAGGAAGCCGCGCAGGGGGCGCCCTACGGCTACCCGTCCCCCGCGCAGCCCGATCCCTACGTGCCCGACCCCTACGCGCCCGGCGCCCAGCAGCCCCACCAGGCCGGGCACCCCGCCGACCTGCGGGACCTGTACAGCTCGCCGCCCGCCTACCCGCAGCAGGACGTCGACCCGTCCGACCCGCTGGGCCTGTTCGGCCGCTCCACGCCGGACCAGCGGCTGCCACGCCCCTACGTGCAGGAGACGCCGCACTCCACCGGTGACCGGCTCCGTCCCGAACAGCATCACGAAGAGCAGCACCCCGACCAGCGCTTCGAGGAGCCCCGCTACGAGGACGGGCGCCACGAGGGCAGGCGCCGCGGTGACCGGGGAGACCGGGGAGACCGGCAGGACTGGTGATCGTCGCCGGGACGTACCGGCGACGGCACGGCGGGACCGGGTGAGGCGGCCCCGGGTCCCCGGGCGGATCACGCCCGGCCGGCCCGAGGTTCCGGGTGCGCTCCCGTCGTGCCCGTTCGCCAGTCCGGCCTCGGAGGGGATACGGTAACCCGTCCGCCGGATGCGGGCTCCGGCTCCGGTCGGCGTCCCCGCCCGCGGGCGGCTCCCCGGAGGCTCCGGGCGGGTGGATTGATCGGATCCCTATCGGGCGGGGTGGCGTGGACCAGTCGACGGTGCTGCAGATGCTGGCCGTGTCGGTCGTCGGAATCGCCGTGGCCGCGGTGGCCAGGCGCAGGGGGTGGCCGGCACCGCTGTTGCTGGTGCTGGCGGGGCTGGTGCTGTCACCGCTGTTCCCCGAGTACGAGCTCGACCCCGAGCTCGTCCTGCTGGTCTTCCTTCCGCCGCTGCTCTACGCGGCGGCGATCGACAGCTCCTACCTCAGGCTCAAGGACTTCCGCAGGCCGGTCGCGCTGCTCTCGATCGGCCTGGTGCTGTTCACCACCCTGATCGTGGGCTGGGTCACCCACCTGCTGCTGCCCGACCTGCCGCTGGCCGCCGCGTTCGCGCTGGGCGCCATCGTGGCCCCGCCCGACGCGGTCGCCGCCGTCGCCGTGGCCCGCAGGCTGGGGCTGCCCCGCAAGGTGGTCACCATCCTGGTGGGGGAGAGCCTCTTCAACGACGCCACCGCGCTCACCGCCTACCGGGTGGCCATCGCCGCCGCGCTGGGACAGGGCATCACCTGGCTGGACGTCACCGTCGACTTCGTCCGCGCCGCGGTGGGCGGGGTGATCATGGGCCTGGCGCTCGCCTGGATGCTGACCTGGGTGCTGCTGCGGGTGCGCGAGGCGCTCATCGAGAACACCGTGATGCTGCTGGCCCCGTTCGCCGTCTACCTGGCGGCCGAGAGCGTGCACGTCTCCGGGGTGATCGTCGTCGTGATCGTCGGCCTCTACATCGGGCATCGGATGCCCAAGGCGGGCTTCGGCACCCGCCTGCTGTCCGACGCGATCTGGCGGGTCCTCGGCTTCTTCCTGGAGACGATCGTCTTCGCGCTGATCGGCCTGCAGCTCTGGCCGATCGTGAGAGGGCTGGAGTGGGGCGACCGCTGGGAGCTCGCCGGGATGGCGCTGGCCGTCTTCGTGGCGGTGGTGGTGTCCAGGGCGGTCTGGGTGGTGCCCAGCCTCTACCTGCCCAGGATCCTGTCCCGGAAGGTCCGCGAGCGCGAGACCCACCCCCCGTCCTGGCGGTACACGGTCATCGTGAGCTGGGCCGGCATGCGCGGCGTGGTCTCCCTGGCGGCGGCCTTCGCCATCCCGCAGAGCTTCGAGGGCCGCGACATGCTGCTCTTCCTCACCTTCGCGGTGGTGATCGGCACCCTGCTCCTGCAGGGCCTGACGTTCCCCGCGCTGATCCGCAGGCTGCGGATCTCCAACGAGCAGGAGATCTACGCCGACAACCTGTCCGAGGCCGCCGCCCAGCAGGCCGCGGCCTCGGCGTCGCTGGCCCGGCTGGACGAGCTGGTGGCCGACGGGGTCGACGACGTGCACCGGGAGGTGGTCGACCAGCTCAGGTCGCGCACCGAGCGCCGCGCCCTCACCGCCTGGGAGCGGCTGGGCGGCGGGACCGGCCCGGCGGGCGAGGAGACGCCCAGCACCGTCTACCGCCGGCTCCGCAGGGAGATGCTGGCGGTCGAGCGCGAGGTCTTCGTCCGCCTCCGCGACGAGCGGCGCGTCGACGACGAGGTGCTCAGCAGGGTCCTCCACGAGATCGACTTCGAGGAGGCCACGCTGGAGCGCGACTGAGCCCGGGGCCGCGCCCCGGGCCCCATGACCGGGCCCCGGGACCCGTGACCCGGGACCCGGGGCTCGGGCCCTGGGACGTGGCCCCGCGGCCGGGCCCTGGAGGTCCGGGGCCCAGCAGGCGGGTCCTCCCGTGACGCCGCCCCTTCCCGTGACGCCGTCCGGGTGTCCCGCCCGGGTCCGCCCTCTAGCTGTTCTAGCCCATGACGTTGTCCACGTAGCACCAGCGCCAGCTCTCGCCCGGTTCGAACGAGGCGACGACCGGATGGCCGATCTCCGTGGCGTGACCGGTGGCGTGCCGGTTGGGCGACGAGTCGCAGCAGCCGATGTGGCCGCACGACATGCACCTGCGCAGGTGGACCCAGCGGGAGCCCATGGCCAGGCACTCCTCGCACCCCTGCGGTGTGCGCGCCGGCGGGTCCTGGGTCTGTGCCGTGGTGAGATGCTGACAGAGTTCCATGCTTCCCCCTCGTGTGAATACAGAGGATCGTACGACCCGGGTCGTAATCGGGCCCGCTCAACTCTCAGCGTCCCCGGACGGCGGACCCCGGCCGGTAACGAGCCGGTACGACGGCGCCTGCGGTGCCGACACGTTGGGTAGGGTCGGGACATGCGACCCCTTCCGCGACGAATTCCCGTCCTCGCCGCCTCAGCGGCCGCCGCCGCCCTGCTGATCACGGGTTGCTCCGAGGTCCAGCAGGTGAGCCAGGGCATCGACAAGGCGCAACAGTGCGTGCAGGCCGCGGGCATCGTCACCGATACCGTCTCGAAGGTCTCCGGCCTGCTCAACGACCCCGCCGGGATGGAGAAGGCGTTGAACGAGGGGGGCGCCAAGCTGGGTGACCTCGCCGACAAGGCCGCCAACACCTCCCTGAAGGAGGCGGCCGACAACGTCTCCAACAACCTGCAGGGCTTCAACGTCACCGACGCCAACAGCGCCGTCGACGCCGCGCAGAAGGTGGCGACCGACTCCGTGGCGTGGGTCCAGCAGCTGACCAACGCCTGCGGGTGACGGGTCCGGCGGCTCACCGGTGACCGGGTGATCGGCCCCCGGCCCCGAACCCGGCTTTCCCCGGGGGAATACCGCTGAAATAGCGTCGTTGCATGGACTCCCAGGACAACGAGCCGGATCCCCGGTTCACCCTCGCCAACGAACGCACCTATCTGACCTGGTTGAGTACGTCGCTCGCGCTCAGCGCGGGCGGCGTCGCCATGGCCGCGGTCTCGGCCGACGTCTTCATCCCGTGGATGCGCACCCTGCTCGCGGTGGTCCTGGTATCGCTGTCCGCCCTGGCCGCCGCGATGGCCTACCCCCGCTGGCGCAGCGTCCAGCGCGCCCTGCGCACCTCCGCGCCGCTCCCGCCCCCGGCCCTGGCCCCGCTGTTCGGGTACGGGGTGGCGGGGGTCGCCGTGCTCGCCCTGATCCTCATCCTGCTCTCCCGGTGAACGGCCCCGGCGGCAGCGCCCCCGGCAGCGTTCCCGGCAGCGTTCCCGGGAACGACGACGGCACCGGGGGAGCCGGAGGCGCCGGGAGCACCGGTGACCCTCAGGGGGCCGTGGACTCCGGTCTGCAGGGTGAGCGGACCCGGTTCGCCTGGGTCCGTACCGCCACCGTGCTGGCCGCCGGAGGCCTGGGCGGTGCCGGGGTGGCCCTGCGCGCCGGCGCCCCCGCGGGGGCCGTCCTGCTGTTCGTTCCCGCGGTGTTCTGCGCGTTCCTGCTGCTGACCCAGACCGGCATCCGCTACCGGCGCGCCCAGGAGGCCCTCCGCCGGGGCGGGCCCCTCGACGACCGGGCCGACGCCCTCATCGCCTGGATCGGTACCCTCGCCGTCGTCGCCGGGGCCGCCGTCTCCGTGCTCGCGGGGATCGGACGGTGAAAATGCGGAAAGATATCGCATCATGTCCCGCTTCGATGATCTACCTGGCTACGCGGCGTCGATCGGCCCCCTGATCGACGCGGTCAACCTCGGGGTCCACATCGCGAGCAGGCCGCTCGGCCGGGAACTCGCCGAGCGCTCGGGTCTCCAGGCCGACCTGCTGGTCGATCTCCGATTCGTGCTCCCGATCAGGCCGCTCACCCCCGGCGGGCTGGCCGCCGTCTACCGCTACAACCCCCTGCGGCGGGCCGAGATCGACGTCCACCTCGCCCAGGGCACCCTCGACGAGGACGCCGCCCCCGACGCCGTTCCGGGCGCCGGCGCCCCGGATGCCGCCGAGGGGGGCGCGTTGCGCGCGACCCCGGTCACGCACGCCTTCATCACCTCCCTGTACGAGGTGCACGCCAGGGTGACCGAGGGGTTGTGGGCCGCCCAGGCCGACCGGCTGCCCGAACTGGCCGACATCGCCGGACGGCTCGTACGGGCGGGCGCGGCGACCGGCGGGGCCGCCTTCGCCCAGGTCGCGCCGCCGTACGAGCCCGCGGGGACCCCGCCGGGCGTGCTGCTGTTCAACCGGCTGGCGACCCTGCGCTACCACCGCGCCGACGCGCACGCCGCCGCCTGGGCGCGGGCGGGGTTGACCGCGGCTCAGATGATCTCCCTGCCCCCGGGGCCGGCCCGGGACCGGATCGAGGTCGACACCAACCACGGCGCCGCGCGGCCGTACGAGGTCCTGACCACCCGTGACCGGCAGGCGTTCCTGCTCGGCCTGAGCGCCCTCGACCTGCCGTGAGGCGGCCATGAGGCGATCTTCCGAGGTCGGTCGTGCTTCCGGGACCGGTCGTGTTCCCGGGGCCGGTCGTGCTTCCGGGGCCGGTCGTGGCGCCCGGGGCCTGACGGCCCCGGGCGCCGGGAGAGTGTTCCCTTCCCCTGGACACTCTCCGGGCGGGTCAGTACCAGTTGCTCGACCGGAAGTGACCCCACGCGCCGCACGGTGACCCGTAGCGGCTCTTGATGTAGCGCAGACCCCAGTGGATCTGCGTGATCGGGTTGTACCGCCAGTCGCCGCCGCTGCCGCCCATCTTCGAGCCGGGCAGCGCCTGCGGGATGCCGTAGGCCCCCGAGGAGCGGTTGTAGGCGCGGTGGTTCCAGTTGCTCTCCCTGGTCCAGAGGCTGTCCAGGCAGCGGAACTGCCTGTGCGGCCAGGCCCGCCGGGAGACCAGGCGGTAGGCGATCGTCTTGTTCCTGCTCTTGGCGGTCCTGGCGACCGCCTTCATCGTGGGCTTCACCTGGGTCACCCAGGTGAAGCGGTGCACCATCCGGGCCGTCCCTTTCCTGGACGACTCGGCGGTGCTCTCTGCTCGTCCCTCCGTCGACGGACCGACCATCGCCGAGGCGGCGAGAACGGTCACGACGGTACCGCGTAGAACACGGTGGCTGCTGTTCACATGGTTCCTTGTCCTCGGGCCGCGTGCGGGGGCGGGCGAGGGCACGGATGCGCCCGCCCGCCTGACGATCCGGCGTCCGTGGCTCGGACGGGGAGCGCCCGCGTGGTCTCGCCGGCCTGTTTCCGGCATGAGACGCCGCGGCGGTCTCTCTAGGCGGCTTTCTAGTACGCCGGAGAGCGCCGCAGGGCGGTTGGGACACGCGAAGGGAAGGTGTTTGCCCGATCTTCGGGATTTACGGGTGATTCGACGGTTGACCGATTACGGCGGGCGAATCACCCATGCCGGGAGACGATATGAAAATCAGTCCACCATGGGGTTTCGGATCGCTCTCCGCCGATCAGTACCAGCCGCGCGACAGGAAGTGCGACCACGCCCGGCACGGCGAGCCGTAGCGCTGCTTGACGTACCCGAGTCCCCACTTGATCTGCGTCCTGGGGTTGCTGCGCCAGTCGCGTCCCGCGCTGGCCATCTTCCCGCCGGGCAGGGCCTGCGGGATGCCGTACGCGCCCGAGGAGCGGTTGTGGGCGCGGTGGTTCCAGTTGCTCTCCTTGGTCCAGAGCCTGCTGAGGCAGTCGAACTGAGTGCTGTTCCAGCCGTGAGCGGACACCATCGGCCTGGCGACCGCCCGGTTGTCCGTACTCGCCGAGGACGCCTGGGCGACCGTGGTGGTGCCGAGGGCGAGCACCGAAGTGATCACCAGTGCACCGGTACGGCGTAGCGTCGACATGGGACTCCCTTGTGCCTTGAGGTCGGGGGACGGCGTCACGATGCCTCGCGATCCGGCGGCTGGCCAGCCGACAGCGTCGTGTCAGGAGTCATGTCAGAGATCGGTAAGGGAATGATCAAAGCGGTGGTGAGGCGGGCGCCGTCCCGCCTGTGGCGTCAGTCACATTTCACTTTATGGACGGCATAACTCTCAAATGTGACAAGGGGATTAGGGTGCACAGCATGGGAATCCGTGATATCGCCGTACAGACTCTTTCCGGCACCCCCACCACCCTGGCCGAGCTGGCAGGGGACGGGGCCGTCCTCGTGGTGAACGTCGCCTCCAAGTGCGGGCTGACGCCTCAGTACGCCGGGCTCGTCGAGCTCCAGCGGACCTACGGCGACCGGGGCCTCACCGTGGTCGGCGTGCCGTGCAACCAGTTCATGGGCCAGGAGCCGGGCAGCGCCGAGGAGATCCAGGACTTCTGCTCCACCACCTACGGCGTCGACTTCCCGCTGCTGGCCAAGAGCGAGGTCAACGGCGAGGGCAGGCACCCCCTCTACGCCGAGCTCACCGAGGTCCCCGACACCGAGGGCCAGGCCGGGGACGTCCAGTGGAACTTCGAGAAGTTCCTCGTCTCCGCCGACGGCGAGGTGGTGGCCAGGTTCAGGCCCGGCGTCGAGCCCGCCGACCCCGCCGTCATCGCGGCGATCGAGAAGTCCCTCTAGCCGCGCAACTCCCCCTGACGATCAGCTCGGTGGGCAGCAGCACGCCGCGCGGGCGCCTGCCGCCGCCGCGGAGCACCAGCTCGGCGGCGCGGTAGCCGATGTCCTGGGCCGGCTGGGCGATCACCGTCAGCGACGGCGAGCAGAGCTCGGCCCAGGGCACGTCGTCGAACATGATCAGCGACATGTCCCTGGGCAGGCGCAGGTCCAGCTCGCGCGCGGCCAGTACGGCGGCCTCACCGAGCAGGTTGCCGCCCGCCAGCACCGCGGTCAGGTCGGGCCGGTGCTGGAAGAGCCCGGCCGCGGCGGCGTAGGCGGAGTCGCGGCTGCCCCGGGCCACCACGATGAGCTCCTCGTCCACGAGCGGGCCCAGCACCTGCCGGAAGGCCGTCAGCCGCTGGGCCTGCCCGGGGCCGCCCAGATAGGCGATGCGCCGGTGCCCCAGCCCGGTCAGGTAGTCCAGCGCGGTCCTGACCCCGGCGCGGTCGTCGGCCAGCACGGCCGGGATGTCGTCGTACCCGGCCGAGGTGCGGTGCGCGAACACGGTGTTCAGCCCGGCCCGGAGGGTCGGCGCCCAGCTCTCGCCGTCTCCCGAGGGGATGGCGACCAGCCGGTCCACCCCCTGCTCCAGGAGCACGCCGATCGCCTCGGCCTCGC
The DNA here is from genome assembly GCF_040640155.1 of Streptosporangium sp. NPDC023615. Lineage (NCBI taxonomy): Bacteria > Bacillati > Actinomycetota > Actinomycetes > Streptosporangiales > Streptosporangiaceae > Streptosporangium > Streptosporangium sp. NPDC023615. The sequence continues at coordinate 38,398 of NZ_JBFABE010000045.1, forward strand.
GTTCGGGGTCGTCGCCGGTCGTGCCCAGGATCACCGGCTCGCCCGCCGAGCGCGCGCAGGCGAGCACCCCGTCGGCCACCCGCCCGTAGAAGGTGTCGGTGATGTCGGGCAGCAGCAGCCCGATCCCGCCCGAGCGCCGCTGGCGCAGGTTGCGGCCGAGAGCGCTGGGCCGGTAGTCGAGCTGGGCGGCGATGGTCAGCACCCGCTCCCTGGTCTCGGGGCTCGCCGACCCCCCCGACAGGACCCGTGACACGGTGGCGACCCCGACCCCGGCCGCCTCGGCGACATCCCTGATCGTCGCGCGACGCATGTTCATGGAAACGATTCCATCATGTTTTCCGCGAACGATCCACCACGGAGGCATAACGGCCGCCCTGCTGACAGGCCAGAACCGGGCAACCTCTTGACACCGATGTCCGTTTCCGATGAGATGCATGAAAACGTATCCAATATCGGGTGAACACGGGGTTGGCCCGGGGCGGTAAGGACATCCATGGCATCCATCGTTCTCAGCAAAGTCGACAAGATCTACGCGGGTGGCGTCAAAGCCGTGAACGGCCTCGACCTTGAGATCAAGGACGGCGAGTTCATGGTCCTGGTCGGCCCCTCCGGCTGTGGCAAGTCCACCGCCCTGCGCATGATCGCGGGGCTTGAGGACATCAGCGGCGGAGAGATCGCGATCGGTGACCGGGTGGTCAACCACCTGCCCCCGAAGGACCGTGACATCGCCATGGTCTTCCAGAACTACGCGCTCTACCCGCACATGACCGTCGAGGAGAACCTCGCCTTCGGTCTGAAGCTCCGCAAGATGCCCAAGGCGGAGATCTCCAAGCGGGTCGGCGAGGCGGCCAGGATGCTCGGCCTCGACCAGTACCTCAAGCGCAAGCCCGCCGCCCTGTCCGGTGGTCAGCGCCAGCGTGTCGCCATGGGCCGCGCCATCGTCCGCGAGCCCCAGGCCTTCCTGATGGACGAGCCGCTGTCCAACCTGGACGCCAAGCTCCGTGTCTCCATGCGCGCCTCCCTGAACACCCTGCACGAGCGCCTGGGCGTGACGACCGTCTACGTCACCCACGACCAGGTCGAGGCGATGACCCTCGGGGACCGGGTCTGCGTCCTCCGCGACGGCCTGCTCCAGCAGGTCGACACCCCGCAGAACCTCTTCGACAAGCCGGTCAACCTGTTCGTCGCCGGGTTCATGGGCTCTCCCTCGATGAACTTCGTCAACGCCGAGCTGGTACGCGGTGACGGTGGCGCCGCCGTGACCTTCGCCGGTTTCAACCTGCCGGTGCCGGCCGAGACCTTCGCCGAGAAGCGCGGCCTCGAGGACTACATCGGCAAGAAGATCATTCTGGGCATCCGCCCCTCCGACTTCGACGACTCGGTGGCCGCCAACGGCACCCCGGGTGGCTGGACCCGCCTGCAGGTCCGCGCCGAGGTCACCGAGGAGCTCGGCTCCGAGATCAACGTGCTGTTCCTGATCGACGCCCCGCCGGTCCAGCACCAGGACACCGTGGCCGCCGCCGCCGACGACGGCGAGGAGGACGCCACGCTGCCGCTGGTCGGCGACAAGTCGCTGTGGACCGCCCGCGTCAACTCCCGCAGCCACGTCCGTCCCGGCCAGAACATCGAGCTGGTCGTCGACACGCACAACCTGCACTTCTTCGACCCGGTCTCGGGTCTCGCCATCGGTCACCCGGCCAACGCCCGCGTCTGACCCCCTCACGACGGGCCGGCACCGGCCCGTCCCGGAACCACATCCCGTAAGGCCGACAGGGCCCGCGCCACGACCCCCTCCCGTGGCGCGGGCCCTGTCGTGTCCGCCTGATCGTTCAATGAAGAATTGAGCGATCTTTGTTTCTCGTTTCAGTGGTTCGGTTCGAGGCTTTCCGATATCCCCGGGTAGCGTGCGGAATCGCGGGGTAGGGCTCTCGGACCTCCCGGGCCGTTGATCGCGCCGACGGGCGCTTTCGACCTGCGGGGGACTCAAACGGCCGGATGTCTTCACCGCTCCTATAAGTCCAGGCGCGTTCGCCGCCCCTTTAAGGAGAAATCCGGCAAATGATAGTTTTTCTCACTTGTCTTGCCCGGAAGTCACCCGTGCTGTTCGGGGTGCTCGCCGGGATCATCGCCCTTCCCGTCATCGCCGTGCTCGTCGCCACGCAGTCCGGCGCGAAGGTCGTGCAGGAGCCGGTGAACCTCGGCACCGCGGACGCCTTCGCCGTGCTGGCCGGGACCACCGTCACCAACACCGGCCCCAGCGTGATCACCGGTAACCTCGGCCTCAGCCCGGGCACCGCGGTGACCGGTTTCCCGCCGGGAACCGTGTTCGGCACCCAGAACATCGCCGACGCCGTCGCGCTCCAGGCGCAGAACGACCTGACCATCGCCTACAACAACGCGGCGGGACAGGCCTCGACGGCCCTCGTCGCGGGGGACCTGGTCGGCCGGACGCTGGTGTCGGGCGTCTACACCTCCACCTCCTCGCTCGGGCTGACCGGCACCCTCACCCTCGACGCCCAGGGCGACCCCGACGCCATCTTCATCTTCCAGGTCGCCTCCACGCTCATCACCGGCTCGGCGAGCCGGGTCCAGCTCATCAACGGCGCCCAGGCGTGCAACGTCTTCTGGCAGGTGGGCAGCTCGGCGACGCTGGGGACCAACTCCACCTTCGTCGGCAACATCCTCGCCCTGACGTCGATCACGGTGACGACCGGCGCCGTCGTCGACGGCCGCGTGCTGGCGCGCAACGGACAGGTCAGCCTCGACACGAACACCATCACCCGGGCCGTCTGCGACGCGACCCCCACCCCGACGGTGACTCCGACCGTCACCCCGACGGTGACTCCGACGGTGACGCCGACCGTC